>JBBEBJ010000158.1:0-2734 GCA_040882425.1 Chloroflexota bacterium | reverse complement strand
AGAAGGGGAGGGTACACCTCCCAACGGGGTCCGACGCGGGCGTCGCTCCTAATCCGGGAGGGCCTCCGGTCGGCGACGCATGAACCACTCGGTGAACTCGTTGCAGCGGCCGTCATCGTCGAACCGGCAGACGAACACGTTGGCAAACTCGCGATCGATGTCCCCGCCGTCATCGGTCAGGTAGCGTGTCCGGCCGTGGGCGACGAACGTGTCGCCATCGACCGCGAGGACCTCGTAGTCGGCTTCCCAGGTGTCCGGCTCGTCCGGGTCGGTCAACCAGGCCGCCACGACGGCGGGGCGCCCGACGACGGCCTCGCCGAACGGATCGAACGCGTAACGAACGTCCTGGCTGAACAGGTCGCCGATGGCGACCGGATCGTTCAGCCGCCAGGCGTCGACGTACCGCACGAGCCAGGCATGAAAGGCGTCGCGGTCCATATGCTCTCCCGATTCGGGGACCCTCGATCACACTAGCACCAGACGTCGCCCGTGTGCCACGAGGCGGCCCGCCCGCCGGACCGCGCCCGACCGAACAGCTGGAGGAAGGATCGATGACCGACGGCCGCGCGCTCCTGACCCGAACCGCCGACATGGCGGCGACGTTTCTTGACAGCCTCGAGGGCCGGCCAGTCGGCGGGCCGGTCGACCTCGCCGCGCTTCGGCAACGGATGGGTGGTCCGCTGCCCGAGGTGGGCGCCGAGCCGGTCGAGGTCGTCGAAGCGCTGGCGGCCGCCGCAGATCCCGGGCTGGTGGCGACGGCGGGTCCGCGGTATTTCGGGTTCGTGATCGGCGGAAGCCTGCCCGCGGCGCTCGCGGCGGACTGGTTGACCTCGACCTGGGACCAGAACGCCGGTCTCTATGTCATCTCGCCGGCGGCGGCTGTTGCCGAGGAGGTGGCCAGCGACTGGCTTGTCGACTTGCTGGGGCTCCCTTCGGGCACGAGCGTCGGCTTCGTGACGGGCGCAACGATGGCCAATTTCACCGCGCTCGCCGCCGCCCGCCATGCGGTGCTGGCCGCGGCCGGCTGGGACGTGGAGCGACGCGGGCTGCAGGGTGCGCCGCCGGTCACGGTCCTCACCCACGAAGGCACCCACGTCACGGTCTACGCCTCGCTCCAGATGCTGGGGTTGGGTCGGGATGGCGAGCGCGTCCGCCGGATCGAGTCGGACGACCAGGGCCGGATGCCGCCCGACGCGCTCCGGTCGGCGCTTGCCGCGATCGATGGACCGACGATCGTCTGCACCCAGGTCGGCAACGTGAACACCGGCGCCTTCGATCCGCTCGACGAGCTGATCCCGATCGCCCACGAGCGCGGCGCCTGGGTCCACGTCGATGGTGCGTTCGGGATCTGGGCCGCGACGGTGCCGTCGATGCAGGACCGGATGCGCGGACACGACCAGGCGGACTCGTGGTCGACTGACGCGCACAAATGGCTCAACGTGCCATACGACTCCGGCCTGGTGTTCGTCCGTGACCGGGCCGCCCACCACGCGGCGATGACCCTGGGTGCCGAGTACTACGTGGAGACGGCCGGCGGCGAGCGCGACAGTTACAACTGGGTCCCGGAATCCTCGCGCCGGGCGCGTGGGTTCGCGGTCCTGGCCGCGCTTCGCTCGCTCGGGCGAACCGGCCTCGCGGACCTGATCGAGCGCGACTGCGCACATGCGCGGCGGATGGCCGACAAGCTTGCTGCCGGACCGCGGGTCGCGATCCTCAACGAGGTGGTGCTCAACCAGGTGCTGGTCCGGTTCGAGGGACCGGCCGACGACGCGGCCGACGATCCCAGTCGCGCCGATGCCCTCGGTGACACCCGGACGCGCGCCGTGATCGACGCGGTCCAGCGTGAGGGCACGTGCTGGCTGGGTGGGACGACCTGGCGCGGTCGGGCTGCGATGCGCGTCTCGGTCAGCTCGTGGAAGACATCAGCGGTCGACATCGACCGGTCCGCGGCGACGATCCTGCGGTGTCTCGCCGAGGTCGACGAGGCGGGTGGGACCTGATCGTGGCGTCTCGGCCGGAGCTGCGAGCGGGACGGGCGCCTACTGGGCGCGGCGCTGCGCCATCGTCGTTGTGCTGTAATGGCGGTCAGACCGACGCGCCACTTCCAGAGGTGTATCGATGAGCATCACGACCGCTCCGGGCTCGATGACGAGCGAGGAGATCTCCAGGCTTTCGCGTGAGCACACGTTCTTCTCGTGGTCCGTCCAGGGGGCGGTGGACCCGATCGCCATCGATCACGCCGAGGGTGTCTACCTGTACACGCCCGAGGGCCGGCGGATCCTCGACTTCAACAGCCAGCTCATGTCGGTCAACATCGGGCACGGCGACCGGCGCGTGGTCGAGGCGATCACGGCGCAGGCGATGAAGCTCCAGTATGTCCAGCCCGCGTTCGCCACGGAGATCCGGGCACGCCTCGGCGCCAAGCTCGCCGAGATCCTGCCGGGCGACCTGGACAAGGTCTTCTTCACGCTCGGTGGCGCGGAGGCGGTCGAGAACGCGATCAAGCTTGCCCGGCACTACACCGGCCGGCACAAGATCCTGGCCCGGTATCGCTCCTACCACGGCGCGACGTTCGGGGCCATGACCCTGACGGGCGATCCGCGGCGCTGGCCGAACGAGCCCGGTCTGGTCGGCGTCGTCCGCTACCCGGACACCCATCGCTGGGGAGAGGCGGAACCCCGTCCCGTGGCGGAGAGCCTGCAGGGGCTCGAGGACGTCATCCGCTACGAGGGCG
>JBBEBJ010000157.1:0-2743 GCA_040882425.1 Chloroflexota bacterium | reverse complement strand
GCGCGAGCGGCAGGAAGGAGTCGGCCAGACCATGACCATCTCGCCACCGACGGGCCTGGCGCTCGAGTCGATCGCCGACGTCGACCCGGAGCTCTGGGAGGCGATGCTCGACGAGCGCCGCCGCCAGCACGACAAGATCGAGCTGATCGCCAGCGAGAACTACGTCTCCGCGGCCGTGATGGAGGCGCAGGGCTCGTGGCTGACCAACAAGTACGCCGAAGGCCTGCCGGGCAAGCGCTACTACGGCGGGTGTGAGTACGTCGACGTCGCCGAGCGGCTCGCCCAGGAACGCGCCCTCGAGCTCTTTCCGGGCGCCGAACACGTCAATGTCCAGCCGCACTCCGGCGCGCAGGCCAACATGGCGGCCTATTTCAGCGTCCTCCAGCCCGGCGACCGGATCATGGGCATGAACCTCGCCCACGGCGGCCACCTGACCCACGGGATGGCTCTCAACTTCTCCGGGCGGCTCTACGAGGTGCACGCCTACGGCGTCCGCCAGGACACCGAACGGATCGACTACGACGCGATGGAGGCGCAGGCGCTGGAGGTTCGTCCGAAGCTGATCGTGGGTGGTGCCTCGGCCTACCCGCGGACCTGGGACTTCGCGCGGATGGCCGCGATCGCCCGGGCCGTGGGGGCGATCCTCTTCGTGGACATGGCCCATTTCGCCGGTCTGGTCGCCGCGGGCGTGCATCCCAGCCCGTTCCCGCACGCGGACCTGATCACGACGACGACCCACAAGACCCTGCGAGGCCCGCGCGGCGGGCTGATCTTCAGTCGCCGCGACCTGCGCCCGGAGCTGGACGCGGCGGACTTCCCGCTCGTCAAGGGCGGCACCGCCGCGGGCGCGCTCGCCGCCTCGGTCGATCGCAACGTCTTCCCGGGCACGCAGGGCGGCCCGTTGATGCACGTGATCGCGGGCAAGGCCGTCGCCCTCAAGCTGGCGGCCGGCGAGACCTTCCGCGAGGACCAGCGGCGCACCGTCGAGAACGCGGGGGTGATGGCCGACACGCTGACGGCGCTCGGCGCCCGCGTCGTCTCGGGCGGGACAGACAACCACCTGTTGCTCGTCGACGTGACCCCGCTCGGGGTGACCGGCAAGGAAGCCGAGCACCTGCTCGACGAGATCGGGATCACGGTCAACAAGAACGCGATCCCGTTCGATCCGCTGCCGCCCAACACCGCGTCCGGGATCCGGATCGGGACACCGGCGATCACGTCGCGCGGGTTCGGGCCCGACGAGATGCGGACCGTGGGGCGGATGATCGTCGACGCGATCCGCCATCGCGAGGAGCCGGCCGTCCAGGCGCGCCTGGCCGCCGAGGTCCGCCAGATCGTGGACCAGTTCCCTGTTCCGGGCCTGCCCGCGGCGTGACCCTCATCCCGGGCATCGGCAGTGCCATCGGGCCGATCATTGCCGTCCTGCTCGCGGCGACGCTTCTCTCGTTCGTCCTGACCCCGCGGGTCCGCCGGATCGTGCTGCGCTATCGGATCGTGGATCGACCCGGTGCCCGCCGGGTCAACGTCAAGCCGGTCCCGCGCAGTGGCGGCCTGGCCGTGACTGCCTCGTTCCTCGTCGTCGCCGGCGGATTCCTCATCGTCAACGAGAGCGCCCGTCTGATCGCGGTGCCGCCCTCGTTGCGTCCCCTCGACGTGGCGGCGCTGCTGCTGGGTGGGGCCGCCGCGGCGGGGCTCGGCGCCATGGACGACCTGTTCAACCTCCGGGCGCGTTGGCAGTTCCTCGGCCAGTTCGGGCTGGCCGCGGGCGCGGTCGCCCTCGGGATCGGGATCGAGATCGTCAACGATCCGTTCGGACCCGGGATCATCGTGTTCCACCCGTGGGTCGCGTTCGGCTTCACGATCTTCTGGATCATGGGCATGATCAACAGCATCAACTGGATCGACGGCCTCGACGGCCTGTCGTCGGGCGTCGCCATCATCGCGTCGGTGACGCTGGGATTGATCAGCCTCTCGACCCGGGTGAACCAGCCGCTGATCGCGGTCCTCTGCTTCGTGCTGGCGGGAGCGCTCCTTGGGTTCCTCCGCTGGAACTTCTACCCGGCGAGGATCTTCGCCGGCACCAGCGGCGTCCAGTTCGTGGGCTACACGCTCGCCATCCTGTCCATCCTGGGGACGGCCAAGGTCGCGGTCGCGCTCCTCGTGCTCGGCGTGCCGATCATCGACACCTTCTGGATCATCGTGCGGCGCCTGTCGCAGCGACGGTCACCGTTCACGCCGGACCGCCAGCACATCCACCACCGGCTGCTCGACCTTGGCCTGTCGCACCGGCAGACGGTGCTCCTGATCTACGGGGTGTGCGCGGCGCTTGCCGTGCTGTCTCTCGTCCTGACCGGTGCGTCACTGCTCTACACGTTCCTCGTGGTGTTCATCGCGGCAGGGCTCGTCCTGTTCGTCCCGACGCGCGGCGACTTCGGCCGCCCTGACGAGCTGGAGGCCGAGGCCTACGAACCCGAGCCGGCGGCCGAGGCCTACGAACCCGTGCCGGAGGCCGAGGCCTACGAACCCGAGCCGGAGGCCGAGGCTCCTGCACCCGAGCCGGCGGCCTCGCAGCCGAGCTGACGCCCTCCACTCGGGTTCCGTCGGGCCGGTTGGGCCGATCCACCGAGCGAGTTTCATGCCATTTGTCGGCAAGGTGACCCTTGGGCGCGGTGCAGGACCGGATTGCCGGGTCAACGAGGTTCGCGAAGCCGATTTCCACGCACGATCGAGCGCGGCCGCCTGG
>JBBEBJ010000156.1:0-2770 GCA_040882425.1 Chloroflexota bacterium | reverse complement strand
GCGAACAGGCGTCGCTGGTCGCGGACGAGCTCCATCCAGGCGCGCTCGCGGGCGATCGTCGTGGCGTTGCCGTGGCCCGGGAGGACCGCGACGCGATCGTCGAGCGTGGCCAGCCGCGCGATCGACTCGACCATGGCCGCCGGATCGCCACCCGGCAGGTCGACGCGACCCCAGCCGGCCTGGAACAACGTATCGCCGCTGTAGAGCAGACCGTCGTCCTCGGCCAGGAGGCAGACCGAACCCTCCGTGTGGCCCGGAGTGTGGAGTACGCGGAGGCGGAACTCGCCGAACCGGATGATGCTACCCTCCGCCAGCTCGACCGCCGGCACGGACGGCGGGATGGGAAACGGCGCCGAGCCGGCCTGGGGTCGCTCGAGGCGATCCCGGTCGAGCGGATGCACCGCGATCCCGGCGCCGGTGTGCGCGGCCACGGCCGCGTTGTCGCCGATGTGATCCCAGTGACCGTGGGTCGAGACGATCAGCTTGAGCGTCCAGGATCGCGCGGCCAGCTCGTCAGCGATCCAGGGGAGCGACGGCGTCGCCGTGTCGATGGCGATCGCCTCACCCGTCCTGGGATCGGCCAGCACATGGACGTTCGTCGCGATCGGCCCGACGACCCGGCTGAGTCGCTCCACGCTCAGGCTGGCCGCCTCGATCGGAGGATGGCGAGCACACGCGGATCGATCCAGCCGGCGGCGGCCGTCCGTGCCTCGAGGTTCTCGACGTCCAGCCACTCCCCGAGCGCCCCTTGCCAGGCGTCATCCCAATTGGACGGGAACGGTCGTGGTTCGCCGACCGGGCTCGTCGCCTCGTCGGTCGGCGCGGCGTCGAACATCGGTTCGTAGACGTGTCCGAACCGACCGCCCGGTCCACCGCCGATCGACTCCAGGATGGCCCGGATCTCGGCGGCGACGGCTCCGTCGATCGGTTGCAGGTCGCTGGGATCGGGTCGTTCGTAGTAGAGCCGCTGGAACTCGAGCACGCGCGCGAGCTCGCCGATCGGATCGTCGTGCTGGTCGACCCGCAGGTCGATCCAACGGTCGTTGACGCCACCGAAGCCGCCCCCGTCACGGACGATCAGGAGGGACGCGGACTCGCGACCCCGACGGTCGCCACCGGCCTCGTCCGCGGCGGAGAGGCATGCGACGAGCAACTCGGGGAAGGGCCGGCCACCGGCCAGCAATGTGTCGGCCAACCCGTCAACGACCGCCGCCCCGGCAAGGATATTGCCCTGCGCGGCGAAGCCGTCCCCCGCCCGACCACCCGCCCAGGCAAAACAGGCCCTGCCCGTGTGCGTCGCCGAACCACCGTGCCCGTCGACGATGCCGACCTGGCGCTGCGCTCGGGAGTCGTCCGCCGCGACCAGTCGGGCCAGGACCTGATCGGCCGGCAATGGCTCGCCTAGCAAGGCTAGCCCATCGGGGCCGTACGCCACGTTGGCGAACGCCTGCGTCGCGATCGCGCCCACACCGGCCCGTGCCCACGGCACCACCGCGCCGACGGCGAGGAACTTTGACTGGACCGCGACCCCGAGATCCCCGGTCGCGCGATCGAGGGCGACGATCGAGAACGTCACGCTTCCAGCCTGGTGCGCATGCAGTCGAATGTCTGGCCGATCATCTTGTTGGCTGTCCCCTCGATCAGCCGCGCCCCGACGCTCGCCAGGGTGCCGGCGATATTGACGTCGGCGCTCCAGTCCATGACGGTCGTGCCGTCCGCGCCGTCGGACAGGTGCATCTCGGCGGTGGCGTCGACGGCGCTGCCCGGGGCCTGGCCGTGGGCCTTGATGATCGCCCGGTCGGGCGGCTGTTGCTCAGCGAACTCCATGTTGACCACGAATCGGGCGCTGATGAACCCGATGCCCACCTTTGCCGTGGCTTTGAAATGGGTCGGGTCGATCACCTCGATCGTCTCGACGCCGGGGCCGCACTGGCCGACCTGGTCAGGGTCGGTGACGAACGCCCAGACCCGCTCGCGAGGCGCGCGGATCGGCACGGTACCTTCAAAACGCATGTGGGCCTCCGGGGCTGGGACCGGTCGCGGCCGGTCAATCGGCCGATGATACCGACGCGGACAGGTAGGCGGTCGGCTCGCGGATGAAGCTCGTTCGACAGCCCATGGAGCAGAAGGCGTAGACGACGCCGTCATGTTCCGCGAGGTGGCGCGCGTGTTCTCGATCGACGGTCATCCCACAGACCGGGTCGAGCAGGACGATGTCGTCGACGACTGGCTGCGGGCCGGCTTCCGGAGTCGTGCCGGCGAGCGTGGCAGGGCCCGGCGAGGCAACGAAGCCCGCCGTCCCGCGTCGGACCTGGACCAATTCGGCCAGGATCGAGATCGCGATCTCCTCGGCCGTCTCCGCACCCAGGTCGAGACCGGCCGGTGCCCGAAGCGCGGCCAGCCGATCGTCGGGGACGCGCGCTTCATCGCGAAGCCAGGCGCGGACGACCGCCGCCCGTGTCGGCGACGCGACGAGACCGACATACGCCACGTTCCTGGCGAGGGCGGCGGCGAGCGCCTCCTCGTCCCAGACACCCTGGGTTGCGACGACGATTGCGGGGTTCGCAGCCAGATCCGTCGAGCCGATCTCCGATCCGACGACGACCCGCTCGGCCGCCGGGAAGGCCGCCGGATCAGCGACCGGATCGAAGATCGAGACGCGCCAGCCGGCCGCCGAGCCGAGCTCGGCCAGGGCGCCGGCGATCGGCGTCGTCCCGGCCACCCACAGGACCGGTGCAGGCAGATGCGGTTCCACGTAGATCTCCAGTGT
>JBBEBJ010000155.1:0-18109 GCA_040882425.1 Chloroflexota bacterium | reverse complement strand
TCGGCGACGCGACGTGGGACATGGTATCGGCGGTTGCCGCCGGCATGATCGCCATCGGGGTCACGGCGGGCTCGGCAGTGGACACGGCGGCGCTCCGAGGGGCCGGAGCGGCGGCGGTCGTGCCGACGCTGGACGAGCTCGCCACGGTCTTCGAGGCTCGCTAGCGCGGCTCCCGGCGCTCCGAGGCCCGTTGCGAGGCCTCCTTGTACCGAGCCTGGGCGTCCAACTCGTCGACATCGGCAATTGCCGCGAGCGCTTCGGCGTCCACGGCGCCTGCTCGGGTCGAGAGCGCGGCGGCCTTTGCCGCGGCTGCCGTCCTTGACGCGGATTCCTCTGCCAGCGTCATCGCTCTCAGGGCGCTCTTGGCCGCATCCGCCGTGGCAATCGCCGCCTCGGCGGCTTCTACCGCGGCGGCGGCCGCGGCCTCGGCGGCCACCGTGCCCCGCCTGGCGACGGCTGCGGCACGCTCCGCGACCCGCCATTCCTGGAGCGCCTCGGTTACGTTGGGCTTGCGTACGTCACCCACCGGTCTCTCCCTTGGCCGATTTCGGGACGCCCCTGCTTTATACCGATGCCCGCGACCACGATCAAGGGTCAATCGGCGGTTCGTCTCATCCCCGACTGTTGCTCGCCGACTGGTATCGCAGCTGTGCCTCGACTTCGTCGATGTCGGCAAGCGCGGCGGAGGCGCCGGCGCTGACGGCGTCGGCCCGGGTTGACAAGGCGGCGAGCTTCGCCGCGGCTGCGGTCTTGGTCGCCGATTCCTCGGCGAGGGTCATCGCCGCGAGCGCGCTCCTCGCTGCTTCGGCCGTGGCTATCGCAGCAACCGCGGCATCCGCCGCTGCCACGGCGGCCGTCTCGGCCGCAACCGTGCCGCGTCGTGCAACAGCGGCGGCGCGCTCCGCGACTCGCCAATCCTGCAAGGTGTCGGTGATGCTCGGGTGGGCAGCGTCGGTCATTCGGTTCCTCATGTCGTCGGGTGGCGAGTGTGGCGCCCGGCCGCGGAGAACGCCAGCGTTTCGGGAGTTTGTAATGTCAAGCCCACGGGTTCGCCGAAGTAGCCGACCTCGGTCACCTGAGGTCAATCAAGGCGGCACTTGCAGTGCGGACACCTCGACGCATCCCAGTTGACCTGGAGCTTGCAGTAGGGGCACCAGCGATCCGCAAGCGTCTGCGCGACGCCCGCCAGGACGCCGACGATCGCGAAGACGACAAGGATCCACAGCGGTGCGAGCGATACGAGCATCGGGTCTCTCCCGAGGGACAATCCGGCTTGTCGGTTGCACCATACGCCAATCGCCGGTTGAGCGCCCCTGCGCGACGACCCGTCGGACGTGGCGAATTCGTGGCAACGCGACACGGCGGCCTCGGGCCACCGTCCGCCGATGCCATCCGCGGCTCCGAGCCTGGGAGTCGACCCGCATCACAACCCGACGGAGGGTTGGGCGGCCGACCTCGGCGAACCCGGCGGCGGCGAAGATGCTGCGGGTGCCAATCAGTCGACGCCTCCACCGTGGCGGTGGGCCGCGTGCGCACGTCCGATCTCACGCGCCAGGTCGGCGAGTGCAACGACCTTCTGCGTTCCGGCCGGCAGATCGCGCAGGCCGACGTCGCCGCCCGCCAGCTCGTCGCCGAGGATCACGGCGAAATGCGCGCCGTCGCGTGCGGCCGCCTCGAGCTGCTTGCCGAGCTTGCGCCGACCGAGCTCGGCACGCGACGAGATTCCCGCGGCGCGCAACTGCGTCACGACCTGGAGGCGCGCAATCGTATCGTCGGGGTTCGCGCCAACGACGACCGCCGCCGGCGTCGCCTCGACGGGCGTGGCAACCCCGCTCTCGGTCAGTGCGAGGACGAGGCGATCCAGCCCGATGCCAAAACCGATCCCGGGCGTCGGCCGACCACCGAGCAGTTCGACCAGGCCGTCGTACCGCCCGCCGCCGCCGATCGCCTGCTGTTGCCCCTCGCGACCCACGAGATAGAACTCGAAGGCCGTCCGCGTGTAGTAGTCGAGGCCGCGAACGAGCCCCGGCTCGAGTCGGTACGTCACGCCGACGGCGTCGAGGTGCGAGCGGACTGCGGCAAAGTGGTCCGCGCAGGCGGGGCACAGGCGGTCGGTGATCCGCGGCGCCTTGGCATTGAGCACGGCCATCTGCGGGGCCCGCGAATCGAGCAGGCGCAGGACGTTTCGATCCAGCCGCTCGCGCTCGATCGCCGGCAGGTCGGTCCGATGCGGCTCGAAGTAGGCCGTCAGCTCCGCGATGTACGCCGGCCGGCAGGCCGGGTCGCCGATCGAGTTGAGCAGGACCTCCACACCGGCGAGCCCCGCTTCACGGTAGAAGCGGGACCCGAGCTCGATGATCTCGGCGTCGACCGCGGGCCCCGGGTCGCCGATGGCCTCCACGTCGAACTGCCAGAACTGCCGATACCGGCCGGCCTGGGGCCGGTCGTAGCGGAACATCGGCCCGGTCTGGGCGAGCTTGACCGGCTGCGGCCACGTCTGCATCCCGTGCTGGACGTAGGCGCGTACGATCCCCGCCGTCGGCTCCGGACGCAGGGCCCACGACTCGGATTCCTCGGTCCGCGGCGCGATCCGGAAGAGCTCTTTCTCGACGACGTCGGTGACCGCGCCGATCCCCCGCTCGAAGACGTCGGCCTGCTCGAACAGCGGCGTCTCGATCCGCCGGTAGCCATACCGGGCGGCAAGATCGGCCGCCAGGCGTTCGAGCCGTGTCCACAGCGGCGTTTCGGGGGGCAGCAGGTCGCGGGTTCCGCGCGGAGCTCGGTAGGTCGGCATCCTCAGGCGGGGCTCAGCCGTTGTCCCGCTGCACGCTGATGACGTCCTTGAGCGTCTCGATCCGGCTCATCACCTTCGCGAGCTGCGAGACGGACGCGACCTGCAGGGTGGCCGTCACGACGGCCGTGTGATCGGCGGTGACGCCGACGTTGGCCGCCAGGATGTTGACCTTGTTCTCGGCCACGACCTGGGTGATGTCGCTGAGCAGGCCCGTCCGGTCGTAGGCCTCCACCCGGATCGCGATCGGGTAGCTCTGGGTGGGCGCCGACTCCCATTCGACCTCGATCAGCCGGCTGACCTCGCGCTCGTTGACCACCGTCGGGCACGTCTGGAGGTGGACGGTCACGCCCTTGCCCCGGGTGATGAACCCGATGATCGGGTCGCCCGGGATCGGGTGGCAGCACTTGGCGAACCGGACGAGCAGGTCGCCGACGCCCTTGACCCGAACGCCGCCCGTCCGGGCCACCTGCTGCGCGGGGGCGACCGTCGGCAGCGCGCCCTGCGTGTCGTCGACGACCCCGAGCCGCATGACGACCGACTGGGCGCCCACCGCGCCATAGCCGATCGCGGCGTAGAAGTCATCGAGGGACTCGTAGTTGTAGTTCTTCGCCGTCTCGGCGATCCGGTCTGGCCCCACGGCCGAGATCGAGGTCCGCGCCAGGCGCCGCAGCTCACGCTCGAGCGATTCGCGGCCGTGGACGATGTTCTCGTCGCGGTCCTTGCGCTTGAACCATTGGCGGATCTTCTCGCGAGCGTGGCTTGTCCGGACGACGGTCATCCAGTCGCGCGACGGACCGTGCTCGCCCTTGGTCGTGACGATCTCCACGATGTCGCCATTCTTGAGCCGGTAGTCGAGCGGGACGAGGCGATTGTTGACCTTCGCCCCGATCGTCCGGTGCCCGACGTCGGTGTGGATCCGGTAAGCGAAATCGAGCGGCGTGGCGCCGGCCGGCAGGTCCTTGATGTCGCCCTTCGGGGTGAACACGAAGACCTGGTCCTGGAAGATGTCGAGCTTGATCCCCTCGACGAACTCGGTGGCGTCCGAGACGTCCCGCTGCCAGTCGAGCAGCTGGCGCAGCCAGGCGAGCTTGGCGTCGTACTCGCGGTCGGACTTGGTGCCTTCCTTGTAGCGCCAATGGGCGGCGATCCCGACCTCGCTGACCTGGTGCATCTTGTAGGTCCGGATCTGGATCTCGAGCGGCTTGCCGTCGAGCGCGATCACCGCGGTGTGGAGCGACTGGTAGAGGTTGTTCTTGGGGACCGCGATGTAGTCGTCGAACTGCCCCGGGATCGGGCGCCAGAGCGAATGGACGATGCCGAGTGCCGCGTAGCAATCGCGCACCTCGTCGACCAGGATCCGGATGGCGTAGACGTCGTAGATCTCGCCGAACTCCGCGCTCTTGCGCTCCATCTTCTTGAAGATGCTGTAGATGTGCTTCGGGCGGCCCTGCAGGTCCGCCTTGATCCCGGCCTGCTCGAGGCGTGGCCTGAGCTCGGCGATCGCCCGCTCGATGTGCGTCTCGCGACCGACCCGGCGCGTGTCGAGCAGCTTCGCCAGCTCGCGGAAGCGCTCGGGCTCGAGGGCCTTGAAGGCGAGATCCTCGAGCTCCCACTTCATCTGCCAGATCCCGAGCCGCTCGGCGAGCGGCGCGTAGATCTCCATCGTCTGGCGGGCGATGCGCTGCTGCTTCTCCGACGGCAAACCGTGCAGTGTACGCATGTTGTGCAGGCGGTCCGCGAGCTTGATCAGGACGACCCGGATGTCCTGGGCCATCGCCAGGAGCATCTTGCGGATGTTCTCGGCCTGCTGCTGCTCGTGGCTGTGGGTGCTGAACTTTGACAGCTTGGTCACGCCGTCGACGAGCTGGGCGACCTCCGCCCCGAACTTCTCCTCGACGTCGGTCAGGCTGTACTCGGTGTCCTCGGGGACGTCGTGGAGCAGCGCTGCCTGGATCGCGATCGGGTCGAGCCCGAGCTCGGCGAGGATCTGCGCCGACGCGATCGGATGGGTGACGTACGGCTCGCCCGAACCGCGACGCTGGCCCTCGTGGGCGGCGACCGCAAGGTCGAATGCCGCGCCGACGGGTTCGAGATCGACGCCCGGATGCTCCTCGTGGATCGCCGCGAAGAGGTCGGATCGGAGCGCCTCGAGGTCCGTCTTCCGCGCGCGAGCGATCGCCGCAGCGCTCGGCACGCGCGGTCCGCGACGGTTGCCGTTCTCGTCCGGCCCCGCCGGGGCGTGCGCTCCTGCCGGCAGCTTGGCCTTGGAGCGGGACGCCGCTGGCGCCTTCGTGCGGGATGGAATGCTCGTCATGCGGCGCAAGGATAGCAGTGGGTTCCCGCCGATCCCCGCCTCGCGAGCGGCGCCGCGCACGAACTGAGGCCGGCATACGGCCGTGCTGGCCGCTATCGGCCAGTCCCGTGACCCGACGCGCCAAGCAGTTCGCGGGCGACGGCCACCTCGTTCCAGGGTTGCGGCCCATCGGGGCCGATGATCGAGCGTTCGTGGCCCTTGCCCGCCAGGAGCACGATATCGCCCGGTCGCGCACGCTCGAAGGCCGCCTCGATCGCCGCCCGCCGATCGGCGATGACCAGCAGGTCGTGGCCGCGACGACGGCCGGCCGCCTCCGCCCCGCGCGCGATCGCGTCGTTGATCGCATCGCGATCCTCGTCTCGCGGGTCTTCATCGGTTACCACGACGAGCCGGCAGCGCTCGCCCGCGATCCGGCCCATCACCGGGCGCTTGGCCGTATCTCGCTCGCCGGCCGAGCCAAACACCGCGATCAGGCCCCCGCCGCGGGCCGCGGCAGCCGGGGCAAGGAGGTCGAGGACCGTCTGCAGCGATGCCGGGCTGTGAGCGAAGTCAACGATCACGCCAAACGGCTGGCCGAGATCGATCCGCTCCATTCGCCCCGGGACCACGGGCACCGAGGCGAGACCGGCGCGCACGGCAGCAGGGTCGAGGCCGACGGCATCGCCCAGAGCGACGACCGCGAGCGCGTTGTGGACGTTGAAGCGCCCGACGAGCTGCAGCTCCACCGCCGCCGAGCCCGACGGCGCCGAGTACTCGATCCGCACTCGCCGGGCATCCTCCTCCACCCGGGTCGCCCGCACGTCGGCGGCGGGGTCCGTGCCGTAGGTGAAGACGCGGGCGCCGGCCTCCTGGGACACCCCGATGAACGCTCCCGCGGACGGGTCGTCGAGATTGACGATGCCGGTCTTCGGCCAGCTCTTGGGCTCGTGGCCCGCTGGCGTCGGGCGAGGGGCAAGTCGCTCGAACAGCGACAGCTTGGCGTCGCGGTAGGCCTCCCACGACCCGTGCAGCTCGAGATGCTCGTGGGTCAGGTTGGTCAGGATCGCGATGTCGTAGGCGATCGAATCGACGCGGCCGAGCACCAGGCCGTGCGAAGTCGTCTCGATCACCGCGGCCAGGTCGCCGGCGGCGACCATCGCCCGGAGCGCCGCCTGGAGCGCGGGCGCCTCCGGTGTCGTCGCGTGTGCCTCGTTCGGGGACTGGACCCCGCCGATCCGCGTTTCGGCCGTGCCGGTCATCCCGGTGCGGATGCCCGCGGCCTCGAGCGCGGCCACCGCGAGGAAGCTTGTCGTGGTCTTGCCGTCGGTTCCGGTGATCCCGACGACGCCGAGGTCCTCGCTCGGATCGCCGTACCACCAGGCCGCGGCCGTCGCGAGCGCGTCTCGCGCGGACGTGACCACGAGCTGAGGCAGGCCGACGTCGGGCGCGGGCCGCTCGACCAGGGCAGCCGCGGCGCCTCGGCGGGCGGCTTCGAACAGGAAGTCGTGGCCGTCGACGTGCCGGCCGGGCACGGCCACGAAGAGGACGCCTCGGTGGACCTCCCTGGAATCGTGGGTCACGCCGCCGACCAGGATGTCGGCAACACCCGCGGCACCGATCGCCCGACCGTCGCGACGTGCCCCACGCAGGCGACCGTCCCGTATCAGGCGCTCGACGAGGGAGCCGAGCGGCGCCGGGGCTGACGGCTCGGCGGCGCTCAGGAGCGCCGCGAGGGTCGGCTCGGTCACCGGCGGACCAGCCGGGCGAGGCGCCCCGTCAGCCGGCCGAGCGCGTAGCCGCGCGCGTCGAAGACCCGTTCGTGCGCGCCGGTGAGCTCGAGCCAGCGACCGCCGAAGGCTCGCTTGTGTTGATAGAGCCCGTAAAGCGGGTCGCCCTCGCGCGGCTCGCCCCGAGCGCCTGCCACGTCCACCCCACCGAGATCCATCTCCGAGCAGCCCTCCCGAACGGCGAGCTGGATCGCCCGCCACCGAAGCAGGTGGAGCGCACCCGGATGGTCGCTCCGGGTCGCGGCGTGATCGCCCGAATGGACGGTCGACAGTCGACCACCGTGGCGGTACAGGATCAGGCCCGCGTGCGGCTGGCCCTGTGCGGCTCCCCCGGCGGTCCTGGCCTCGAGATAGACGAGGTGGCCGGCCTCGTGGGCCGTCCGCCACCAGGTCACGAACATCGAGCGTGGGCCAAACGAGAACTGGCGTCGCTCACCGGTTTCGAGGAGGAGATCGTAGAAGCGGTCGAGGGCGTGCGCGGCGGGCTCGGTCGGGCTGGCGAAGCCCTCGCCGGGACCCGCTCGAGGGGCACGGACATCGTGGCGCACCACGGTCACGCCGTCTCGTTCCGCGCCACGGATCCGCTGACGCGTGGACTTGGCGATGCCCTCAAGGACCGACGCCTCGTCCGCCCCCTCGCCCAGCGGCAGGGTGATCCGATGCCGCGATGGCTGGATCTCCTCGATGGGTCTGAAGCCCGCCGCCTCGATGCGGGAACGGAAGGCCGGCTCGACCGCCGGGACCTCGGGGTCGGCAGCGACGACGTCCACGCCCTCCGCGGCAAGCGCGTGGGCCACGGCGACCTGGCGCTCGGCAATGGCCTCCCACCCGGGGAGCTCCCCTGGCATGGGGACCGGGCCCCGCGGCAGGTACGCGCTGCCGCCGCCGATCGCGGGCCACGATCGGGTGAGCGCCAGGGTCCTGCCGCCATCGTCTCCCACGAGAAACCGTGGCGTCCAGCCGGATGCTCGCCTGCAGGTCGCCCAGGCGCGCGACTGGTACACGTGGCCACCGGGCGCCTCGACCACCCGGTCATCCCAGTCGGCAAGCTCCTCCCCGGTCGCGTCGCGGAGGTTCAATCGGCCGGCCCGAACGCCGCGGCGTTCCCGCCACCACGGATGCCGTGTCGCCGACGCGCCCACCAGACGCGCCCGCGCTGCGCGAGCTCGTACGCCTGACGGCCGAGCGGATCGAGCACCAGGTCCCAGGCGCCGATGTAGCGAACCTCGCGCCCCCCAAAGCCGGTCTTGAAATGGGCGATGCCGCCGGTCGCGAGACCCCACAGGTCGTAACTGGTCGCGCCGGCCTCGCGCGACGAGCGGATCGCTTCCCATTTGAGCAGGTAGTTCGCGCGCGTCTCCGCCCCGGCCGGTGTCATGCCGCCGTACGGCTCCACCACCCGGGGACCGCAGCGAACCAGGAACAGGGTGGCCACTGGCTCGCCGTCGGGTGCCTGGGCGAACAGCAGGCGGGCCCGCCCGCCCGGCGCGAAGGCGTCCCAGACGTCACGGTACGCGTCCTCGGTGCGGATCAGGAACCCGGCCCGGTCGGCCGTCTCCCGGTAGATCCGGTAGAACTCGGGCAAGTGCTCCCGGGCCCCCTCGACGACCGCGATACCGCCGGTCCGGGCCTTGTTGACGTACTGCCGCCACTTCTTTCGCAGGTCGCCCCACAGCGCCTCCTCGTCCGCGCGGAGGTCGATGATCCGGGTCGCGTTGGGCTGGATGGCGGCAGCGGGTCGCCAGCCCGCGGCTCGGAGGGCGCGGCGGAGCCCTCCGTCGGGGTCGAGCGATCCATCGAGCTCGAGCTCGGGGTCGATCCGCAGGTGCGACACCCGGCCCGCCCGGGCCGGGAGCTCGTTGCGGACCGTCGCGGTGAACGCCTCGACCGACGCTTCGGTCCATGCACCGGTGACCGGCCCTCGCGGGGCATAGGCGAACGCCCAGGGCATCGCGCGCGGGCGGCGCACGAGAACCTGGGCACCGATCCGTCGGGATGCATCAGCCGAATCGTCCGAGCCTCCGGCTTGTGCCGCGATCCGGTGCGCGGACCAGCCATTCACCGCCTTGACCGTCGCCCAGCCCGACAGTTGCAGGTAGGAACCCGGATCACTGGCTTCGACGAACGCATCCCAGTCCGCCACCCCGACGGACGTCACGGATTGAGCGGACGCCGTACCAGGCCGACCATGACCTCGACGATAGACGCGAGCTCGGGGATGCGCAAGACGACGGCCACGCCCGCGTAGGCCAGGCCGAACACCGCCGATGTGACGACAACGTCGACGATCAGGACAACCGCCGACGGATCGGTCCCGACGGCGCGGGCGATGAGTGCCGCGGTGCCAAAGGCCAGAGCCGACGCCACGACCGTCCCGACCACCGCCTGGACCCCGACGCGGACGAGGTCCAGGAGCCGGAAGTCCAGGATCCGCCAGCGGAGGATGAGCAACAGGATCGTGGCCTCCATCCAGGCCGCGAAGGCGATGGCGAGGGCGATCCCGGCCAGCCCGAGCGGGCCGACAAGGACGATCGCGAGGGTCGTGTTCGCGAACACGGCGGCCACCGCGACCAGCACCGGGGTGAGCGTGTCCTGGCGGGCATAGAACGCCCTGGCAAGCACCGCAATCAGCGCGTGGGCGGCGAGTCCGATCAGGAACCAGCCCAGCGTCGTCGCGATCAGGGCAAGGTCCACCTCGCCGATCTTGCCTCCGCCGAACAGGAGATCCACCACCTCGCGGCGCAGCACCGCAAGGAGGCCGGCGATGGGCACCATCACGAAGAGGATCAGCCGCAGCGACCGGGTCAGGAGCCGCGCGAATTCCGCCTCGCGCCCGACGGCCGCGTCGCGCGACAGCGACGGCAACAGGACGATGCCGAGGGGCACGCCGATGACCCCGATCGGGATCTGGAGCAGGGTGAAGGCGATGTTGAAGTCGGCCACCGCACCGACCGCCAGCCCGGATGCGAGCGCGGTGACGACGATGAACGTGACCTGGTTCGCGCCCAGGCCCAGGGCCCGCGGCGCCATCAGGAGGAGTGCGCGCCGTGCTTCTGGATCCTCCGGTTCGATCCGCGGCCCGTAGCGGAAGCCCAGGAGACGCAGCGGCTGTAACTGAACGAGCAGGTGTCCGAGCGATCCCGCGACGACCGCCACGGCAAGCCCCTCGATGCCGAGCGACGGCGCCAGGAACAGCGCCCCGCCGATGATCGCGAGGTTGTAGACGATCGGGGCGATCGCCGATGCGGCGAACCGCCCGCCCGCGTTGAGCACGCTCGTGGCCACCGCGCCCATCGCCAGGAAGATCGGGCTCAGGAGCATGATCCGGGTGAGGACGATCGTCTGCTCGAGCTGCTCGTCATCGAACCCCGGCGTGATCAGCCGCATCACCAGCGGCGCGAGGATGAACAGGACGGCCGCGAGCACGGCCAGCGCCACCAGCATCAGGTTGATCACCGTGGAGACGACCCGCCAGGCGCGCGCCTGCTCCTCGCGCTCGAGCAGGGCCGACACGATCGGGACGAGCGCCGACGACAGGGCGCCGGCGGCGACCAGCTGGAAGATCAGGTCGGGAACACGGAACGCGGCGAAGAAGGTGTCGAGTTCGGCCGGCTCGAACGCGTGCACGAACACCACGACCCGGACGTAGCCCAGGATCCGTGAGACGAGAAACGCGCCCGAGACAACCAGCCCGGCGCGGGCGAGCGCGCTGCCCGCGGTCACGGCGCCGAGTCGCGACGGGCGCGCGGATGCGCCTCCCGGTAGGCGGTCTGGAGGCGACCGGGCGACACGTGGGTGTAGATCTGGGTCGTCGCGAGGTTGACGTGACCGAGCAGCTCCTGGACCACGCGCAGGTCCGCGCCGCCATCGAGCAGATGCGTCGCGAACGAGTGCCGCAGCGTATGGGGCGACACGCCGAGCGGCAGCCCGGCGCGTTCCCGGAGGCGATCCAGGCGGTATCGAAGCCCGCGGACCCCGAGCGCGGCGCCGGCCTGGTTCAGGAAGACCTCGACCGGCGGCGCCTCGTCGCCGCCCCGGCGCTCGAGCAGGAGCGGACGGCCGTCCTCGAGGTAGGCGCTCAGCGCGGCCCGGGCCGGACGACCGAGCAGGCCGATCCGCTCCTTGCGGCCCTTGCCCAGGACACGGATCTCGCCGCGGTGCAGGTCGAGCGATCCGAGATCCGCGGCGGCGAGCTCGCTGATCCGTAGCCCAGCGGCGTAGGCCGTCTCGACGAGGGCGCGATCGCGAAGGGAGAGGGCCGTGCGGAGGGCGGCTCGCGCCGGGTCGCCGCCTGGCGCTGCGGCCAGCTCCGCGTCCACGACCGAGAGCAGGCGTCCCACCTGCTCGACCTCGAGGACGCGTGGCAACCGTCGCGGCAGGCGGGGCGTGGCGATGGCACTCCATGGATCGCCGGGGGCGAGGTCGTTCCGCGTTGCCCACCGGTGGAAGGCGCGGATGGCGGCGAGCCGTTGGGCAACCGTCGTCCTCGCGTGGTTCTCGCCGAGGACGGCAAGGTAGGCGCGGAGGTCCGCCCGCGCCGGTGATCGCCAGTCGGCTCTCCGGTCCGCCAGCCAGGCGAGATACCTGCCGACCGCGGTGGCGTAGGCGCGCTGGGTGTGAGCCGAAGTGTCGCGCGCGGCGAGGGAACGGAGAAACCGCACGAGGGCCGGATCGAGCGGCGTGCGCGCCGGTGCTGGGTCGGCCGGGGCCGCGCTCACGCGTCTGGGGCGGGCTCGACCGCGCTCGCGCGTCTCGTGCTGCCGCGGCCGACGCCACGAGCTCCGCCACGTCCGCGACCCCCGGTCTTTGCGCCGCCCGTGCCCCCGCCGCGACGGGCTCCTGCGGGCCGGACCAGGGCCTCGGGGTTGGCCGGGCCGCCCGGGTACCGTTCACCCGGGACGATGTCGGCGGCCACGGCGTCGCTGGTCGAGCCGCAGATCAGGCAGATCGCCCCGTCGTCGCGGCGAGCCAGCGGACCGTCATCGGCATCGTGGAGCCCGCCGAGCGGCTCGTGATTGGTGGTGTAGTCGCAACGCGGGTACTTGGAGCACCCCCAGAAGACATTCCCGGTCCGCCGCGCGCGTCGTGGCACGAGGTGGCCGTCGCGGTTCTTGGGGCAGATGACCTCGAACGGCAGCGGATCGGGCGGCGGTGGACCTTCACGCTTGATGTAGTCGCACTCCGGGTATCGCGAGCAGCCGACAAACGGTCCAAACTTCCCGCGCCTGCCGACCAGCGTCCCCTCGCCGCACCTGGGGCAGACCTCGCCGGTTCCCTCCTGGGGCGGCGGCTCGTCACCGGGGAGTGGCCGGCTCTCCTTGTGCTCGGGATAGAGCGAACAGGCGAGGAACCGGCCGTTCCGACCCAGCCGGATCACCATTGGGTGGCCCTGCGAGCAGACCTCGTCTGTCGCCTCGGTCGTGAAGTCGCTTCGCTTGAGCTCGCGGCGCTTCTCGTCGACCCGGTCGCGCAGCGGCCCATAGAAGGCACGCAGCAGTGGAACCCACGACCGTTCGCCTCGGGCGACCTCGTCGAGCTCCTCCTCCATGCGGGCCGTGAAGGCGAGGTCCACGTAGTCCCCAAAGTGTTCGACGAGCAGGTCCGTCACGATCTCCCCGACCAGCTCCGGTCGCAGCCGCCGCTCCTCGACCCGGACGTACCCGCGGTCGAGGATCGTCGAGATCGTGGCGGCATAGGTCGACGGCCGACCGATCCCGTGCTCCTCGAGCGCCTTGATCAGGGTCGCCTCCGTGTAGCGCGGCGGCGGCTCCGTGAAGTGCTGGGTCGGCGTGACCTCCTCGACGGTCGTGCGATCGCCGGCGACCAGCGTGGGTAGCCGGCCGGACTCCGCGTCGTCCGCGACGTCGTCATCCTCGACGCCATCGTCGCGGCCTTCGGTGTAGACCGCGGCAAACCCGTCGAACAGGACCCTCGTGGCCGACGCGCGGAGCTCGTAGACGCCGTCGGCGAGCTCGATCGTCGTCGTCTCGAGCTCCTTTGGCGCCATCTGCGATGCGAGGGCTCGCTGCCAGATCAGGCGGTAGAGGCGCAGCTCGTCCGCCTTGAGCGACCCCGCCAGCGAGTCGGGGTCGCGACGGAAGCTCGTCGGCCGGATCGACTCGTGGGCCTCCTGCGCGCCCTTGGCCCTGGTCTTGTAGACGCGGCCCTTGGGCATCGTGTACCGCGCGCCATAGCGCTGTCCGATCACCTCGCGCGCCTCGCCCATCGCCACCCCGGCGATGGCCGTCGAGTCCGTCCGCATGTACGTGATGAGCCCGACCTGCCCATCGCCGGTGTCGACGCCCTCATAGAGGCGCTGCGCGATCGACATCGTCCGCTTGGGGCTGTAGCCCAGACGGCGGCTCGCCTCCTGCTGCAGCGTCGACGTGGTGAACGGCGGCGCCGGCGAGCGCTTCTGCGTCCGCGTGCCGACCTTGGTGACACGGGGCTGGAGCCCGCGGATCGCCCCCGCGTGCCGTTCGGCGGTCTCGGCATCGCCGACCTCGAGGGCAGCTCCGTCGATCCGGACGACCTCGGCCGCGAACCGTTCGCCCTTCTCGGTCGACAGGAGCGTCTCGATCGTCCAGTACTCGCGGGCGGTGAAGGCGTTGACCTCGCGCTCGCGTTCGACCACGAGGCGAACGGCGACGGACTGGACCCGCCCGGCGGACAGCCCGCCGCGAACCTTGCGCGAGAGAAGCGGACTCAGCGTGTATCCGACAAGCCGGTCCACGATCCGGCGAGCCTGCTGGGCGTCGACGAGGTGCTGGTCGATCCGGCGGGGGTGGGCGAACGCTTCGCGGATGGCCGATTCGGTGATCTCGCTGAAGGTGACCCGATGGGTCTTCGCCTCGATCATGTGGGTCGCCTCGGCCACGTGCCAGGCGATTGCCTCACCCTCGCGGTCGAGGTCCGTGGCCAGGTAGATGGCGTCGGCGCCCCTGGCAGCCTTCTCGATGTCACCGAGCTGCTTGCGCCGATCGGCCGAGATCACGTACTCGGGGGCGAAGTCGTTGTCGACGTCCACGCCGAACTTGCCCTTGCCCGGGTTCTCCGGCAGGTCGCGGACGTGGCCGTACGAAGCCAGGACACGGTAATCAGCGCCGAGATAGCGCTCGATGGTTCGGGCCTTGGCCGGCGACTCGACAATGACGAGGTTCTTCGGCACGGCCGGGAGTGTAGCACTGGGTCCTTGGCGGACCCTTTACGGCTCAGACCTCGCGGATGCGCCGCAGGAAGTCCTCGTCGATCTCCAGTTCGGGCTCAGGTTCGGGTTCCGGAGCGGGGGGCGGGCTCGCGTCCGCCGCCCCTGCCAGAACCTGATCGAGCGCCATCGATGGGTCGCTTCCCGTCACGGCTCCCGGCGGGATCTCCACGAACCGGATGTGCAGGTACGGAAAGAAGAAGATCGAGGCCATGTCGTCTACGAAGACGGGCCGCTTCCCGTTGAGCGTGCGCAGGTTGGTGCAACGCAGGCCCACGTCGCCGGGCGCCGGCGCCTCGAACAGGTCCGCCAGCATGGGCTGCTCGTTCATGATGTGGATGACGGCGTTACGGATCACCGCTTGATGGTGCGCGACCGCGATCGGGGCGTCCAGCCCGCCGATGGTCCGGTCAGGGGTGGTAGAAGTCGACCACCAGGCGGACCCGCCCGGACGAGACCCAGACCCCGATCCCGACGCGGTCGTAGGCCGGGCTCATCAGGTTGACGTAGTGGCCGCCGTTGTAGGGCTTCTCGCTCTGGAAGAAGAGATGCGAGCCGAGGACCGCGGACGTCGGGTTGCCCGAGCGGCAACCGAGGTTCTCGGCCCAGCGATAGCTGCTGTACCCGGCCCGTGCCAGACGGTTGCCCGGGTTGCCGCCGATGAAATGGCTGCAGGCACCGCGCGTCGCGAGCAGCTTGGCGTACGGCCTGGCCACGCGGCTGCTGATCCCGCTGTCGAGCGATAGCGCCGCCACGTTTCGGCCACCGGGGCTGCTGCACGCGCCGCTCGAGGTGACCAGGCCGCCCGTCCGCGTGCAGTTCATGAGTCCGAGGTAGTAGCGCTCGACGGCCGCCCAGCTCCCCCCACCGACGGCCCCCCCACCGCCACCGGAGCTCGTCCTGGTCGCCGGCGGTGCGACCGGCGCCGGTTTGGGCTTCGGCTTCGGAACCGTCTCGAAGATCGCGCGGACGGAGCGCACCATCGTGGCGCCGGTGGCGCTTGCCGCGGTGATGTCCACCTTGGCCACGACGGCCGCGTCATAGGGCAGCGCGGTCGCCGGCTTGAAGACAAGAACGGTGTCGGACTCAGCCCAGCTGACCGTCCCCTTGATCGCCTTGCCACCGATCTTGACGGAGAACGCCCTGGCCGTGGCGGCGCGATTCATGGCCTCGGTGAATCGGACCGAGATCGTCGCGTCCCGCGGCGCATCCGAGGCATCGGCCCGCGGTCGGAAGCGAACGACACCGGGCGCCTCGATCGTCCGGACGGCGATCGATTGCGGCGCGAGGGCCAGCCCGTCCGCATCGCGCACCCCGCTCACCACGAGCCTGTAGGCGGTATCCGGCTGGAGCGGCGCCGACGGCACGAACGCATAGGTCACGGGGCCCTTTGGCGTGCCCGTCAACTCGACCGTGCCCGGGGTCTCGGGCTCCAGGCGGATCCCTTCGCGCACGGACGATGCGTCGACGGGCCCGGCAAAACGCACCGCGAACGCGGTCCCGACCGACACGCGGGTGCCGACCGGCGCCGTCGCGTCGAGGGTCGCGGTCGTGGGCGGTCGCGTCAGGAATGCCGCCCTTGCGGGCCGAGCCATCGGCTGCCCGGTCTGCGCGAGCGCGCCGGCCTGGACGGATACGGTGTGGAAGACGCCCGGCGTCCAGGCCGACGACGGTGCGATCGTCACGGTCTGTCCGGCTGCGTCCCAGGCGAGCTCGACCGGGGTCGGCGGATCCACCGTGACCGCTGCGGCAACCGAGCCCGGGTTCATGGGCGTGGTGAAGTGGATCGCCACCGGCTCGACGACGCTGGCACCCGTGGCCACGACGGTGTGGAACTCGGCGCGGGTCAACGGGACGATCGGTGTGGGCGGGGTGGCGGTCGTGAGCGACGGCAAACCAGCGCCGACGATCCCGCCACCCAGGAGCGCGCTCAACCCGACGGCGAGCGCGAGCCGAGTGACAAGGGATCGACGAAGCAACGCGCCAGCGTAGATGGCCGCAAGAATCGGGACGGCCAACACTGCGGTGGCGGCCTTGCGCAATACACGCTCCTGCTTCGTGCTCTGGGACAGCACCGAGGGCGGTCCGGCTCGTCCTGGGGTGACGGCCGGCGTCAGGGTAGCACTCCCTCGTGACGCCGGGCAACCAGGGGCGCGGGTCGCAGCCGACGGATTCAGCCGTCAGATACGCGCCGAAGGACGACGGCGCACCCTGTTCGGATCGGTGCCGGCAAGGGGGCCGGAGGCACGAAACCGGCCGTGGATCCCCACGACCAGCCCGTGCCGCTCGAGCATGGTGAGCGCCGTCAGGACGCTGGCGATGGGCCAACCGGTGACCGCCACGAGCTCGTCGACCGTGGCCCGGCCCCTGAGCACCTCGCGCCCGATCCGTCCGGCTGCCTCCCCCACTTCGACCAGCGTGGCCGCGGCGGTGTCCCGCACCCCTGGCTCTGCCAGGCGGCCGGCGAGCCCGAGATCGTCGATCAGTTGCGGGATCCCGGCCACGATCCTGGCCGTACCCGCGAACTCGCGCAGGAACGCCAGGCAGCCGGCCGACGCCGGTGCATCGATCGAGCCGGGCACGAGAAAGCAGTCGCGCCCCTGTTCGAGCGCCCATGACGCGGTGATCAGGGCACCGCTGCGGGCCGGAGCCTCGACCACGACCGTCGCGTCCGCGAGCCCGCTGATGACGCGGTTCCGGCGCGGAAACGTCCCGTGGGTCGGACGGATATCCGGCGCGAGCTCCGAGACGATCGCGCCACCCGCCTCGACGATCGAGCGAGCGAGGCGCTGGTGGATGCGCGGAAAGAGTGCGGCATGCCCCGATCCGATGACCGCCACGGTGGTGCCCCCCGCGTGGAGGGTCGCCGCGTGGGCGGCTCCATCGATGCCGGTGGCCAGGCCAGAGACGACCGTGGAGCCCACCGAGGTGAGCGCCGCCGCCACCCGGGCGGCTGTCGCTCGGCCAGCGTCCGTCGCGCGTCGCGTGCCCACGACGGCGACGGCCGATCGAACCTCGAGAGCGCGCGGATCACCGAGCACGTACAGGACATGCGGCGGCATGTCGATCAACGCGAGGCGACTCGGGTACCCACCGTCCGCCGTGGTCACGACCTGTAATCCGAGGGCCCCGAGGCGCGCGAGCGTCCGATCGGCGCGCTGCGCGGCGTCGGCGATCGCCTCGGCGACCTTCCCGCTCAGGCCCCGCCAGGCGTCAACCTCGCCGTCGGGACTCCCCGCGCCATCGTCGCGTTGCGGCATGGCGGACAGCCGCCCGATGCCGCCGGGTGACGCCGCTTCCTCGAGGATCGCTACGCCCGTCCGATAGCGGCGCAACAGGGCGTTGAACCCGACTGGACCGAGCCCGTCCACGCCCGCAAGCACGGCCCAGGCATCACGCTCGGCGGATCGGGCCGGCTGGCCGTCCGGATCGGGCGAGATCGGCTCGACGGGACGCGCGGCCCCGACCGGACCGGCTGCGCTCACGCCGAGCACGTCAGCCGGCCTCCCGGGCGGCCAGCCGCAGGTCGCTCGGCCGGAACCAGGCGGCTTCGTCCAGATGCGCTTCGCGGACGACCTCGTCGCCGGCCAGGTCCGCGATCGTCCGCGCGACACGGAGAAGCCGCTCCGTCCCGCGGCCGCTTGCCCGTTCGAGGTCGGCGAGCTGGACCAGGCGCCGCTCCGTGGTGGCCGTCAGGTAGCAGGCGGCCCTGAGCCCGCGTCCTGTCAACCGGCCGCTGTCAGCCTGCGGGCGCCGAGCGCCGGCGATCGCCCGGGCCGCGGCGATCCGAGCAGCCACCGTCGCGGAGTCCTCGGGTTCCGGGCCCCGGACGAGCGACAGCGGCGCCACCCGCGGCATGGTCACCCACACGTCGATCCGGTCACGGAGCGGCCCAGAGACGCGCCGCTGATACCGCTCCGGCACCAACGGAGGGCAGGCGCAACTGCGGTCGGACGTGCCGCTGTATCCGCACGGGCACGGGTTCATCGCCGCCACGAGCTGAAACCGGGCCGGGAAGACCGTCGCGCGAC
>JBBEBJ010000154.1:0-18158 GCA_040882425.1 Chloroflexota bacterium | reverse complement strand
GTGGCGACCAGATCTTCTACCAGGGCCACGCCGCGCCCGGGATCTACGCCCGCGCGTTCCTCGAAGGCCGCCTGACCGTCGACCAGCTCGACCATTTCCGGCGCGAGACCGTGCCCGGCGAGGGGCTCAGCTCGTACCCTCACCCGCGGCTGATGCCCGAGTTCTGGGAATTCCCCACCGTCTCGATGGGGCTCGGGCCGATCAGCGCCATCTACCAGGCGCGCTACAACCGGTACCTCCAGAACCGGGGGCTGCTCGACACGTCGAAGTCGCGGGTCTGGGCCTTCCTCGGCGACGGCGAGACGGACGAACCCGAGTCGCTCGGCGCACTCCATGTCGCCGCCCGCGAGGGGCTGGACAACCTCACCTTCGTCGTCAACTGCAACCTGCAGCGGCTCGACGGCCCGGTGCGTGGCAACGGCAAGATCATCCAGGAGCTCGAGTCTGCCTTCCGGGGCGCCGGCTGGAACGTGATCAAGGTGGTCTGGGGCCGCGAATGGGACGAGCTCCTCGCCCGCGACGTCGACGGCGTGCTGGTCCAGAAGATGAACGAGACCCTCGACGGCGAGTTCCAGAAGTACTCGGTCGCCGGCGGCGCCTACATCCGCGAGCACTTCTTCGGGCCGGACCCGCGCCTGCGCAAGATGGTCGAGCACCTCTCGGACGATGACCTGTCCAAGCTGCGGCGCGGCGGTCACGACTACCGCAAGGTCTACGCGGCCTACCGGGCGGCGGTCGAGCACGCGGGCGCGCCCACGGTGATCCTCGCCCACACGGTGAAGGGCTGGACCCTCGGTCCGGGTGTCGAGGCCCGCAACATCACCCACCAGGCCAAGAAGCTCAGCGAGGCGGAGCTCAAGATCTTCCGCGACCGCCTCGAGCTGCCGATTCCTGATGCGACGCTCAAGGAGGCGCCGTACTACCATCCCGGTGCCGATTCGGAGGAGATCCGGTACCTCCTGGAGCGGCGCAACACGCTGGGTGGGCCGATCCCGCGACGCGTCGTGCGGGCGCCGGCCATGGCCGCGCCGGCGGCGGCGGTCGACGCGGAGTTCGCCGGCGGGAGCCAGACGCCGGTGTCTACCACGATGGTCTTCGCCCGGATCCTGCGAAACCTGATCCGCGACAAGGAACTCGGACCCCGCATCGTGCCGATCATCCCGGACGAGGCCCGGACGTTCGGCATGGACCCCCTGTTCAAGGAGGTCGGGATCTACGCCGCGCTCGGTCAGCGCTACGAACCGGTCGATTCCGATCTCGTCCTGTCCTACCGCGAGGCGACGGACGGTCAGGTGTTGGAAGAGGGGATCACCGAGGCGGGTTCGATGGCCAGCTTCCAGGCGGCCGGCACCTCGTACGCGACCCACGGCCTGGCCACGATCCCGTTCTACATCTTCTATTCCATGTTCGGATTCCAACGGACCGGCGACCAGATGTGGGCGTTCGGCGACTCCCGCGGGCGGGGCTTCCTGATGGGCGCCACGGCGGGCCGGACTACCCTGACTGGTGAGGGCCTGCAGCACGACGACGGCCACACTCAGATCCTGGCGTCCACCGTGCCGAACATCCGCGCCTACGACCCGGCCTTTGCCTACGAGCTCGCCGCGGTCATCCGCGATGGCATCGTCCGGATGTACGGGCCCAAAGCCGAGGACGTCTTCTACTACGTCACGATCTACAACGAGAACTACGCCCAGCCCGCCAAGCCCGACATCAGGGATGAGGCGATCCTGCGAGGCATCTATCGGTTTGCGACCGCGCCCGAACTTGGCCGCGGCGCGCATGCCGCACGCCTCGTCGGTTCGGGCGCGATCCTGCAGCAGGTGCTGGCGGCCCGGGACCTGCTCGCCGAGAAGTTCGGCGTCGCGGCCGAGGTCTACAGCGCACCTTCCTTCCAGCTGCTCCGGCGCGACGGCCTCGAGACGGAACGCTGGAACCGGCTCCATCCCGACGCGAAAACCCCGCGCATCCCGTACGTCAGCCGAATCCTGCCGCACGAGGGCGGCCCGATCATCGCGGCCACCGACTGGATGAAGGCGCTGCCCGACATGGTCGCCCGCTGGTTGCCGCCCCACTTCTTCCCGCTCGGGACCGATGGGTTTGGCCGGAGCGACACGCGCGAAAACCTGCGGGCCATGTTCGAGATCGACCCACCGCACATCGCCGCGGCCACCCTTGCCGAGCTCGCGCGTTGCGGCGCGATTACGGGCACCAAGGCCGCCAAGGCCATCCGCGACCTCGACCTCGACCCCGACAAGATCGACGCACTCGCGCTATAGCCCCGCAGGGCGGCACGATCGAGCGCGCGCAACGAGCAACGCGCGGATCGGGCGCCCTGGCGGCGAACCCTTCAGGTCCAACGACCCTACCTCGATCCCCGCCGGACGGACCCTTCGCGATCAAGCGACAGCCCCCGGCGAGGCCGGGGGCTTCTGTTGACTGCCTGCGTGAGGATCAGCGCTGATCGAGCTCCCGGCGGAGATCGTCACCGGCGTTCCCGGCCTTGTCGGCCAGGCTCTCGTCGCCGTCCGAGCGTCGCCACGCGGCCTTGTCCTCGTCGAGCCCTTCCTCGGTCTCGCGACGGACGTCGTCCCCGGCGTTGCCGAGCTCCTTGCGGATGTCGTCGCCGGCGTTCCCGATGGCATCGGCCGGGCTCTCGCCGTCGGCCTGTCGCCAGGTCTCCTTGGCCGTTTCCTCGCCTTCGCGATAGGTCTTCTTCATGTCGTCCACACTGTCTCCTCTTCGATCGCCCCTTGGCGACCCGTGGTCGCCACCGTGGCGACCCGTGGATCCACCGTATGGGAGGGCCGCTCACAGCTTGTCGCTGCGCAATCCGCGCGGACTATCAGTCGTCTTGCATCGCCGCCGTGCTGGTGCGACCAGCGGCTCCTACAAGCCGCCGGGGACGCCCGAGCGGTCCGTGTCGCGGCTCGAGCCGCTCCAGCGCTCGAGCATTGCCAATCCCATCATCCCGACCGGGACGAGGGCAGCGGCCACGAGAATCCTGCTGGCGCCCGCGATCAGCAGGCCTGCGGCGAGACCAAAGGACACGGCTGCGCCGAGCCGGAGCATCTCGTCCGAGCTCGCCCGGATCCGCAGGTTGGCATCATCGAACGCCGCGCGCGTAGCGGCCGCGGCCTCGGGGAGCCTTGAGGATGCGTCGGTCGCGATCGAGCCCGCGGTGGCGGCCGCATCGGCGACCACGCCACGGACCGTGTCCAGATGGGTCGCTTGCCCGGTCTTCTCGGTGTCCTGCGGCCGTGTGGTAGTGGTGGCCATCGTTACCTCCTCGACCGTCCGGGCAATCGGGTCCGAAACGGCGACGGACGACCCGGTGAGGGGCCCGGGTCGTCCGTTGCGCTAAGCCCGGCGTTGCGCCCCGTCACAAGCGCATCCAGGCGGGAACATTCGGTTGTGGCCCTGACGTCACCCCTGACCCGACGTCGTGACTGCTGAAACGTACGTCCTGCCTTGATCGGCGCCGCTAACGATCCCCCGTGGGGACCTTGCAAACACATGTCGGCCGCGCCGTCCGCGACGCGGGTCAGCGGACGTCGCCCCCGACGAACTCACCACGCCACGCGTCTCCTGGCCTCCCACATCGACCGCTTCGATGATCTGCGACATGGCGTGCCTTTCTGCGAAACGACGAACGCCCACCTGGCGGTGGGCGTTCGTCTGTGGAACAGGCCGGCGTTCCCGGCCGAATTCAGACCGAGCCGCTTACCCGGCGGCCGGTGATCAGCCCCACCACCCAGACGACGATCACCGCGCCGACGACCGCCGCGACGATCGAGCTGATGTCGAGGGCACCGTCAATGGGGTCGATGCCGAGCACCAGGCGCGCCAGGAAGCCACCGACGAGTGCGCCAACGATCCCCAGCACGATGTGCCCGATCACGCCGAGGCCCTCGTCACCCTTGACGAGGAACCCGGCCAGGTACCCGGCAATGGCGCCGAGGACGATCCACGAGATGATGCCCATCTGTTCCTCCATCCGATCCTGCGTACGTCGCTGCCCGCCGGCATGGCCGCGGACCCTGGCGGGCCGCGGGCCGTGCATCACTCTCGGCGTGGTCGCGAACTGTCCGGACTACGCGGATCTCGGGGTTCGTATCAACGAGGTATCAGCGCGGCGCCGGCGGCGCCGCGCTGTCGGTCCTCCAGATGCAAGCCATCTGCGATGCCGCTGCGGCCGGACCGCGTGCACGCGGGATGCCCCGCGATCGACGCTGGCGGTCCGCGGATCGACGCGGCGCCCGGCGTCCCAGGAGGACAGCACATCGATGATCCCGCCCATCGTCGGCGAAGCTCCACCCGGCGCGACAGAGTCCCGCGGCGCCGCCGCATCTGATCTCGCCATGAACGTCCTTCAGTACGGGATGGCGATCGTGGCGATCGTCGTGGTCACCCTGCTCGCGGTCCTTCGCTGAGCGGCTCCGGCGAGCGCGTGATCCGCACGCGGCTCTACGACGCGGATCGGCCCGACCGGGAGGTCGCCCTCGAGCCCGGCCTCGCCGGCAGGCTCGAGGAACGCCAGCTCCTCTGGGTCGACGTCCAGGGTCGAGACGCGGCCGACCTCAGGTCGGTGTTGGCCGCGATGGGCATCGGCGAACACCTCGCCGGCCGGCTGGCCACGGAACGTGGCAGAGCCGATCTCACCCAGTACCCTGACCACATCCACCTCGTGTTGGAGGCCATGGAGGTCGCGCCGGACGCGTTGCCGGATGGCGTCACTCCCGAACGCCAGGAGATCGATCTCGTGGCCGGGCAGAACTGGGTGGTGACCGTGCACGGCGACCCGGCGGCAGTCCTCGAGCGGATCGATGATCTGACCGAGGGCGACACCCACATCGGCGGCCTCGATGCGGCCGGGTTCCTCGCGGCGATCGTGGACGAGGTCCTGGCCGGCTACCTGCATCTGGCCGAGTCCATCGAGCAGGAGATCGACCGTCTCGACGAACGCGCGCTCCGCACGAGGCCCCGCGACGACATCCTGGCCAGGATCGTGACGCTCCGTCGCCGGATCGCGGCCATTCGCCGGACGCTGACGCCGCACCGACTCGCATTCGCCGCGCTGGCGCGGCCCGAGATGGAGCTGCACAAGGAGCTGGGCCGCCCGTGGCCGGGTCTCAGTGACCGGCTGGACCGGACGATCGACTCGATCGAGAACCTCCGCGACCTGCTGCTGGGCACCTATGACATCCACATGGGTCGAGCGGCGCAGGACGCGAACGAGATCATGAAGCGTCTGACGCTACTGTCCGCGGTGCTGCTCCCCGCCGTTGTCCTCGCCGGGATCATGGGCATGAACTTCACGGTCGAGTTCTTCGAGGACAGCGCCAACTTCTGGATCGTCGTCGGCGCGATGGTGATCTTCGGTGCCGGCCTGCTGGCGACCGCTCGGTGGCGCGGCTGGTTGTGATCGACGGCCCGGTCCTGCCTACTCGCTGAGCTCGGGCAGGGCGAAGCCGAATTCCGCTCCACCTGTCTCGCGGCGGGTCGCCCAGATCCGGCCGCCCATCGCCGCGACCAGGCGCGCGCACACGAACAGGCCGATGCCGGCGCCGCCCGCGGAGGTCGCGGTCTTTGCCGAGCGATAGAAGAGCTCAAACAGGCGCTCGCGCTCCTCCATGTCGATCCCGGGGCCGTCGTCGAGGACCCGCACGATCACCTCCCGGTCTCCTCGTCCGGCCTGCACGAGAACGGTGGAATCCATGCCGCCGTATTTCGCCGCGTTGGACAGCAGATTGCGGACGACCTGTTCCACGTACGTGGGCTCGGCGCTGACCGTCGGCAGACCCGACTCGATCTGAAGCTGGAACACGATACCCGGCCAGCGTCCGTCTTCCGATTGGACGACTCGGGGCAGCAGCCGCTGGAGCAGGACGGGTTCACGACCCATGTCGCGAACCTCCTCGCCGAACCGGTTGAGTGCGACCACGTCCTCGATGAGCCGCTGGAGCCGCTCGGCCTCGTCATGGATGTCCCGGAAGACGCCCCGCCGGGTCTCGTCGTCGAGCTTGGAGCTCTCGCGGGCCAGGAGCTTGGCGCCCCCGAAGATCGTCGTCAGCGGCGTGCGGAGCTCGTGCGAGAGCACGCCGATGAACGTCTCGCGGACGGCTTCGCGCCGGCGCGCCTCGGTCACGTCCCGCATGACCACGATCGTTGCCCCGGACGGCCCGGTCGAACTCGAGCCCTCCGTGACCGGATAGGTCGCAATCTCGATCCATCGTTCTCGATCGGCAACCGCCTGCAACTCGATCGGGCCGCTCGGCGTTCCCAGTGGGGGCGCCACGCCGTCCGGGTCGTGGAGCTGGGCCACGATGTCGCCGTAGGTTCGCGCCTCGACGTCCGGGAAGATGAGCCCCCCTGCCGGGTTGGTGAGCGTGATGGTGCCATCCGGCGCGCAGACGACGACCGCCTCGCCCATGGCGCGAATCACGGCATTGAGTTCGGCGGCGCGAGCGTGCTCCGCCTCCGCCAGCCGCTGCAGCCGGATCTGCGTCTGGAGGCGCCCGCGGATGTCGCGCGCGATCGCGACGATGACCAGCCGCCCGCCGGGCAGCTCGATGGGTTGCAGGACGACCTCCACGGCGATCGTGCCGCCGTCTCCGCGGAGGTAGTCGAGCATCAAGGTCGTGGCGTCGGTGACGCCCGACATCAGCGCACCCACGTGACTCGCGAACCGTTCCGCATCCGCATCCCGCAGGAGTTCCACGACGAGCTGGCCCACGAGTCCATCGTGCGCGCGGCCAAGGAGCTCGGTCGCGCCGCGGTTGGCCTCGGCGATCCGGAACGTCTCCGGATCAAAGACGATGATCCCCTCCGCGACGGCATCGAGGATCACCGCGGGATCGACGGTCGACCCGATTGGCGAACGGTCTTCGGCGAGATCGGCGAAGGAATGCCCGCCGGCCAGCGTCTCGCTCACCCGCCTCCCTGCGCTGCGTCGCCCAACGGCGGCGTCGGATCCCCTCCCACTCGAAGGTGACGGTCCACGCGCCGGCCTGCCCAAGGGATCACGTGCCATGTTGCCGATGGCCTTCGCAGATCCCGGCTGGACGTTGCAGCGGCATCACAAATGTCCCGCGGATATACTGCCCAGCCGGTTGGTCGTGGGCCGATACGGCGTGAGGGGATGCTGCATGCACGTAACGCCGAGCGAGCTCCGCATTCTTCGGCAGGATGGCATCCTGGTCCGATTCGCGCTGCTGGGGCCATTGGCGTACGTCCTCGCCGAGCTTCCTGGGAGCGGGTCCAGCGGAACGCCGATCGAGCAACCCTGCACCAAGCCGCACTGGGGCTTCGTGCTCGAGGGGGACGTCGTCTTCGAGTCCGGGGAGGTGCGCCAGGCGATCCCGCCGGGCAGTGCGTTCCACGTTTCGCCCGGCGGTCGTCCCCACCGATTCCGAATTGTCGGGGCCGCCCGGATCGCGGGCTTCGAAGCGATCGACCCGGGCATCGACGCCAGCGACGCCGCGCTCGCCGCACGGGGGTTCGAGCTGCCCGGCGCCGACGCGAGTGGATCGGCGTCCGTCATCCCGGCTGCCGGCGCCCAGGTGCTCGAAGGAAAGCGGATCGACGCCAGATCGTGGGCGATGTCGTCGTACATCCTGACCCAGTCGAGTTTCGGCCCGGGCAGCGGGTACCTCGACGACTGGTGTGACGCGCCGCACTGGGGGCTGGTGACCGCCGGACGGTTGGCCATCGAATGGGAGGACGACATCGAGGTCCTCGCGGCGGGCGACATCTACCACTGCCCCTCCGGCCCCCCCGGGCACCGCATGGAGGCGGCCGACCCGGCCGGCATCATCGACCTGACGCCGGTCGACGCCCTCAGCGCCGGCACGAGGCTCGCCCCCTGGCGACTGGCCTCGACGCAGGTCCAGCCCGCCGGACGCGAGCCCAGGTCGATTGAGGTAGCCGGGCTCCGCTGAGCGGGATCAGGCACGGGGATCCGCCACCATTACCGTCACATGGCAGCGTCGATCATCGCGCCGCCCCGGTGATCCGTACGAGCTTGCCGCCAAGGGCCGTCGCCAGGACCGTGCCGTCCGCGCCGAGCGCGATCGAGCTGATCGATTCACCGCTGTTCGTCACCAGCGTGGGCTCATGCCGCTCGTCGCGGGCGGGGTCCAGGAGCCACAAGTTGCCCGAGCACGAGTCCGAGAACAGGTACCCCCCGTTCAGCAACGGCTGGTGCGGGTCGCGAATGACAACCCCGCCGATGACCGCGCAACCCAGGTCGTGGCCGTACGCGGCGACCGGCATCGTCAGGCCCGCCTCGTCACAGCCTTCGCGTGGCTCGAAGCACTCGAACCCCTCCATCCGGTTCCAGCCGAAGTTGAGCGCACCGACGCCGGCCGGCGCGACGTCGATCTCCTCCCACGCGCCCTGGCCGACGTCGCCGATCCACAGGTCTCCGGTCGCTTCGTCGAAGCGGATCCGCCACGGGTTCCGCAGCCCGGTCAACCAGATCTCTGGCATCGCCTCGGGCGCGTCGAGGTACGGGTTGTCGTTGGGGATGCCATACCCGCGCCGCTCGTCGCCCGGGTCGTCGACGTCGATGCGCAGGATCTTGCCGAGGAGCGTATCCAGCCGTTGCCCGTTGCCATGTGGATCGCCACCCGAGCCACCGTCGCCCATCGCGACGTACAACATCCCGTCCGACCCGAAGACGACCGCCCCGCCGTTGTGGTTGGGGTACGGCTGGTCGATGTGGAGGAGCACCCGCTCCGAGTCCGGATCACCGACGGCCGGATCGGACTCGTCCTGCCGGTATTCGGCCATCACGGTGTCGCCGTTGACGTCGGTGTAGTCGACGAAGAACCGCGGATCGTCGGGAAAGTCAGGGTGGAAGGCGAGGCCGAGCAGGCCGCGCTCTCCGCCGCTCGCGATCCGCTCGCGGATGTCGAGGAAGGGCTCGTCGTCGACCACCCCGTCCCGAACGACCCGGATCCGCCCCGGCCGCTCGGCAACGAAGACCCGACCGCTGCCGTCGTCGGGCACCGCGACATCGACCGGCTGATCGAGACGATCGGTCACGACCTCCACGTCGAGGGAGACCCCTGTCGGATCGAACGGCGCCGAGGTCGCCGCGGGGATCGCCGTTGTCGGCGACTCGCTCGGCTCCGCGGTCGTCGGGCTTGCGCCCGCGGTCGTCGGGCTTGCGCCCGCGGTCGTCGGGACGGGCGTGGGCGTGTCCTGGCTAGGGCCGCAGGCGACGAGCAGCAGCGGCACCAGCAGGGCCGCCGCCGGCAATCGAGCCAACCAGTGAGGCAGGCCGGGGTTGGAAGGGGTCATCGATCGATGCTACGCTCGATCCGCGGGACCGGTTCCCCACGCCGTCGTCCGCGCGTCTACGCTGCCGCCCAGGAACGTGAGGTCGACATGCAAGCCTGGGAGCTGAACGAGATCGACGCGAGCCGCGCGACCGAGGGTCGGCTCTACCGCGAATTCCTGCGGGTGCCCGACCTGTCCGCGGGGCTCTATGTCCTCGAGCGCGGCGCGACCGACCCGCAATCGCCGCACACCGAGGACGAGCTCTACTACGTCGCGGCCGGCCGCGGCGTGGTGACGGTCGGTGACGAGACGCGCGAGGTCACCACGGGCTCGCTTGTGTTCGTCCCGGCGACGGTGCCGCATCGTTTCGGGGAGATCACCGAGCGCCTGGAGATCCTGGTCGTCTTCGGGCCCGCGGAAGCTGTCCGCGGCTGAGGCGGCCACGACCCGCGGCCGCCTCGGCGACGTGATCAAGTCGCGCCGAGACGCGCGACCTCGGCGGCAAGCTCCGTCGCGAGCTCGGGCCCACGACCGACGTCGTCATGCCGGAAGAACACGAAGGCGTCGTCGCCCGCCGTCAGGAACGGTTCGAGCCGGGCCGCCCAGACCGAGAGCTCGACGGTCGAGTATTCGTGCCGGCGCAGCCGAAGGTACAGGAACCGACCGGTCCGCCTGATCGTTGGTGGCTCCGGATCGTCCGGCAGCTCGGTCGTGCACAGTGCGGCGCCGATCTGCGCCAGCGCCTCAAACGTCTCGTCCACGTGCCACGAGGGATCCTGGAACTCGACGGTCAGCGGCAGCTCGCGTGGCCAGGCAGCAAGGAGGGCGCGGAGCCGCTCGTCATTCCGCCCGACACCATCGGGCACCCGGAAGAGCACCGTGCCGAGGCGCTCCCCGAATTCCCGGTACGGATCGGTGAGCCACGGCACGCTCGTCGCCGGATCTGCCTGGAGCGCCCGGTACGAGCCGCCCCGCTGCGCTTTGATCGCGAACCGGAAGTCCGCGGGCGTCGCGGCGAGCCAGGCGGCCACGGCGGCCGGGCTGGGGCTTCGATAGAAGGTGTTGTTGAGCTCGACCGCGGTCAGCCGCGTCGCGTAATGCTCGAGGAAACGGCCGGACGCGAGGCCACTCGGATAGAAGCGTGGGACCCAGCCCGAGTACGCGAAGCCACTCGTCCCGACACGGAGTCGGCCAGGCACGCCGCTCAGCAGCCGCCCGACGCCCGATGACCCGTCGCGGATCGAACGGCTTCGTCGCTCGTGTCACCCACTGGGTCGACGGCGACGCCGCTCCCGGCGTGGCGAGCGACGGACGTCATGGTCCGTTCGACCGCGTCGAGCTCGTCCGTCCCGAGCGCCGCCAGGAAGTGCTCGCTGATCCCGCGTAGATGCGTCTTCGACGCCGCCCGGAGGCGGTCCAGGCCCAGTTCGGTCAGGACGGCTTCGGCACCGCGCGCGTCGGACAGGCAGGCGCTCCGTTCCACGAGGCCGTCATCGACCAGGCGGTCGATCAGGCGCGTCACGCCGCTCTTGCTGAGGATCACCTCGTCGGCCAGCTGTCGCATCCGGATCCGCCGCTCAGGTGCCTGGGCGATGGTCACCAGTGCGTCGTATTCGCCGATCGTCAGGTCGTGTTCGGCGCGAAGCTCCTCGTCCAGCCGGCGAACGATCCGCGCGTGCGCCAGCAGGAAGGCGCGCCACGGCGCCAGGCGCGTGTCGCGCGGCTCGAGCGGCCGATCCACGGACGACGGAGCGGTCATGACGGCGGCGAGGGCCTCCAACTGACGACGGTTGCTGACGCAACCATACCGTGACAGGCCGTGATGGTTCAGCGCCAGCTGTCGGGATCGAACAGGAAGAACGTCAGCTGCGACCAGGACTCGCCGACCGACGCCAGCCAATCGGCGAGGAACTCGTCGAGCGGCCGGCCCACCAGCTCGACATGGTCGACCGCGGGTGCCGCGTCAACGACCATGACGGTCGGGGCGGAACGTGGTCCGTCGGCGCGCCACACGGCTGTCGCGGCTCCTCCGACGAAGCGGGGGACGCCGCCCTGGAGCCTGGCACTCGCGACGTAGCCGGCCACGTCCCGGAGCCTACCCGCTGGTGCGTCCCCCGCCAAGCCCCAACCCTCGGGTCCTATGCTTCCGCGATGACGACCACGCTTGGCCGATACGGCGCGCAGAGCATGACCGCGCCCCTGCACGACGTGCTCGTCAAGCGGCCCGGACCGGCCTTCGGGGCCGCGTTCGACCAACCGGCGCACGGGTTCCTGCATCGCGTCGACCTGTCGGTCGCCCAGCGCGAGCACGATGCCTTCGTCGAGACACTGGCCGCCCTGGGACCGCGAGTTCATGTCCTCGACGACGAGACCGTCAGCCCCGACCTCGTCTACACCTTCGATCCGCTGCTCGTCTCTGACCGCGGGGCCATCCCGCTCCGGCCCGGCAAGCCGACCCGTGCATCCGAACCGGCGACGCTGGAAGCCTGGACCACCCGCTTCGGGATCCCGACGGCCGGGCGGATCGAGTCCCCGGGAACGATCGAAGGCGGTGACACGTTCTGGCTCCGGCCCGACCTGCTGTGCATCGGGCGCACGCTGCGGACCGATCACGAGGGTGCTCGCCAGCTGGCGACCCTGGTCGGCGGCGACGTCCGGATCTTCGACGTCCCGTACTGGCATGGCGCCGGCGAGCTCATCCACCTGCTCTCGGTCATCTCGCCGGTCACCGACGACGTGGCCGTGGTCTACCTGCCGCTGCTGCCCGTGGGTCTCTGGCAGCTCCTGCGCGACCTGGGGGTCCGCCTCCTCGAGGTACCGGACGAGGAGTTCGCGACGCTCGGCTGCAACGTCCTTGCCGTGCGACCCGGTGTCGTCATCCTGGCCGAGGGCAACCCGCGAACGACCGCCGCCCTGGCGACCGCAGGGTGCGAAGTGCACACGTACCCGGCGACCGAGATCGGGATCAACGGATCGGGCGGCCCGACGTGCATGACCAGGCCGCTGCTTCGTGGCTGAGCACGACGGTCGCTCTGGCGCTCGCGGCGTGGGTACGTCGGGAGCTCACGCCGTCCGCGACCGCCCCGGCAGCTGATCGCTAGGTCGTGGCGGCCGCTCGCCGCCGAGCGATCACGAGCCAGGCGGGGATCACGACCATGCCCGCGCCGAGGATGCCGAGGGCCGTGAACCCGGCGACCGCGACGACGATGCCGGATCCCAGGCTGGCCGCGGCGGCCGAGCTCCAGATCAGGGCATCGGTCAGACCCTGGAGTCGCGTCCGCTCGGCCAGTGCCAGGCCGTGGGTGAGCAGGGCCGAGCCGGCCACGAAGCCCAGGTTCCAGCCGTAGCCCAGCAGGAACAGGGCCAGGAACAGCATGGGGCCACCGTCGGGTGGCGCGATGGCCGACAGGACGGCCGATCCGGCCACGACGATCAGGCCGGCCGTGACGACCGCCGAGCTGCCAAACCGGTCGGTCAGTCTTCCCGAGATCGGGGACAGAGCGAACATCCCGAAGGTATGTCCGCTGATGACCAGGCCGACTGCGGCGAGTCCATGCCCGTGATCGGTCATGTGGAGCGGCGTCATGGTCATGATCAGGACCATGACGGTCTGGCCCGCCACGAGAGCGGCGATCGCCGATGGGACATGCGGCCGGCGAAGGATCCGGACGAGCGGAACCTGGCCCTCGTCACCGGCCGCGTCGTCGGTCTCGGCGAGGTCCGCCAGGGCGTACGGATCGGGTCGCAGGAGCGCGAACGAGAGGAAGGCGGCCGCCCCCACGAAGACCACGGGCAGGAGGTAGGCGCCGGCGAGCGCCGGGAGCCCGATCTCCTCGCCGAGCTCACCCGCCCAGCTGATGAGGTTTGGGCCGACGACCGCACCAAAGGTCGCGCCCCATACCACGAACCCGATCGCGGACGCTCGCCGCGCCACGGGGAAGAGGTCCGCGGCCACGTACCGGGACAGCTGGTTCGAGCTGTTCCCGAAGCCGATCAGAACCGTGCCCAGGAGCAGGAGCGGCAGGGAGCGCGAGATCACGGCGATGGTTGCGACGACCGCCCCGAAGACGCCGATCAGGTAGCCGACGGTCAGGCCCGTCCGTCGCCCGGTCGCCACCATCAGCCTCGACAGGAAGGTGGCTCCGAGCGCAGCCCCGAGGACGACCGTCGCGCCGGGGGCACCGCTCCAGACCGTCGTCCCGGCGAGGTCCTTGGCCACGATGGTCGCCACCGTCACGGCCGCGATGTGCCCGGTGCTCCCAAGCGCGACGCCGGCCATCAGCGACAGGACTGATCGTTGGCGCAGCTCGGCCAGCCGGCTCGGCGAGAGGTCGCGGGCGGGTGCGTCAACCATGGCGCGCCGCGAGCTCGACGAACCGGCAGAACGCATTGGCGAGACGCATTTGCGCGGGCGTCCTGGCCCGGACTCGAAGCAGGCTCGGCGACGCGGTGACGACCGCAACGCAACGTGCCCGCGACGTCGCCACGTTGAGCCGGTGACGGCTGTACAGGAAGTCCATGCCACGCGGCGCCAGCTCCGGGCTCGAGGTCGTCATCGAGTAGATGCTGATCGGCGCCTCCTGTCCCTGGAACTTGTCCACCGTCCCGACTCGCGCGGCTGCGGGCAACAGCCGACGGATCGCCCCGACCTGCGCGTTATATGGCGCGACGATGAGGACCTCGTCCCAGGTGACCGGTCGGCTCCGGCCCTCACCGTCGATCCAGCTCGTGCCACCGTCGACGAGCGACCGCGCCACCTGTGCCACGGCGCCCGCCTCGATCGCCGATTCGTTGTCGGCGCCCTGGGTCGGTACCTCGAGGAATCGCGGGCCGACGCCGTCGAACGGGGTGGATCCAGCACGCAACTGTTGCACGTGGAGGTGCCCCTCGGCCTCGAGCCGATCGTCGTAGAAGACCTCCGAGGTGAATTCGCACAGCGCGGGATGCAACCGCCACGTGGTCTCGAGGAAGAGGCCCTGCGTGGACGGCATGGTCGCTTCATCGCCCAGCACGTGCGCCAGCGCGGACCGGTCGGCGCCGGACGGATGACTTCCCCGTAGCGGCTGATCGAGCTGCTGCGGATCACCGAGCAGGACGACGCTCTCGGCCGCCTGGGCCATGGCCAGGACGTTCGCCAGCGAGATCTGTCCGGCCTCGTCGACGAACAGGACGTCCACCGACCCGACCATCTTTGGCGAGGCCCACAGCCACGATGTCCCGGCCGCGAGGTTGGCCCGGCGGTCGGCAAGCCGGATCGCCGCCTGGCCCGGATCGGTCGCCCGGGTCACGAGCGGGTGGTCGAGGACCTGGTCGGCGTCGCCGCGCTGCACGGGCTGGACCATCACGGCCTCCGCGTCCGCGGCGGTCAGGACGGCGCGCAGGAGATTGCCGATGACCTTGTGGCTCGTGGCCGTGATGCCGACCCGCTTGCCCGCCGCGAGCAGCGACACGATCATCCGGGCGCCGCTGTAGGTCTTGCCCGATCCGGGCGGACCCTGGATGGCCAGCGTGGTCCGATCCAGCGCCAACGCCAGCCGCCGGGCCGCGTCGAGGTCCGCTTCGCCGGTCGCGCAGAGGGCGTCGCCGTCGGCCTGGCCGCAGCGCGGCGGCCGGCGCAGGACCAGGTCCACGGCGGCCTGGAAACGGCCCGCGTCGTCGAAACCGCGTTCGGCGACCCATTCACCGAGCTCGAGCAGGCGCGCCTGGTGTTCTGGCGTGGGGACCCACGGCAGCGGCACGACGGCGCGCGGGTGGGGAGCGCCCACGTCGCGTCGGATGTCGATGGTCGTCCCGGCCGGATCGACCGCCACGAGGTCGCCGACGGCCCAGTCGAACGGCGATCCTCCCGGGTCCGCCTGCTTGTTGGCGGGATCGAACAGGCGGTTCCGGCCGAGGTCGTATTCCTGGGCCGGGAACGTATACCGCCAGGTCTGCCTCCCCTTTCGCTCCACGTCGATCGGCCCGACTGGCTCGAGGTTGCCGAGCGGGTCGTCCTCGTCGACGAGCTGTTCGGGTGCCAGGTCCATCAACCGATGGAACTCCCACCACATCGACTTGTCCTCACGGCGGTGCCAGCCGAGGAGCTGGGCCAACAGCCAGCGACCCTGCTGCACCGGGTCGCGCGCGAGCGGATCGGCCGGGATGCCGGCGGTCAGCCGGTCCACCAGGGCCTGGACCCGCTCCTGCGCCTCGGTCAGCTGCTGGGGGAGTTCCGCGAGCCGGGCCGCCGGCCGCGGAACGAGCTGGCCGGTCAACTGCGCCAGCTCCAGGCGACGCTCCTCCAGCCAGTCGCGCAGCTGCCGGTTGCTGACCACGTCGTCGCGGTTGTAGCGCTCGATCCGGTCGAGATGGTTTGCCTCCGGACGCTCGCCCTCGCCGAGCTCGAGCCACTGTTCGAAGGCGACGATGCTGGACCCGGCGTCGCGCAGATCGATCTCCCGGGTGAAGCCGTAGAACTGTTCCATCCTCTTGATCGAGTAGCTCTCGACCGACGCCCGGAGTGACTGCCGGACGGCACGCAGCAGGTCGACCAAGACGCCCTCCCGGAGGAGTCGATCGACTTCGGCTTCTCGCGTGCCATAGCGACCCATCAGGCGTTTGAGCGCCGTGGGTTCGTACGGCGCGTAGTGGTAGACGTGGAGCGTCGGGTCGCGCTCGAGGTGCGCCATGATGAAGTCGATCAGCCGCTCGAATGCGCGCTGTTCGCCGGCCGGCGAGAACTCGTCGGCGTCGTCGCGCGACCAGATCGCGGTGAACGTCCCGTCCGTCTCGAGCATCCCGAAGAGGTAATCGAGCCCGTCCTCGGCCGCGTACGGATCCCCCTCGATGTCGAAGAAGAGGTCACCCGGTGACGGCGGCGGCAGGCTCGCGACCCCGCGTTCGGGTGCGATCTGTGCGCCCGGCTCCGGGAGCAGCAGCTCGTATCTCGGCCACAGTTCGCGGCGACCCTGGAGCTGGATCCGGGCCTGCTCGCGGACGCGCAGCAGCGCCCCGGCGCTGGTGCCCTCGAGCCGGGGCTCCATCGGCAGCGGGAGCTCGCCCAGCGCTTCGAGCGTGGCGACGCCGCGGTCGATGAGCGCGTGTCGCTGTCTGGCGCTGATGCCGGCGACAAGGCTGAGATGATCGTCGGTTCGGCGGCGCTGCGCGCATTCCGCGGCCCAGCGGCACACGTCGCAATGCTCCACGGGCTCCGGATACGTGCCGGCCGGTGGGTGCGTCGGCGCGGCCTCGTCCGCCAGCGTGCGCAGGAACCGGTCCCGCGCACTCCGGTAGTACGCCATGTAGTCGTCGACGCGAAGCCGCTCGACGGCGCGGGCGCTCCCGCCGAGCGCGACGTGGAGCCACTCCGGTCGGACGCCCTGGATCGCCTCCAGCTGGTCGATGTACGAGCAGATCTGGAGGATGGCGCTCGCCTTCACGTGGCGGGCCAGCTTCGTGTCGGCCACCTCGTAGTGGTAGGGGCCCCAGCGCGACGGGCGATCTGGCGCCTCGACGCGGAGCAGGAAGTCGGCGTGACCACGGAAGGTCCCGTCGAAGAACGTTGCCTGGAAGATCACGTCGGCACCCGCGGCCATCGCCTCGATCGTCTTCGCGGTGGCGCCTCGAAGCTCCTCGCCACGGTCGGCGGCCGACCCGTCGAGCTCGATCGTGACGGCCTCGCGGCCGGCTGCCCGAAGATCGGCAAGGAACCGCCGCTCGTGCTCCAACCCGCGGCGGCGGATGATGTCCAGCTCCGGGTCGTCGCGGATCGGGCGCTTGACGAGGCCGGCAAGCGCCGCCCGCTCCAGCTGGGTCAGGTGTTCGCAGGCCAGGTAGGCGACGAGATCCGTCGCCGAATAGACGGGCTGGCCGTCGATCCGATCCATCTCGTGAACCGTAGCAGCGGGACGCGTCACCTCGCCTGTCAGCGTCGCTACCATGTCGCCATGAGCCCGCAGCGACGCGACGCCGAAGGCCGGCCGCAGACCGCGCACGGCTGGGAGAGCCTCGTCGAGCGCCAGATCCGGGAGGGCATGGAATCTGGCGCCTTCGAGGACCTGCCGTATCGCGAGGAGCGCCTGCCGATCGAGGACGACACGGCGGCCGGCGAATGGGCGATGGCGCACCGGATGCTTCGCAACGCCGGGATGGCGCCGCCCTGGATCGAGTCGGACAAGGAGGCTCGCCGGCTGCTGTCGGAGCTCGAGGCCCTCATCGCCCGCGCCTCGCGGACCTCGCCGCTGTCCCGGGCGCGCGTCCGAGCGCAGGTCGCCCGGATCGTCGCCGACGCGAACCGGGCGATCGCGAGGGTGAATGCCGAGGCGCCCACTGCCCGCCAGCACCGGCGATCAATCGACCCGGCGGTCGTGTCGGAGCGCCTCGACCGAGCGTTCGACGAGGTCTGAGCTCGGCCGGTAGGCCACCGGTTTCGGAGTCGATCGGCCGCAAACGGCATGACGGTTGACCCGCGTCAGGACCGTCCAGCCTTGCGCTCGTCGCCCGCCGGGATGCCCTCCTCGCCGAAGGCGAGGACGAGGATCTCATGCGCCAACATGGCCGACCCGACTCCGACGGCACCACCAACCAGGACGCCAATCGCAAGCACGACCCGAGCTTGGCGGCGCGGTTGCGTCCCAGCCTGATGCTCGACTGATGCGCACGTGCGCGACATTCGCCTCGTGATCGGCCGCCGAAACGACACCAGGTGCCGGAATTGGGTGGCGTTCACACTCGAATATCCGCGATTGGCGCAGGTGAGTAACACGCGGTCGAGGGCGTCGCCCTTGGGTCGCGCGCAATACCCCAACGCGGCGGGCGCGCGCTGACGACCGTGCGGGAACCTAGCCGAACAGCGCCTCGACCGCCTCCGCGAAGACCTCGGTGTGGCGATCCAC
>JBBEBJ010000153.1:4312-18269 GCA_040882425.1 Chloroflexota bacterium | reverse complement strand
GGGGGTCATCCGGACGGTTTCGCGCTAGGCGTGATTCCCGGACATGTTGTTGACGTTGGCCGTTGCCCCGGCGGGGTCCTCCGCAAAACCGCAACCAGGGACCGGTATGGAGGGGTTCGGACCTCCCCGGGCGCAAACTCGGTCAGGTTCACGCTCAGTGTGGACGCAGAAGCTGCCGGACGACCCGGATCCGGGTCCGATCGGTCCGTAACAATCCGTGGCTGAGGTTATGCGGGGATCGGCACAACGTTTCCCTCGTACCGTGGAGGCGCAACAGCGTTCGGCTACGAGGCCGAGGCGTCCAACTGGACCGGGGGCGGCCTCTGGGAGCTGCAGCCGGTCAAGGCGTTCGCCTGGTCGTCGTTCCCGAAGGACATGACCCGCTACACCTTCTGATGCGCCTTGGGAGATCGCCCGAACTCGTGCGATAATTGGCGCGCGCACGGGACTCGGCCGACTCGAACGGGCGACGACCCCGGGGCCAGACCCGGCCGGCGAACCGAGCGCGACCACCAGAGGAAACCGTCCCACATGACCGTCGAGACGTCTACCTGGGTGACCAAGAAGGGTCTCGCCCAGATGCTCAAGGGCGGCGTCATCATGGATGTCGTCACGCCCGATCAGGCCAAGCTGGCCGAAGATGCCGGCGCGGTCGCCGTGATGGCGCTCGAGCGTGTTCCGGCGGACATCCGCAAGTCGGGCGGGGTCGCCCGGATGAGCGATCCGTCCTTGATCGAAGGGATCATGGACGCCGTTTCCATCCCGGTGATGGCCAAGGCGCGGATCGGCCATTTCGTCGAGGCCCAGATCCTCGAGGCGCTCGGTGTCGATTACATCGACGAGTCAGAGGTCCTGACGCCGGCCGACGAGGCCAACCACATCGACAAGCACGCCTTCAAGGTCCCCTTCGTGTGCGGCTGTCGCAATCTCGGGGAGGCCCTGCGGCGGATCAACGAGGGTGCCGCGATGATGCGGACCAAGGGCGAGGCGGGCACGGGCAACATCGTGGAGGCCGTGCGCCAGCTGCGCGATGTCCTCGCCGAGATGCGCCGCCTGCAGAGCCTCCGCGAGGACGAGCTGTTCGTTGCGGCCAAGGAGCTCGGTGCCCCGTACGACCTCGTCAAGCAGGTCGCGGCCGACGGCAAGCTGCCCGTCGTCAATTTCGTGGCCGGCGGTATCAGCACGCCGGCGGACGCGGCGCTCGTGATGCAGCTGGGGGCCGAAGGCGTCTTCGTCGGCTCGGGCATCTTCAAGTCCGAGGATCCGGCACGAATGGCCAACGCGATCGTGCAGGCCACGACCTTCTTTGATGACCCCAGGAAGATCGCCGAGGTATCCAAGGGGCTGGGCGCACCCATGCGGGGCATGGCGCTCGAGGAGATCCCCGACCAGGAGCGGCTCGCCGTTCGCGGCTGGTAGGGCGACGAGACCACGTCGCCGGCGGCCAGGCCCATGAAGATCGGTGTGCTCGCCCTGCAGGGGGCATTCCGGGAGCATCTCGACGCGCTCCGCGCCATCGGCGTCGACGGCGTCCGGGTGCGCGAGCCCGTGGACCTCGACGGCGTCAGCGGGCTCATCCTGCCGGGTGGCGAGAGCACGACCATGCGCCAGCTGATCGAGCGATGGGGACTGCGCCAGCCGATCATGGATCTGGCCGAGCGTGGGGCGCCGATCTTCGGGACATGCGCCGGCATGATCGTGCTGTCGCGCGAGATCACCGGCGATGAGCCGCCGATCCTCCCGTTGCTCGACGTGACGGTGGAGCGCAACGCCTTTGGTCGCCAGCTCGATTCATTCGAAGCGGAGCTGTCGGTCCCGATCCTCGGCGACCGGCCCGTGCACGGCGTCTTCATCCGCGCTCCGATCATCGAGCGGACGAGTCCGGAGGTCGACGTACTCGCGCGTCTGGACGACGGACGGATCGTTGCCGTCCGTGAGCGAAACGTGCTCGCGACGGCGTTCCACCCGGAGCTGGCCGGGGAGACCCGGTTCCATCGGCTGATGGCGACCATGGCGGCCGAGCACGACGACCCCGGCGAAGGATCCGGCCGCCGTCCACATCCGACCCGGCGTGGCAGGGCAGAGCGATGAGTGCCCTGCGGGCCAGGGGCGGCGGCAAGGTCCGACCGGCGCGTCTGACCGACCTGGCCGCACTCGGCGAGCTGTCGCGCCTGTGCCAGTCCGACAGCGTGGACACCCGCTCCCTGGGACTGCCGGTCAACGGCCCACCGATCGGGGTGTTCAGCCTGTTCCGTCTGCCGCTGGGCGCCTTCCGTCCGAACGACCTGATGTACGTATACGAAGACCAGGGCCATATCGCGGGTCTCGTGCGCGTGGAGCGCGAAAGCGTCCGCGACGAGTGGACGATCGTCGAGCTCGACGCGGTGGGGCTGGCCAATGCGGGCGACATCCGCTACCGCCTGGTCCAGCTTCTGCTCCGCGAGGGCGCCAAGCGTGGCGCGGCGCGCTTCCACGTGGCCTGCGCAGATGCCGACGACAACGTCGAGCTGCTGATGCAGGCTGGGTTCATGCGCTACGGCGAGGAGCGCATCCTGTTCCGCTCCGAGGACCGGCCGCTGCCGGTTCCGTGGAACGAGAAGCGCAAGCAGGCCGCGCAGATTCGTGCCACGAACTCGCTCGACGCGGTCGCCCTGTCCCGCCTGTATGCGCAGGCGACGCCGCAGCCGGTCACCCGGCTGGAGGCCTTCCGCCTCGCCGACTGGGAGCGCCAGGGTGCGCATCTGCGGGTGCCTCGCTCGAGCCTCACGCCGATCCTGCGTTTCGCCGACGTCGAGGGATTCGTCCAGGTGACGCCGGACGGTGGACGCGACGGCACGATGCTCGATGCCTACATCCAGATCGGCGTGGCCAAGGAGGACCAGCCGCACTACCTGAAGGTCGTCGCGCGGCCGGACGTGGACGTGTCCGACCTGATCGATTTCGGGCTTGGTGTCATCGCCGCCCAAACGACGAAAGGCAGCGGTCGGCGGCACGATCGCGGGGTCATCGCCCCCGTCCGCACCTACGAATCCCCGATCGACCGCAGAATGGAGGACGCCGGGTTTGATTCGATCGCCAGCGTCACGTTGCTGATGAAGGAAACCCTCGTGCGTGTCGCCGAGCCGGCCCTTGTGCCGGCCGGCGTCCGCTAGGCCATCCGCTCGTGGAGGACGCCGTGGGCAGCCAGGAACGACAGCACGAATCGATCGACGATCTCGACGCGTTGCTGACGTCGCTGCCGCCGGAGATCGTGGACGCGGTCCACGCGCTGCCCGATCGGACCGCGCTGATCGAGGTCGTCATGGACCTGGGTCGCCGGCCGGAGGCTCGCTTCCCGGATTCGGAAACCGGGTTGCTCGATCGCGAGATCGTCGAGGCCGATCTCGCCTTCGTCATCGAGCACATCGGGACGTTCGGCGACGACAACCGCGCCGGCATTGAACGGACGCTCCACCGGATCAGCGCCATCCGCAACCGGAACGGCAAGATCGTCGGGCTGACCTGCCGGATCGGCCGGGCCGTCTACGGCACCATCGAGATCATCAACGACTTCGTCGAGACCGGGAAGTCCATCCTCATCATGGGCCGGCCCGGGATCGGCAAGACGACGATGCTGCGTGAAGCCGCGCGCGTCCTGGCCGACAACATGGGCAAGCGCGTCGTCGTCGTCGACACCAGCAACGAGATCGCCGGCGACGGCGACATCCCCCACCCGGCAATCGGCAAGGCCCGCCGGATGCAGGTCCGAACCCCGTCGCTCCAGCACGAGGTGATGATCGAGGCGGTCGAGAACCACATGCCGCAGGTCATCGTCATCGACGAGATCGGGACCGAGCTCGAGGCGGCCGCCGCCCGGACGATCGCCGAACGCGGCGTCCAGCTGATCGGGACGGCGCATGGAAACAACCTGGACAACCTGATGCTCAATCCGACCCTGTCGGACCTGATCGGCGGGATCCAGAGCGTGACCCTGGGCGACGAGGAGGCGCGTCGCCGGCGCACCCAGAAGAGCGTGCTCGAGCGGAAGGCCCCGCCCACGTTCGACGTGATCGTCGAGATCCAGGACCGCGAGCGAGTGGTCGTCCATTCGGACGTGGCGGACACGATCGATGCGATGTTGCGCGGAGACCCGGTCGCGCCGGAGCTGCGCTGGCGCGACGAGGAGGGCGTCCACCGCAGCCAGGGCCGCCCGCGTCCGTCGCCCCGGGAGCAGCTTGGCGCGGAGCGGTTTGCCGGTCTCGTCGGTGCCGGATCGCCGTGGCGGATGGAGCCCGGCTGGCGCGGCGAGGGTACGTATCGAACCGGCGGCTACCGCGAGGCCGACCGCGGCGCCTCGTTCCGGCCGGGCTACCGGCCCGGGGCAACCGGCGGGTGGCGCCAATCGCGTGGCGGCTCCGGACGCGAGTCGGCGACACGTGGACCCGTATCGGAGGGTGGCTGGGCCGGCACGCTCCCGGGTGAGCGGTTCGCGTCCCAGCCGGGGCCGTCTCCTGGCGGCCCGCGACCGGCCGAGGCGCCGTTCGTGGCCGGGGAGATCGCCGATCGCGGACCGCTGGAGCGCGGCGCCGTGCCGACGGCCGTGGAGACCCGGGCCAAGGAGGCGCGCGAGCTCGAGCGCCAGAAGGCGTGGCGTGATCAGGCGAGCAAGGCGCTGAACGCGCTGAAGGTCGAGGAGGGGACCGCCCCAGTCAACCTGGACGAGCTCGAGGACGACGAGGGGGACACGCTGCCGCTTGGCGCCGAGGAGGGGCCGGACGGCGGCACCGTCCTCGTGCCGGGCGGCTCGCCGCTCCCGACCCTTCGGGTCCTGCCCCAGGGCATCAGCCGCAAGCGCCTCGAGCAGGCGATCCGCGACCTGCAGTTGCCCGTGATCATCGCCCGCGACGTGGACGAGGCGGACGTGGTCATGACCCTGCGCAACGAGTACAAACAGAAGACGCCATTGCTCCGTGACGCAGAAGACCGGGCGATGCCGATCTACGTGCTCAAGAGCAACACGATCCCGCAGATGCAGTCGAGCCTGACCTCGATCTTCTCGCTCGAGATCGACCCGCGGGAGGCCGCCATGCGCGAGACCGAGGACGCCATCGAAGCCGTGCTCGAGTCGTCCGAGGCGGTCGAGCTGTCGCCGCAGAACGCCTACATCCGGCGGCTCCAGCACCAGCTCGCGGAACGGGCCAACCTGGTCTCACGGTCGCGCGGGCGTGAGCCGTATCGGCGGGTCAGGCTCTATCCGGACGCGGCGCGCAGCGGCTGGAGGTGACGGCGCCGACCGGGCTGCTTGGCGGATTGCGCCGTCTCGGGACCGGGTTGATCGCCTATGGGCTCATTGGGTTGGTCGTCGCGACGATCGGGTTCGGCGGCTTGGTCTTGGTGAACGGCCGCTTCAGCGCGATTCGCCACGAGGTCGAGGCGACGCTCGCGCAGCGGGCGACCACCATGCGGCTCGCGGCAAGGGTGCTTCGCGATGCCGCCACGACCGCGCAGAGCTTCACCGTGACCCTCGATCAGTCGTCGCGGGCGGTGTCGTCCTTGGTCGGCACGATCGTCGAGGTGCGCTCCGACCTCAATGCCGTCGAAGCGCAGCTTCGTTCGTTCAACATCCTGGGCGCCACGCCACTGTCAGCAGCGGCTGACGACATCGGGCGAATAGCGACAAGCATGGATGGCCTCGACGCCCGGTTCTCGCTCATCGCCGATAGTCTCGACGGCGACCGGGTTGCGCTGGCCGCCACTGCGAGGTCGCTCGGCCAGCTCGCCGACAACAGCGATGTCCTGGCGACGCGACTCGACTCGGGCCTGATCGGGGACTCGCTCGGCGACATCCAGCGGATCATGTCCGTCACGTTGTTGGTCTTGACGATCTGGCTGCTCGTGCCGGCATTGGGAGCGCTCGGCCTGGGGATCTGGCTGCGTCGGACGCTCGTCCCCGACGAGCCGACGAGCGCTTAGGGCGTCCGATTCACGCCTGCTTCTTCTCCAGGCGGCTCAGTCCGGTTCGTACGAAGCTGTTGAGCAACAGGAGTTGCGCCTGCAGCGTCGTCGCCCCGAGCGCCGTCAGCCGGTACGGCCGGCGGCGCTCCTCAGGCTCAAGCGCCTCAATCAGGCCACGTTGCTCGAGACGGGCAAGCGCGCCGTAGAGCGTGCCGGGTCCCATCGCTGCGCCGGAAATAGCCTCGACGTCGGTCATGATCGCGTAGCCGTGTTTTGGCCCATCCGACAAGGAGACGAGGATGTGCAGGGACGGCTCCGCAAAGCGACCGAGTTCTCGGAGCGCATTGGTCATGCCGCGGCAACCTTCGAGGTTGGCGCGGTCGTGGGAGCGTCGTGGATCGTCATTGACCCTCGAAGGGTCATCCGCAGGCCGACGATCGTCCAGGCGATCCCATAGGGCAGGATCGCGACGACCATCGCCGGCGCGCCGCCCGGATCGGTCGGCCCGAAGCCTCCCATGACGGAAATGGCGACGGTAACCGGCACCAGTAGGCCACCGGCGATCAGCACCCAGCGGACGCCCGCACCGATCCCGGCACGGAGTGCGGCGAGGGTCAACATCCCGCCACTGAGGAGCAACGCCGCCGCGGCTCCAAGGGCGAAGTTCAGCATGCCGTCACCGATGACGCTCAAGGGCTGGACCCCGGCGAGCACGGCCGCTGAAATGAGGGCGGAGACGGCGAGACCGATGCGCCGCGCGTACGAAGCCATGTAGTCGCCCAGCACAGCAAAGATCATCAGGAGCATCGCGAGCAAGACGCCATACCCCCACTCCTCCGGAGCAGCCAGCACGATTCGAAGGTAGTACCACGACCAGATGAGACCGGCTGCGGTGGCCATCAACCCGGGCAGGCGATGCGTCCAGACGTGCGGGGCGCCGCCGATCAGCTCCGGATGGAGGTGCGCGTCGATCGCGCCATTCACGATGTCCACCGAGCCGGTCGGGCCGACTGGCCGCTCCTGGAGCGTGCCGATGAACTCCGCCTCATATCGTTCGCGCCAGGCGGCCGGGTAGAGACGCAGAAGCCGACTCATCGCGCGAGGCCCTCCCTGTAGTCCGCCGAGTCTCCGTGCCATCGCATGGACAGACGATACGCTGGTTGCCGATCACCGATCACGAGCGGCTCGATGAGCCCCCGTCGCTCGAGCCGGGCGACCGCCCCGAACAATGCGCCGGGGCCGACCTGGCCGTCGAGCCGGCGAACCTCGTCGAGCATCCTGGCGGCGCGCAGTGGGCCTGGTGCCAGCGCCACGAGGATCCACATCGCCGTTTCGCCGAATCGACCGAAGGCCACGTGCGTCGCCTCAGTCGGCATGGATCACGCCGCAGGCGATCCGCGCGCCGCTCCCACCGTTGGTCGCGTCCGTGAGCTGGTCGTCCTCGTTGGCGTGGATGATGAAGGCACTGCCCTCCGCCCCGGTCGTCGCGTCGAAGAGGGTCGCTGGGCCGGCGGAGAGCGTCACCCGGTCCGTTTTCGAATTCAGGTGACCGATGCCCTGCGGGTTGACGGTGAGGTTGGGCAGGTCGCCGGCATGTGGCCCCTCCGGATTGTCGAGTCCATGCTGATCGCCGAGCGGGTTGTAATGACCGCCCGCCGCCGCGAACGTGGGCGTGCAGGCACCGACCGCGTGGATGTGGATGCCGTGCCGTCCGGGCACGATGCCCACGACGTGGATGTTGACGTGGACAGTGCCCCTGGCGTCTTCCACGAGCGTCGCCCATCCGGCCGTTGCGCCGGTGGCGTCGATGAAGGTGGCCGACGCGTGCTCGGCGCCGTCGCCGGCCGCGATCGCTGGAGCCGTCGCGGCGGTGCTGATAACGAGGACGGCGAACGTCGCGAGGATCCGTCGAAGTCTGGCCACCGGGTACCTCAATCGGTTGCTATATCGTGCTGCGTAATATCGTAGAGCGATATATACAACACACGACGGCGCCATGTCAAATAGGTCGCAGAAACCCGCGAAACTCACCGCTTGACAAGGCTCTCAACGGAACGTATACATCGCAGCACGGCATACTGGCACGCGGAGCTTCCATGCAACCGACCATGGCGCGTCCCCACCCGCGAGTTTCGACCAGCCGCCTGGCGCTCGGGCGGCTCGCGGTACCTCTCCGGGACATCGCTCGTGGCGGTCTCGCAGGGCTGCTGGCCGGCGTTGTCGTTGCCGGGATCGGCGGTCGGATCGTGATGCGCGCGGCGGCGCTGCTTGTTCCCGAGGCGGCCGGACGGTTCACCGAGAACGGCAATCGGATCGGGGAAATCACGCTCTCGGGGACCCTCGGCCTCGTGCTGGCGGGCGGCCTGTTCTTCGGTCTCTTCGGGGCCGTGGTCTGGGTGGTGGTCTCACCCTGGATCCCCGGCGGAAGGCGGACCCGCGCCGTGCTTGCGATGCCGGTTGCCGTATCGCTCACCGCCATCTCGCTGATCCAGGCGCGCAACCCCGACTTCCAGATCCTTCGGCACGACGCGACGACCGTCGTGCTCCTGCTGGCCCTCGTCGCGCTGGCGGGCCTCGCAATCGCCGGCTTCGACGCCTGGCTGGATCGGCGGCTACCGGGGGCCGGTGTCTCGGGGCCGGCCGACGGCGCCTACCTCGCCCTGACCGTCGCGGGTGGCGTCCTCATCTTCCCGATCGTGGTTGCCGCCTATCTCGGCGGCGAGCGACCGCTCGGGCTCGCCCTCGTCGCCGTTGGGGTCGCCACGCTCATCCACTGGACGCTCCGCTACCATGGCCGGCCGTCGCCTCCGACCTGGCTGGTCATCGCAGGGCGGGGCAGCCTGCTCGTGGCGGTCGTGCTCGGCGTGCTTGCGCTCGCCCCCGATGTGGCTACCGCGCTCGGCGCGTCATGACCACATCGAACGCCCGAGCCCGGACGGCCTGAGCGTCGCGATGTCGATGCTTGAGCGCCTCGATGCGGCGATGCGTCGCAGCGTCGTGTGGCGCTCGCTCTTCCGCCAGCCCTACCCGCGCGACGAACGCTCGCGCGCGTACGCGGTCATGAACAACGTCTTCCTGCACATCCACCCGGTGCGGGTCCGCCAGCACGCGGTCAAGTTCGCCTATACCTTCTGCCTGGGCGGGCTGTCCTTCTTCCTGTTCCTGGTCCTGACCGTGACCGGCGTCTACCTGATGTTCTTCTACGTCCCGTCGGCGACCCAGGCGTACACCAACATCCTCGAGATCCAGAGCCAGGTGACCTTCGGGCTGCTCAGCCGGAACATCCACCGCTGGGCCGCCCACCTGATGGTCTTCTTCGTCTTCCTGCACATGATGCGGGTCTTCTACCACGGGGCCTACAAGCCGCCGCGTGAGTTCAACTGGGTGGTCGGGGTGGTCCTGCTCTTCCTGACCATCATGCTCAGCTTCACCGGCTACCTCTTGCCGTGGGACCAGATCGCCTACTGGGCGATCACGATCGGCACGAACATGGGTGGCTACGCCCCGCTGTTCAACACGCCGACCAAGCTGATCCTCCTCGGTGGCCTGGAGGTGGCGCAGAACACGCTCCTGCGGTTCTACGTGGGCCACGTGATCTTCCTGCCGCTGATCGCGGCAGTATTCCTTGCTGTGCACTTTTGGCGTATCCGCAAGGATGGTGGGATCAGCGGCCCGCTATGACGACCGATCGCCGCGTTGTCGCCTCCGCTACTCGCTCACGCACTTCGCAGTGCGCTCGCTCCGTTGCTCAGCTCCGCCTTGCGCTCGCCCGCCCTAGCGCGCCGCAAGGCAATTCAGCGTGGCCACAAGGCGCACATCGATGACCGACACCAAGCAGCCGACCGAGGGGCGCGTCGTCCTGCCGGTCGATCCCACTCGGCGGACGGAGATCGACAAGCAGCGCGTCCCGATGTCGGCCCGGCCGTACCGGCTGCTCGCCCTGGTCAAGCAGGATGCCGTCGTCCGCGTCCAGAAGGAGCCGGACGACACGGTCATGACCTGGCCGCACCTGCTCTCGATCGAGTTCCTCGCCGCCGGCGTGATGAGCGTCTTCCTGCTGGCGATGGGCCTGTTCATCAACGCGCCGCTCGAGGAGCTCGCCAACGGCAACGTGACCCCGGCCGTGGCCAAGGCCCCCTGGTACTTCCTGGGCCTCCAGGAGCTGCTGGCCTACTTCCACCCGACCGTCGCCGGGGTGCTCGTCCCGACATTCGTGCTGGTCGGCGCCGCCCTGATCCCCTACATCGATCGCGAGAACATCCTGGCCACCCGCCCGTCCGAGCGGAAGACCGCGGTGATGCTGTTCACCATGTTCTGCGTCCTCGGACTGGTCGTCACGTTCGTCGGGATCTTCTTCCGCGGCCCCGGATACAACTTCGTCATCCCGTACGTGACGACTCCGGGCATGCACTTCGCCCTATGACCGCTCCCCGAAGGATCCCGCGTCCATGAGCAACTACCAGGTCCAACCGATCGACAAGCCGGCCGCCCTGACCACCGAGGCGATCAAGTCGCTCCGCAAGCAGCAGGTCCAGGGGCTGTCGCGACGCCAGCTCCTGCGGGTCGCCCTCGGGACGGGGATCGGGCTGTGGCTCCTCGAGGTCACGGCGGGGACCGTCGCGTTCGCCTGGCCCAACCTCAAGGGCGGCTTCGGGGCACCGATCACGATCGGCGACCTCGAGGCGGTCAAGCTTGCGAATTCGGCGCTGCCGATCGACGAGGGGTTCCCGGCCTACTACCCGGACGCGCGAGCCTTCGTCGCCCTGATCGACCCGGGCCAGCAGCGCTTCCTGGCCGGCGAGGACGACTCCGGCGATGGAACCGCGCTCAACGTCCGGGCCATGTACCAGCGCTGCCCGCATCTCGGCTGCAAGCCGAACGCCTGTCTCCGCAACTTCTGGCTCGAGTGCCCGTGCCACGGGTCTCGCTATGACCGGCTCGGGATCAAGGTGGACGGCGCGCAGTACGGGCCCGCACCACGCGGCATGGACCGCTTCTCGATCAGCGTGGACAGCGCCGGCGTCCTGACCATCAACACGGGCAAGATCACGCTCGGGCCGCTGCCGGTCGCGCTCGGGCAGCCGGGGATCATTCCGCCGCGCACGCCGACGGGCTGCATCTGATGGCCGATACGCCCGGACGCGAGCCCGAGCAGCGCCTCCCCATCCCACGACCACCAGCCGAGCCGGCACCCGTCGAGCGGTTCACCTCGCCCCCGTCGGCCAGATCGTTCGAGCTCAGCCCCGAACGTGCCGCGCAGGTCGTCCGCCAGTCGTCGAACGCCCGCTGGGTCGGGTTCCTGGTCACCGTGGTGGTCGCGCTGTTCATCGCGGTCTACTGGTTCTACGAGCTCGGGCCGCTTGGGATCAGCGAGCCGCGGCTCGATGCCGAGGCCGCCGCCCAGCAGGTGATCGCGGTGGAGCGCGGCTACAACCTGTACGAGGCCAACTGCGCGCGCTGTCACGGGGAGAACGGGGAGGGTGGCATCGGCCCGGTGCTCAACCGTCAGGACAAGCTCTTCGCGCATCTCAACGAGAACTACCTGCGCAACGTGCTCGAGGTCGGCGGTCGCTACGTGTGCGGCAACCCCAACTCGCAGATGCCGGTCTGGGCCGACACGGGCAACCCGCCGGGACCGCTCAACTACGTCCAGATCGACGATCTGATCGCGTTCCTTCGCGCACCCAACACCGATACGTACCAGATCCGCGACGAGGCGCTGTTCGAGCCCAAGATCGACCCGATCACGGGCGAGGTCAAGACGTTCAAGGGCTGGGTCGACCCGGCCTACACCCCGGACGCCGGGGCTACGCCGTACCCGGCCTGCTGGACGGACGAGTTCGCCAGCGAGTCCGCCGCGCCGTCGGGCCCGGCCGAGCCGTCGGGCTCACCGGCGGCCTCGGGTGACGCCGGGCCGTCCGTGTCGATCGTGGCGCTCGGGATCGCGTTCACCACGACCGACGTGACCGTCCCGGCCGATACGCCCTTCGTCATCGTGTTCGAGAACCAGGACGCGGGCATCCCGCACAACGTCGCGATCAGCGACGCATCGGGAGTCGAGGTGTTCAAGGGCGAGATCTTCAACGGCGTCGCGACGATGGAGTACGAGGTTCCGGCCCTGCCGGCCGGCGAGTACACCTTCATCTGCACCGTGCATCCGAACATGACCGGGACGCTGACCGCGGAGTGATCGACCGCCGCCCGGACCGGGTGGTGGGTGAGGAAGGAGGATGATGGCGCAACAGGCGCTCGGAGCCGGGACGACCGTCCGTCGACGGCGTGCCCTGTTCGGGCTGCTCGACGCCGACGGCTGGAGCTGGGCCTCCGTGAAGGCCTTCATCTGGCTGATCATCATCATCTTCCTGCTCGGCTACCTGCCCGACCGGGCCTATTACCTGACCGTCGGGCGGACCGTCGACCTCGGGGTGCTCGCCTGGTCGCCGGTCAACCTCTGCCCACCGAGCAACGAGTCGTTGCCCTGCCCGGCGCCCGTCGGCGCGATCGTACCGTGGCACCCCTCGCCGACGGAGCTCGCGCTCCCCGAGGCCCGGACCGACGGCGCGGTCCTCCAGGTCGGCACAAAGATCCTGTACATCGGCGGGACCGACGGGTCGACCGCCCAGTCCGACGTGTTCGTCGCGCAGACCGTAGGCTCCGGCAACTTCGATGCCTGGAGCGCCGGCCCCGAGCTGCCCGCGCCGCGTGCCGACGCGAGCGTGGCCTACGTGGCCGGGAGCGTTTACGTCATCGGCGGGTTCAACGAGCAGGGCGCCCCGACCGACACGGTCTACGTGCTGACGCCGGATGGGGTCACGGGTGAACTGGGCGAATGGGAGGAAGCGCCGGACGCCGTCACGCTGCCGGAGCCACGCGCCGCGGCTGCAGCGGCCGTCACCACCGACGGTCTGCTGCTGATCGGTGGGCGCAATGCGGACGGTCCAGTGGCCACGACTTGGAAGTCCCTGCTCGATACGGCCGGCGCGCTCGGCGAGTGGGCCGATGAGCAGGCCCTGGCCGCGCCGCAGGCCGACGCGACTGCCGTGGTTGTCGGCGATTTCGTCTGGCTGTTTGGCGGCAGCGACGCCAGCGGTCCGGTCGGGGCGGTGCAGCGCGGCGCGTTTGGCGAGCCGGCGATCGAGGGGCTGCCCGAGAACCCGAACGAGGGCAAGGTCGTCCGCTGGGACGTCAGCAACGCCGCCAATCTCCCCGTCGCCCGCACCAACGCCGCGGGCTGGGGCGCCAACGGCGCGCTCTACGTTGCTGGTGGGAATGACGGCTCGGGACCAAAGTCCGAGGTCTTCTGGGCGGTTCCCACCGTCGAGGGCGATCTTCCCGAATGGAAGCACCTGCCAGTCATGGACCTCCCCGCGTCGGGGCTCGAAGGTGCGGCCGCCGTGATCAGCGGGCCGAACGCGGTGCTCGTCGGTGGGACGACCAACTCGGGACCGCTCGGATCGAGCGTCCGGGCCAACACTGCGCCGCAGAGCCCGTTCTTCCAGCTCGGGCTGGTCGGGGCCACGATCCCCGGGTTGACGATCGGCGGCGAGATCGGCCAGCAGCTCGGCTACCTCAACGCCGCCGGTGTCGGCACGGTCAACTTCGTCATCCTGATCCTGATCGGCTGGGCCTACGCCCATCGCGCGCAGACCCGCGAGATCGCCCGCCGCGTGTTCAGGCGCTAGTTCGCGGGCGCGGAGCTCTCGCCGCTAGTCGGTCGGCGCGGCGCCCTCGCCGCCGGCGACGCCCGCCGGGGCGTGGTACCGGCGCCACAGCGGGCCAAGGTTGCCTTGGGGCGCACGATCCCGATATTCGAGCGTGGCCGCAGCCCAAACACTGCGGCCAGGGTCGTTTCAGCCGGTGTTCACGAAGCAAATATCCGGATCCTGCTCCTCAGGCCGGCATCAGCGAGCCGCGGCCGGCGTCGGCGGGTGCCTTCGCCTCGAACTCCGCCGCCGGCGGACGCCCCGGTCAGCCCGCGGGCGGGGCGCCCTCGCCGGGTTCGACCGGGCCGCGCCGGATCGGC
>JBBEBJ010000153.1:1247-4212 GCA_040882425.1 Chloroflexota bacterium | reverse complement strand
TCAGCCCGCGGGCGGGGCGCCCTCGCCGGGTTCGACCGGGCCGCGCCGGATCGGCAGACCGGCCCCCTCCCAGGCATCCATGCCGCCCGTCACGTTGAACACCTCGGTTCGGCCGTTCCGGGCGAGAAAGCCCGTCACGGCCGCGGAGCGGACGCCGGTCCGACAGATCACGAAAAGCGGTCGATCGGGCGGCAGCTCGTCCAGGCGGGTGGTGACCGTCGATGTCGGCAGCAACATGGCGCCGGGAATGCGGACCGCGACGAACTCGTTGGGTTCGCGCACGTCGAGCAGCACCGGTCTGGCGGGGTCCTCGCGGAGTCGTCGATCGGCCTGCGCGACGTCGACCGATGGCAAGGCGGATGGCGGGTTCATGGGGCGCTCCTGGGTAGCTCGGGCGGGCCGAGGGTAGGCTCGTCGGGATGCGCGGCGAGGTCGGCCAGTCGAAGATCGATGCCCGAGACCAGGCGCGGGATGTCCAGCCACGGGACGGGCAACCCGGTGGCGACTCGCTCGTCGTCGGCCTCGATCAGGCGGGCCCGCGCGCCTTCGAGGTTCCGTGCAATGCCCCGCGGATTTCCTCGAACGGCGTGGACGTAGGCGGCGGCGAGCTTGATCACGCCCTGGAGGAGCGCCCGGTCCGCCGCGACATCGGTGCCCATCCAGGCAGGCTCGAGGAGCTCGTGCGCCTCGAAGAAGTCGCCGTGTTCGTACGCCTCGATGCCGGCGGCCAGCGCCGCCGCTCGATCGGTTTCGGGGAGCGGTCGATAGGCCTTCGCGCGGCCGTCGCGTCCCATGACGACGGAGCGCGCGCTCATGCCAGCTCGGCCAGCGGTCTCCGCCCGTCGAAGCCCGTGTCGAGGTCGTGCCACCAGCCGATGGCCCGTTCGCCGAACTGCCAGCAGAGCCAGACCTGGCGACCCGAGACCAGCGCCGGGAAGTCGACCAGGCCGCGTTCGATGTCCCGAAGCGTGAGACCGAGCGCGTCGATGCGGGCGACCCCCGCGGCCATCTGATCGATCAGCCCCTGCATCCGCAGCCGGATGAGGCGCAGGTCGTTGGAGATCGGCGCCTCCCCCGGGCCCGTCGGTGCGGACACCGCGGCCGGTGCACCCTCGCGTCCGGAGCCGGCGGCCAGGACCTCGTCGCGGAGGCGGACCAGGTCGGCGCGCTGCTCGCCCAGGATCGCCACGATTCCGCCCAGCTCGGGGATCGCGGCGTTGGCGGCGTCGATGTCGTAGAAGCGTGTCATCTGGCGCGATTCTAGCCGCATGGTCGCGTACCATCGGGTTGCTCATCCGTCAGCCGTCCCGGAAGGAGGAACCGTTGCGGCACCTGTTCCTGTGGGCCGCCCGGAATCGCTGGCTGAAGGACCACCTGCCGCGGATGCGTTTCATGCGTCGGGCGGTTCGCCGGTTCATGCCGGGCGAGACGCTCGGCGACGCGCTCGGCGCAGCCGTGCCGCTCCAGGCCGTCGGGATCGGGACCATGTACACGCGGCTCGGCGAGAACCTGACGAACCTCGCCGAGGCGGACGAGGTGGCCGACCACTACGTCGAGGTGATCGACCAGATCGTGGCCGCCGGCATTCGCGGCGAGGTCTCGGTCAAGCCGACGCAGCTGGGGCTCGACCTCGACCCTGACGTCTGCTTCGGGCACCTGGCGCGGATCGCCGAGCATGCGGCGGCCAACAACTCCTACCTGTGGATCGACATGGAGGGGAGCGCCTACCTCGAGGCCACGATCGCCCTCTACGAGCGGCTTCGCGCGGTCCAGCCGCGGACGGGTCTCTGCCTCCAGGCCTACCTGCGCCGGACGGCCTCCGACATCGAGCGCCTGCGGCCGCTCGACCCGGCGATCCGCCTGGTCAAGGGTGCCTACGACGAACCGGAGTCCATCGCGTACACCAACCGGCGGAGCGTGGACGCCAGCTTCCTGGGGCTCGCCGTTCGGTTCCTGCTCGACGGGCGGGGGCGGCCGATCCGGCTCGGTCTCGGCACCCACGACGTCACGTTGATCGAGCAGATCGCCGAGCAGGCGGCTGCGGCCGGGATCGGACGCGACGGCTTCGAGATCGAGATGCTGTATGGGATCCGCGAGGACCAGCAGCGACGCCTGGCGAAGGAGGGCTACATCGTCCAGTCGCTGATCGCCTACGGCGAACACTGGTACCCGTGGTACATGCGACGCCTCGCCGAACGGCCGGCGAACGTCATCTTCGCGCTTCGCCAGTTGTTGCCGTAGCGAACGGCGAACCCATGCGCGTTGCCGCCCGGATGAGCACGATCGGAACGGAGAGCGCGTTCGAGGTGACGGCCCGGGCCAGGGCGCTCGAGGCGGAGGGCCGGTCGATCCTCTATCTCCAGATCGGCGAACCGGACTTCGATACGCCCGCGCACGTCCGCGAGGCCGCCAAACGCGCGCTCGACGCCGGTGAGACCCACTACGCCCCGTTTGCCGGGATCCCGGCGCTGCGCGAGGCGATCGCGGCCGACGTTACCTCGCGGAAGGGGTTCGCGGCCGATCCGTCGCAGGTCTTCGTGACGGTCGGCGGCAAGGGCGTGATGCTCTACGCGATCCTGGGACTGGTGGACCCCGGTGACGAGGTGCTCGTCCCGGATCCCGGCTATCCGATCTACGAATCGCTGGTCAGGTTCGTCGGGGCGACACCCGTGCCGATCCCGATCCGGATGGCCAACGACTTCCGGCTCGACGTCGACGAACTCGCCTCGCTGGTGACGCCCCGCACGCGAGTGCTTGTCATGAACTCGCCGGCCAACCCGACGGGCGGCGTGCTCACGAGGGGGGATCTCGAGGCGATCGCCGAGATCGCGATCCGCCACGACCTGTGGGTTCTGACCGACGAGATCTACGGCCGGATCCTGTACGACGGCACCGAACATGTCTCGATCGCCTCGCTGCCCGGCATGGCCGATCGGACGATCGTCCTCGACGGCTTCTCCAAGAC
>JBBEBJ010000153.1:0-1147 GCA_040882425.1 Chloroflexota bacterium | reverse complement strand
CTCCGTCGGATCGGGGCGTTCGTGGAGGGACTCGGGCGTGCCTGACGCGATGGCTCGGCCGCGCGTATTCGTGGCGCGCCGCATCCCCGAGGAGGGGCTGGCGGCGATCGCGGAGGCCTGCGACGCCGACGTCTGGCCCGAGGAGCTGCCACCGCCGCGCGATGTCTTGCTGCGACGGGTCGCCGGCCGCGACGGGATCCTGACCCTGCTCACCGATCGGGTCGATGACGAGTTGCTCGATGCCGCCGGGTCCCGCCTGCGCGTCGTGAGCAACTACGCCGTCGGCTACGACAACATCGACGTGGCAGCCTGCGCGCGGCGCCGGGTCGCCGTGGGGAATACGCCCGGCGTCCTGACCGAGACGACGGCGGATCTCGCATGGACCCTGCTCATGGCCGCGGCCCGGCGCGTCGCCGAAGGCTCCCGGTATGTCCGAGCCGGTCGGTGGCGGACGTGGGGGCCGCTGCTCCTCCTGGGCCCCGACGTCCACGAGGCGACGATCGGGATCGTCGGCTTCGGGCGGATCGGCCAGGCGGTGGCGCGTCGCGCCAGGGGGTTCGGGATGGAGATCCTGTACCACGACGTGGCGCGCCTTCCCGAGACGGTCACGTCGCCGCTGGGCGCGACCTACGTGTCGCTCGAAGACCTCCTGGCCCGGAGCGACTTCGTCTCGCTCCACGTGAACCTGAGCGATGAGACGCGCCATCTGATCAACGCCACCTCGTTGGCGGCGATGAAGCCGACGGCGGTGCTGATCAACACCTCCCGCGGCCCGGTGGTCGACCAGATCGCCCTTGCCGACGCGCTTCGTGACGGTGTCATCTGGGCTGCGGCGCTGGACGTGACCGACCCCGAGCCGATCCCGATGGACGACCCGCTCGTCGGTCTCGACAACTGCCTGATCGTGCCGCACATCGCCTCGGCCTCGCGGGCGACCCGCGGCAGGATGGCCGCGATGGCGGCGGCCAACCTCGTGGCCGGCGTCCGTGGCGAGCCCCTGCCGACGCCGGTCGCCGCGGGCCCCCCGGAGCGGGCGTGATGACCGGTCGGTCCGTCAGCAGGTAGGCTTGCGGCGGGCCGGTAGCTCAGTGGCAGAGCACGGGACTTTTAATCCCTTGGTCGTGGGTTCGAATCCCACCCGGCTCGC
>JBBEBJ010000152.1:0-2834 GCA_040882425.1 Chloroflexota bacterium | reverse complement strand
TCGCACACCGCTTTTCGAGAGCGGCACCATCAACCACTCGGACACCTCTCCGCGGCAGAGGATACCAAAGGACCGCGGTCCGCCCGGCCGACGTGGCCTGGCGGTGAAGCTCAGCGAGCGAGGACGGGGGCGAACAGGCGCTCGGCCTCTTCCCGCCGAATGCCGCTCACGATCTTGATCCGGCGCGGCAGGTCCGGGTGCTGGGCGAGCTGGACGACGGTTCCGGCGGCCCCGTACCGATCGTTGGCCGCCGCGTAGACGAGCGCATCGATGTCGCTGGCGAGCAGCGCTCCGACACACATCGGGCACGGCTCTTCGGTCGCGAAGATCGTGGCGTCGGCGAGCCTCACCGTGCCGAGCTTGCGGGCCGTCTCCCGGATGGCCACGACGACGGCGTGGGCCGTGGGATCGTTCGTCTCCTCCACGCGGTCGTGCGCGCGGACAACCATCGCATCGTCCACCACGGCGACCGCCGCGACCGGGCGCTCGCCGCGCGCCAGGGCCAGCTTGGCCTCCTCGAGCGCTTCGCCCATGAACAGCTCGTAGTTCATGTGCGGATGCTAGCAGACGGGCGGGGCAGGACCTCAACCGCAACCGACCTCGACCCTCGCGGAGGCGTAGCATGGCGCCCGCCATGACTACCACCAGACGTATCGGAATCCTGACCGGCGGCGGCGACGTTCCCGGTCTCAACGCGGTCATCAAGAGCGTCGTCTACCGGGCCACGGAGGCCGGGTACGAGGTCCTCGGGATCCGCCGGGGCTGGGAGGGACTGACCCACGTCCGCCCGGGCTCCGACCCCGACCCCGACTACCTGCGACCGCTCGATCGGACCAACACCCGGACCATCGAACGAACCGGCGGGACGATCCTCCACACCTCGCGCACCAATCCGCGCAAGATGCGCATGGCGGGCTTGCCGCCGTGGATGGACGACGCCACGCGCGAGTCATACGCCATCGGCGATGGGGTCTACGACCTCACGCCGCGAGTGCTCGACAACCTGTCCGCCCTCGGCGTCGAGCTCCTGGTCACGATCGGTGGCGACGACACGCTGTCGTATTCCCAGGTCCTGGTGAACTCGGGAGTACCCCTGGTTGCGATCCCCAAGACGATGGACAACGACGTCCAGGGCACGGAGTACTGCATCGGCTTCTCGACGGCGATCACGCGGGCCAAGGAGGCGATCAACCGGCAGCGAACGACGCTGGGCAGCCATGAACGGATCGGCGTCTTCCGGATCTTCGGCCGTGACGCCGGCTTCTCTGCGCTCTACACCGCCTATGTCACGTCGGCGCGGTGCGTCATCCCCGAGGCGCCGTACGACCTCGAGGCATTGTCGGAGCTCCTCGCGTCCGATCACAAGGCGAACCCGAGCCACTACGCGTTCGTCATCACCGCCGAAGGTGCGATCTGGAAGGGCGCCCAGATGAGCGCCGTCGGAGAGGCCGATGCCTTCGGTCACCGTCACAAGGCGAACGTCGGCGAAGCCCTGGCGTACGAGCTCCGTGCCCGGACGGGGATCGAGACGCTCGCCTCCGAGTTGACCTACGACCTGCGAAGCGGCGAGCCCGATTCGATCGACTCGATGGTCGCGACCACGTTCGCCAACGTGGCGATGGACCTGGTCGACGGCGGGATCACCGGGCGGATGGTCGCAATCCAGGACGGCAAGTACGCGCACACGGCGCTGCCCGATCCGGCACTGGGACCACGCAAAGTGGATGTCCCGGTGATGTACAACGTTGCGCGGTTCCGCCCACGCTACGACGGCAAGCTGGGCGACCCGATGCTCCTGGTCGGCCTCGACTGAGGGTGAGCCGGGACCGAGGAGCTTCCTGGCCCGTGCCGGCGCCGCGGCCAGCGCATGTTCGGACCGGAGGCGAACGTTGTTCCCGGGGGAAGAACAAGCTCGGGGCCGGGATGCCCTCACGGCCTGAATCGCCCGGTTTCGCTGCGCGGATTCCGTTCCTCCGCATGAACCGGCGTCGCTCTGGCGCCCCGACCGATTTGATCGCCCGTTGATTCCGCGGCAGGATCGAGTTGGCGCGGCGGGTTCGCTGGCTGACGGCCGCCACCGGCACGGCATCGGTCGGTTTTGTACTGCTGGGAAGAACGCCCGTCGATCGAGGACCTCGGTGCAGCGGCCGCGGCGCTCAGTCCTGGAGGCCCGACAGCCCACGGATTGAACGGGCGATGGCTGACATGTCGTCGTCGGCGTGGCCGTCGGCGATCAGCCCCGACTCGAGTTGTGCCACGAGGGCGCTCACCGGGAGCACCGCACCGAGCTGGTTCGCGAGCTCCAGCGCGATCCCGAGATCCTTGCGGTGGAGCGCGACCTTGAATCCGAGTGGATAGTCGTTGTCGATCATCCGGCCGCTCCGGTTCGCCAGCACCCAGCTCTGCGCGGCGCCGCCACCGAGGGCCTCGACCACCTGCTCGACATCAAGGCCGGCCTTGATCGCGAGGACGATCCCCTCCGCGACCCCGAGATAGGCGCCGGCCAGGATCACCTGGTTGACCGCCTTGACTGCCTGTCCCGCGCCGATGGGGCCGACGTGGGTGATCGTCCGTCCAAGCGCTGCGAGGACGGGGCGGGCGCGCTCGACGTCCTCTTCGGCGCCGCCGACGAAGATCGTGAGGGTCGCGTTTTTGGCGCCCTCGCTGCCACCCGAGACCGGGGCGTCGACCATGGCGAGCCCGTGCTCCTTGAGACGGGCCGCGAAATCCCAGCTGCCGGATGGGGCAATCGTCGAGCAGTCGATGATCAGCGTCCCGGCGCGGGCGCCGCCGGCGACGCCATCCGGGCCGAAGAGCACGACCTCGACGTCGGG
>JBBEBJ010000151.1:15305-18642 GCA_040882425.1 Chloroflexota bacterium | reverse complement strand
GTCGAGCGGCTCGACGCGCAGAAGGAACTGCGTGAACGGCAGGTACAGGGAGGCGACGTGGATCGACAGCGCGACGAGCGTGCCCACGAACAGGAACGGGTTGAGGAGCGGGCTGCGCGCGAAGATCGACCGATGCTCCGAGCGCGAGTTCCCGACGTGGAACACCTGGAAGAGCACCATCGTCGTGAGGGCCGCGGTGCGGGCCAGGCCGAGGTCGCCGTGCGCGTTGTACTCCCAGAAGAAGATGAACAGCGTGCCGATTGCCATGACGGCGCCGCTGATGGCGGTCCGCTCCCACAGCAGCGCCGAGATGATCCCCTCGCGGCGTGGTCGCGGCTTGCGGGTCAACACATCCGGCTCACCGGGCTCGAACGCAAGGGCCACGTCCTGGATTCCGTTTGTGACGACGTTGAGCCAAAGGATCTGTGCCGGACGGAAGGGCAGCGGAAAGCCGAAGATCAGGCTGGCCAGCACTGCGACGATCTCGGCCGCCCCGGTCGAGATGAGGAAGAAGGTCGTCTTGCGCACGTTGTCGAAGGCGACGCGACCTTCTCCGACGGCGGCGAAGATGGAGGCGAAGTTGTCGTCGGTGACGACCATGTCGGACGCCTCCTTCGCGACATCGGTCCCTGATCGGCCCATCGCCGCTCCGATGTCGGCCGCCTTCAAGGCCGGGGCATCGTTCACTCCGTCACCGGTCACCGCGACTGTGTGGCCGACCCGCTGCAGCGCCGTGACGATGCGGAGCTTGTGCTGCGGGGACACGCGTGCGAAGACCGACACGTTCGTGACCAGGTCGGTCAACTCCGCGTCGTCGATCCGGTCGAGGTCGACCCCGGTCAGCGCTCGATCCTCCGCGGCGGCGATGCCGAGGCGTTCGGCGATCGCCAGCGCGGTCGTGGCGTGATCACCCGTGATCATCACGACCCGGATCCCGGAGCGCTGACAGCCGCGAACGGCCTCGATGGCCTCGTCGCGCGGGGGATCGATCATGCCCTGCAGCCCCACGAATCGCATCCCCTGCACGTGACGATGCGGGTCCGACACGTCGATCGGATTCTCGTCGAGCTCCCGGTAGGCCATGGCCAGCACGCGCAGACCCTGCGCCGCCAACGACTCGGCGTCACGCATCACCGCCTCACGATCGAGCTGTCCACCGGCGGCGTCCGTCCCGCACATGGCGAGCACCTGCTCGGGCGCTCCCTTGACGGCGACGAAGTGGCCCCGCACCCCCTCGTCGTCGCGATGGAAGGTCGCCGCGAAACGGGTTTCCGACTCGAAGGGGATCTCGGCGATGCGGACGTATCGGTCCTCGAGGACGTCCTTCAGCAGCCCGCCCTTGGCCGCCGCGACGAGCAGACCGATCTCTGTGGGATCCCCGTGGACCTCGGCCTGACCATCGCTCTCGAGCAGCGAGGCGTCGTTGCACAGCGCCCCGACCAGCAGCGCCAGGTGGAGCGGCGAGTCGGGCTCGGCCGCCGGATCGACGCTGCCGGCCGCGTCGCGGACCTCGCCATCGGTCCGGTAGCCCGTCCCGGTCAGCTCGAACGACGACCCCCCGGCTACGATCCGCTGGACGGTCATCCGGTTCTGGGTCAGCGTGCCCGTCTTGTCGGAGCCGATCGCGGTGCAGCTCCCGAGGGTCTCGACCGCGGGCAGGTGCCGGATGATCACGTTCCGCTGCGCCATCCGGCGCACGCTGATCGCGAGCACCACGGTCAGGACGATGGGCAGCCCCTCGGGGATGGCGGATACCGCGAGGGCCACGATCGACAGGAAGAGCTCTCCGAGCGGCTCGGCGCGAGCCACGCCCGCCACCATCCCCACGGTGCAGGCGATGAGGATGATGATGCCGATGACCCGCGCGAACTGGCCCATGCGCCGCTGCAACGGCGTCTGGACCTCGCCGATCTCGCGGACGCTGTCGGCGATGCCGCCGAGGACGGTCGATGATCCGGTACCCACCACGATGGCGCGAGCCCGGCCGCGGGTAATCGTGGTCCCCGTGAACACCAGGTTCACCCGGTCCGCGAGCTGTGTCTGGGCCGGCACCGGTTCGACGCTCTTGGCGACGACGGTGGATTCGCCGGTCAACAGCGACTCGTCCGCCTCGAATGCCGCCTGGTGCAGGATACGGGCATCGGCGGGCACGCGGTCGCCGGCCTCCAGCATGATCACGTCGCCGGGGACCAACTCGGCGGCGTCAACCTCCCGCTCGCGGCCATCCCGGAGCACGCGTGCGTGTGCGCGCGCCAGCTGGCGAAGCGCGGCCATCGACTGTGCGGCCCGATACTCCTGCGTGAAGCCCATCACGGCGTTGATCAGCAGCACCGCGGCGATGACGCCGGTATCCACGTATTCGCCGAGCACCAGGGTGACCAGGCCGGCCACCAGCAGGATGTAGATGAGCGGGCTTCGGAACTGGTCCAGGATGAGCGCCGCGATCCCCCGCCCCGGCTCCTCCTCGAGTTCGTTGGGGCCAAAGTGCGCATGTCGCGCGCGGGCCTCGTGGACGGACAGGCCGCCGCGCGAGCCGGCGAGCTGCTCCACGACTGCCTCACCGTCGAGAGCCCACGGCTGCTCCGGCAGGGCGCGGAGATCGCGTCCGTCGCTCATTCGCCTGACGTCCGTCGCACGACAAGGACACTGCACGGGGCGTAGACGATGACGTTACGGGCCACGCTGCCCAGCCAGAGCCGACGCAGGCGGGACAGACCGCGCGCGCCGACGGCGACCAGGTCGGCCGATGCACTGGTTGCCCGCTCCACGATGGCTGCAGCCGGTTCACCGACGAGCACCTCGCGCTCGGTGGGCACGCCGCAGCGACGCAGCTGATCGGCGGCACGCGTGGCGGCTCGGGCAGCCCCGAGATCCAGGTTCGGCGGCCACGGCGACTGGTCGCGGCTCACGCTGATGACCAGCGCGTCCGAGCCTTCGAACGCCTCGCTGGCGCACAGGAACCGCGGAACCTCACGCGATCCGGCAGAGCCGTCGACGGCGACGACGATGCGATCCGCCCGCTCGCCGCGGACCACGAGCACCGAGCAGCGGGCGCGATCCACGATCTCGCCAGAGACCGAGCCGAGCAGCATGGACTCGATCCGGCCGCGTCCACGATTGCCGACCACCACCAGGCCGGCCCTGCAGGCTGATGCCTCGTCGAGGATCGCCGTGCCGGCTCGCCCGACCCGGAGGACGGTCTCCACCGCGAGCCCGGCCGCCGCGAGCGAGCCGGCGGCCTCGGCCAGGTGGGCCAGGAGCTCGGCATGCGCGGCGCCGTACGCATCATCGACCGCCACCACTCGAACGACCGTTCCCGCCCGCCACGTTCGCCCGG
>JBBEBJ010000151.1:0-15205 GCA_040882425.1 Chloroflexota bacterium | reverse complement strand
GCATCATCGACCGCCACCACTCGAACGACCGTTCCCGCCCGCCACGTTCGCCCGGCGACGAACGCGATCGCAACCGACGCCGGCTGGGAACCGTCCGTCGCCAGTACGACTCACATCAGCCCACCTTACCGTGGTCCGACCGGTTCGACGGGTCGTTGGTAGCATGGACATCGGTTGCCATCGTCCGGGATTACCCGGATGGGTGATTCATGCGGCGACCTGGAACGCCGCTCGGCGGGACAACACCGCGAGCGGCGCCGACGTCGTCCCGTTCATCGTCAGTCCGACATCGGGCGCGCAACGAGGACGCTGGTGGGGGGTTGGATCACAAGGGCGGCGCTCGTGCTGCCCAGGAAGAATCGCTGGATGGCAGAGAGGCCTCTCGAGCCGACGACGAGGAGATCGGCGGAGGATTGGCTGGCGAGAATCGCGAGCTGGACGTGCGCGGGTCCGCGGGCGATGCGGCTGGCGGCCGACATGCCACGATCGCGCAGACGCTGGGCCGCGCTCGCCGCCATCGCCTCCGCCGCTTCTCGCGCCCAGTGGAGGCTGTCGCGATAGGCCGTGCGTACCTGACCGACCATCGTCGGCGCCAGGCCCGAGCTCAATGGCTGGACGACGTCGAATGCCGAGCACACGATCACCGGTGGGTCGTTTGTCAAGGGGAGCCGGGCGATCAGGTCGAGCGCTTCGTCCGCATCGGGTGACGCGTCGTAGCCGAGGAGGATCTGACGGATCGGGCCTGATGTCCGAGCTACGAGGACGGATGCCGAGGCGTATCTGGCCACCTTCCCGGAGACGCTCCCGATCAATCGCCGGCGCAGTCCGCTCAGGCCCCGCGTACCGAGCACGATCAGATCGTGTCCTCCCGTGGCGGCGTGGGTGATGATCGTGTCGGCGGGGTGCCCGTCACAGATGGTCTCGACCGTCGAAAACCCTGCGGCACGGAGCAGGTCGGCGGCGGTGTGGGCATGCTGCCTGGCGGCATCCTGGTGACGTTGCTCCAGGAGTGTGCGCGAGGCTGCGCCGGACCCTTGCTCCGGCTCGTGCTGAAGGTGGCTAACGACCGAGATCACCTCCACGTCGGTCACGCGCGTGGGCTCGAAACTCGACGTCAACAGCTGGAGTGCCTGCCCCGCCCCGGGCGATCCGTCCGTTGCCAGGAGAATGCTCAAGTCAGCCATCGACACGCCTACCGACCGGCGCCGGCGCGATGCGCCACGACGAGCGTGGAGCACGTGGCGGCCTTGCTGACGGCGCGCGAGACACTCCCGAGGATCAGGCCCCGGAAGCCGCCGATGCCACGCGCGCCCATCACGATCATGTCGCTCTCAAGGTCACGAGCCGCGGCCAGGATGTCCCGCTTCGGATCGCCGTGGCGGATCACCGGGTTGGCAGTCCTTCCGGCGCCAAGGACCTCGATCGCCTGCCGGATCACCTCGGTCGCGTGTGTCCGCGCGATTGCCTCGAGGTCACGATCCCCTGACGGCGCTGACCGGCCGGCCTCGGCAGCTGTTGATGTCAGAACGTCGATCCGAGCGTTGGGCGGCAGAGGGAACGTGGCCAGCAGGCGAACCGCAGCAAGGCTGTGCGGGGAGCCATCGAAGGCCAGGAGGATCCGCTCGGGTGCCCGAACGGGCTCTCGCGCCACCAGGATCGACGTCGGCATGGCGTGCAGAAGTGACTGCGACACGCTGCCGAGCAGGATCGAATCGATGCCACCTAATCCGTGTGGCCCGACGACGAGCAGATCCGCCGCCAGCTCCCCAACGATGGCTGGCAGTATCTCCAGCGGGTGCCCCTCGCGCACAAGCGTGCGAACCGCGCAGGGCACAGTCGCCAGCGCTGCGGTGGCCGCTTCGGTTGCCGCGCGAGCGTTCGTCTGCGCAGCGCTCCACGCCTCGTCGTACAGCCTGCCGGTCAGGTCGGTCGCTACGTAGCCCCACGCCCCGATGAGCATCGGGCGATCGGCCACAGAAGCCACGACGATTTCGTCAGACGCGGAGAGCGGCAGCGTGGCGACGAGTCGGGCCCCGGTCAACGCTTGTGGTGAGCCATCGACGCCGATCAGGATCCTCATGCATGCTCCCGCTGGGTGACGACTGAAGTGTTGAGGTTCGAGCATCACCGTAGCCGACGCCAGGGCGAATCGGGTCACCCGAAGGGGTGATTCGGGGGAGGCATCGCCATGCTCCCGTGTTCGGTCCGGGCGATGATCTCGTCCTGCAGCGACCGCGACAGGTCGCAGAAGTAGTCGCTGTATCCGGCGACGCGGACGATCAGGTCGCGATGCGCTTCGGGGTGTGCCTGGGCCTCGCGGAGGGTGTCTCCACGGACGACGTTGAACTGGATGTGGTGACCACCGAGCCGGAAGTAGGTCCTGATCAGCTGACCCAGCTTCTCGATCCCGAGCTCGTCCTCGACGAGCCCCGGGCTGAGCTTCATGTTGAGGAGCGTGCCGCCCGTGCGGACGTGGTCCATCCGGGCCGCCGACAGGAGGACGGCGGTCGGGCCGCGGGTATCCATGCCCTGTGACGGCGAGATCCCCTCGGACAACGGAGCGCCGGCCGCGCGGCCATCCGGCGTCGCGCCGGTGAGCGATCCGAAGTAGATGTGCGACGTCGTGGGCAACATGTCGATCGCGTACCGTCCGCCGCGGCCGTTCGGGCGCCCATCGACGGCATCGAAGAAGGCGTCGAACGCGAACCGCATCAGATCGTCGGCCTCGTCGTCGTCCGTCCCCCAGCGCGGCGACCGGTCGCGCAGCAGTCGATGGACGGCACCGACGCCGGCGAAGTCCGAATCGAGCGCCGCCAGCAGGCTGTCCATCGAGAGCGCGCCGCGTTCGAAGACGTGGCGCCTGATCGCCGCCAGGCTGTCGGTCAGCGTCCCGATCCCGACGCCCTGGATGTACGACGTGTTGTAGCGCGCCCCACCGGCGTTGTAGTCGACGCCACGGGCGATGCAATCGTCGGTGATCAACGAGAGGAAGGGAGCCGGCATCTCGTCGGCGTACAGCCGCTCGATGCGCTGGTTGCCGGCGATCTTCAGGTCGATGAAGTGGCGCAATTGCGTCAACCAGGCCCGCTCGAGGTCGCCCCAGGATGTGAACGAGCGCGGGTCGCCGGTCGCCGGGCCGATGCGCGTGCCGGTTCGCGGGTCGACACCGTCGTGGAGGGTCAGCTCGAGGATCTTCGGCAGGTTGAAGTAGCCGGTGAGGATGTACGCCTCCTTGCCGAAGGCACCGGCCTCGACGCAGCCGCTGGTGCCGGCCTCGCGGGCGTCCTCGATCGACTTGCCCTGGCGGAGCATCTCGGCGATCACAGTGTCGGTGCTGAAGACCGACGGGAACCCGAGACCGCGGCGGATGACCCGGCAGGCCGCCGCGAGGAACCCCTCGGGGGTCTTCCGCGAGATCTGGACGTTCGTGCTCGGCTGGATCAGCTGCATCTCCTCGATGACCTCGAGGAGCAGGTACGAGACGTCGCTGACGCCGTCGGACCCGTCGCGATGGACGCCGCCGAGGTTGATGTTGGCGAAGTCCTGGTAGGTGCCGCTCTCGGCGTTCGTCACGCCGACCTTGGCCGGCGCCGGCTGGTTGTTGAACTTGACGAACAGGCACTCGAGCAGCTCCCTGGCCGTCTCGCGGGTCAGGGTTCCGTCGGCCATGCCGGCCCGGTAGAACGTCTCGAGGTGCTGGTCGAGGTGACCGGGCGAGTACGCGTCCCATCCGTTCAGCTCGGTGATCACGGCGAGGTGGCAGAACCAGTACGTCTGCAACGCCTCGTGGAAGTCGCGTGGGGCGTGCGCCGGGACCCACGAGCAGACTTCGGCGATCCGGACGAGCTCGGCCCGGCGAGCCGGGTCAACCGTCTGGTCGGCCATCGCCCGCGCCAGGGCGGCGTGGCGCTCGGCAAACACGATCGCGGCGTCGGCGGCGATCTCCATCGCCCGGAGCTCCTCGAGCCGGTTCGGGGCGGTCGGATCACCCAGCAGGTCGAGCCTGTTGCGGGCACGCGCGATGTCCTCCTTGAAGTCGATCATCCCCTTCGCGTAGATCTTGCCGTCGGCGACGGTGTGACCCGGTGCTCGTTGTTCGAGGAACTCCGTGAAGATCCCGGCCCCGTATGCGGCGTGCCAAGCGGCGGGAAGCATCGCAAAGATCCGGTCGCGCAGGCTCCGATCGCGCCAGTACGGGATCACCTCATCGCGATAGGCGCCCACGACCTCGGGCGAGACGTCGTAGCGCGTCTTTGGGCGCTCGTGCAGGATTCGGAGGTCGTCGAGGCTGTGGCAGGTGAGCTCGGGGAAGGTCGGCGTCGCCTTGGGCGCCGGCCCGCGCTCCCCGACGATCAGGTCGTCGGGCCCGATCCAGATCGTCTTCTCGCGGCACAGTTGCTCGAAGGCGAGGGCGCGCATGATCGGTGGCGAGTACTTGCCCAGGTGGGACTCGTGGAACCTGGTCATGAAGACCGCGCGCTCGGCCGACAGGGACGGCTCGGCGGCCAGGCTCGCTTCCCGCAGGCGCTCGATGCGCGGATTCATGTTGTTCAGCCTCCTATGTGGACGTCGAGCCCGAAACCGCTCAGGCGGGCGGCGGACCGGGCCATGGCCTCGGCGGACGGCGCGACCAGATCAGGGCGCTGGGGCGCCCGGCCGAGTCGCTCGTACTTGTCCGCACCGAGCCCGTGGTATGGCAGCAGGTGGACGCGCCGGGTGTGGCGAAGACCCGCCACCAGCCGCCCGAGTGCCGCGATGTCGGCGTCGCCGTCGTTGAGCCCCGCGACCAGCGGCGCGCGGATCCAGACGTCGGCACCGGCCCGGTCCAGTGCCCGCAGGTTCGCGACGATCGGCTCGAGCGGGACGCCGGTCAGCTGCCGGTGACGCGCCGGGTTGAGCGTCTTCAGGTCGTACAGGAACAGGTCTGTGACCGGGGCGAGGGCAAGCACCGTTCGTCGGGCGGCGAACCCGCTCGTGTCGACGGCCGTGTGGATCGCCGCCTCCCGCGCGGCGAGGAGGCTGGCCCGCAGGAACGCCGCCTGGGTTAGCGGCTCGCCTCCAGAGAAGGTCACGCCGCCACCGGACTCGTCGTAGAAGGGCCGATCGCGGGCGATCGTCGCGGTGAGCTCGTCGACGGCGACGCTGCGCCCGACGAGCGTGCGGGCGCCGGTCGGGCAGGCGTCTGCACACCGGCCGCAGCGCAGGCACCGTTCGCCGTCCGGGAGCTGCCACGCTCCCTCCCCTACCGTCAGGCCCAGCGGGCAGACCGGGGCGCACGCTCCGCAGCGGTCGCAGCGTGCTTCGATGACGCGGATCTCGGGCCGGGGACTCAGCCCCTCCGGGTTGTGGCACCACGTGCAGCGGAGCGAACATCCCTTGAGGAACACGGTCGTCCTGATCCCCGGTCCGTCGTGGATCGAGTAGCGCTGGATGTCGAAGACCAGTCCCGCTGGAGGCGGTTCGTGCATGATGTCATCGTCCCTGACAAGTCACGCCCGAATAGTCGCCGCAACCGACCACCCGCGCTAGGGCCGTCCGGCCCCTGCCGTGGTCCGTAGTCCGGCTTGGAGGTCGACGTCTTCGGCGGCGAGAACGCCGGGCTTGTCGTTGCCGAGGTCGAGCTTCCCGCCATCGACTCGCCCGTCGGTATCCCGCGAGCCAGGCGACACACCGCTGCTTTCTGGGGCTCAACGGGGACGGAGGAGCCGAAGCCGGTACATAGAAAAGGAACGTCCTGGCCGTCGCATGCCCGGGGGAAGCACGCTCCGACCCCCCTGAGGTTCCTCTGACGGCGGTAACGATGGACGGGCCGTGGCGTTACGCCGGCTGATGCGTCCTGGCACCACGTCGAAGGCACCGCACGCCGCCTGGACCGTGATCGTGCCACGCTTCGGCAACGCGAATGAAACCGGCTGCAATTCGGCCGGCAAGGCAATGGGTCCAGACTCGGGGTCACCCTCGGCATCAGTCGTTCCACGGAGCCTTCGCGATGCGAGACTGCGCCTGCCGCCACTGCCTCTGCTACCGATCGACACGGCACAAGGCCCGATTGTGCGCGGGTTGTCGAACGGGAAGTCATCCGGGCGATCCGCGTCCCCCCGGCCGCACGCTGCCTGCCGACCGCACAGCGGGGCCTTCGCTGTAGCCTTCCGGGCAGATCTGGCCCGAGCATGCCGGCGTTAGCCGCCGCCAGGCTGGAGTTGCAGGACCGGAGGTCGCATGGACTTCGTCGAGGTCGTGATGAAGCGGCGCGCCGTGCGCCGGTTCGAGGAAGGCGGCGTCGAGCGTGCAGTCATCGAGCGGATCGCCCGGCTCGCGCAGCGGACACCGTCCGCCGGCTTCAGCCAGGGGCAGCGGCTGCTCGTCGTCGTCGATCGCGAGCGGCGGCTCGAGGTGGCCCGGATCTGTGGCGAAGCGGAGTACGAGCCGGTGTTCGGTCCCTGGATCTCCGAATGTGCCGCCCAGTTCATCCCGTGCGTCTCCGAGGCAATCTATCACCGGCGGTATCGCGAGCCGGACAAGCTCCGCGAGGATGGCACCGAGATCGACTGGCCGATCCCCTACTGGTGGGTCGATGTCGGCGCGACGATGCAGAACGTCATGCTTGCCGCGGTCAACGAAGGTCTCGGCTGCGGCTTCGTCGGTACCAGCACCGCCGGCTGGCAGGCCCTACGACGCGCCCTTCGGATCCCGGCCGAGTTCGCACCGATCGGCGTCATGCCGATTGGCCGCCCGCGCGCAGATGTGCGATCGCCCAGCCTGAAGCGGGGCTGGGTGCCCTTCGAGACGTTCGCCCACTGGGATGGTTGGGAGAGCTGACACTCGGCCAGACAGCCCCGACGCGGGTCAGCCAGACGTTGCCGGAGCGGGATGGGCCTCGTTCGCGGGCACGCGACTTGATGAGCGCGCGTGAGCAGCGAGCAATCGAGCCGCGCCGAAGGCGGCGAGCCCGACGACGATGGCCGCCGCCTGTCGATCACGGAGAAGACCGTCCGCCATCACGTGGAGCACATCTACGACAAGCTCGGGGTCTCGACCCGTGCGGCCGCCGTGGTTGCCGCGATCGGCGAAGGACGCCTCGGAGATCTCGTGTCGCGCGAGTAACGGCTCAATGACGTGAACCACCGGGCGCGGCGCTGCACGAATGTGCCGCTCCGCCGGGCTGACACAGGATCGTCATCCTGAGGGCGCAATATGACCTGGTGCACGACACTGACCCGACCATGGACGACGTCGCAAGAAGTCCGATGACCGACCGAAACCGGCGTTCCATCCCCGCTGCCGTCCTGGGTGTGCTCGCGATCGCACTTTCGGGATGTGCCGGCTTCGACGTTTCGACCGGGAGCCAGCCGTCGTCGGCTCCTGTCGACGCGGTGCCGCCGGCGGTCCCCGACGCCACCAAACCCACGACTCCGACGGCAGCCGCGGCAAGCCCTTCCGCTCCAGTCGCGTCTGCGTCGGCTGCTGACGTCGTCCTGCGCCAGGACTGGGCCTCGGCGGCACTCGTCGACGTCTCCACCGGCGAGACCTTCCGGATCGCCGATCACGCGGGCGAGGTGATCATCCTCGAGACGATGGCCATCTGGTGCACCAACTGTCGAGCCCAACAGCGTGACGTCAAGACCGCCCTCCAGGGGCTGCCGGCCGTATCGGTCACGTACATCGTGCTGGACGTGGACCCCAACGAGGACGGGCCGAGCCTGGCCATCTACCGAGAACGGAACGGCTTCGAAGGCCGCTACGCCGTCGCCGGGTCCGTCGTCGCGCGAGCGCTGGCCGCGGAGTTCGGCGATCAGGTCCTCAACCCGCCATCCACCCCGATCGTGTTCATCGGGACGGACGGCCGGGTGACCCTCACCGAGTTCGGGCACAAGTCCCCGGACGAGCTCGTCGCCCTGGCACGCGTCCACGGAGCCTGACCTGGACGGACTCTGGCTGGCGTTCACGCTGGGGCTCGGAAGCGCGGCGAGCCCGTGCCTGCTGCCGCTCTACCCGAGCTTCCTCGCGTACCTGTCGGCCAACACCGCGGCGTTGTCGGGCCGACGTGGGACTGGACTGCTGGGCCTGATCATCCTGGCGGGTGTCGTGACGACGATGCTCGCGGTAGCGGTCGTGCTGGGGATCGTGGCGGTCCCGATCGGCGCCGTCCTCGGGTACCTCGTTCCGGCCGTGGACCTCCTGCTCATCGTGCTGGGCGCCCTGCTCCTGTCCGGACGGAATCCCTTCGAGCGTCTCCCGGGCACGCGGGTGCCCATCGTCGCGAACCCGTTCGGCCAGGCCTACCTGTACGGGCTCATGCTCGGGCCCATCGCGCTCCCGTGCGCCGGCGCGTTCGCCCTGTCGCTCATCGCCTACTCCGTCGGGCTGGCCGAGACGCTGCCGCGGATCGTCACCTTCGTCGCCTATGGACTGGGCTTCGGGCTGCCGCTCGTCCTGCTTTCCCTGCTCGCTGGGGCGCGGCGGGAGCAGATCGTCCGCTTCGTCACGCGCAACCATCGCGTGATCGAGGTCGTGGGTGGCTTCCTGCTGATCGGCGTCGGGATCGGCGACCTGATCCTCAACCTGGACAACCTCCGCTTGACGTTCGGTCTCGTCTGAGCGACGCAAGCGGTCAACGGCGAGCGCCGCCGGCTCGGCCTGACAACTGGTAGCCTCACGCCTTGACCGCGCCGCGAAGCAACGCCACCGCGGCCGGCGAACGCCGCGCGAAGGAGGTCCAGCGTCCGAATGCGAATGGCAGACCTACAGCCTGGCTGGACGGTGGTCGGGAACGACGGTCGCCGTGTAGGCGCGATTCGGGACGTGGGCCAGAACTACGTCCTGACCTCGTCTCCTGGGCTCGCGGAAGACATCTACGTTCCCGCATCGGCGATCGCCAACGTTGAACACGACGTCGTCCACCTCTCCGTCCAGCAACGCGATGTCGCGGGAATGGGATGGGAGCAACCGCCTCGGGACGACGACACCCCGGCGTCGCCGGAGACAGACCTGCATCGACACATCTGAGCAAACGTGCCGGCGTGGTCGGCATCTTCGGGAACAACCTGGGGGCCCTCGATCGACTGGCTCGCCGGGTTGCGGGACGTCTCACCCTTCCATCTGCGGCATCAAGCGGACAGCTGCTGGCTCGATTCAGCTTCCTCCATGTGATTCAGCTCGTGCGCGATCGAGCAGCAGCCATCGAACGGCGCTCGCCTGAGCCGCTCGATCGCCTCGTCGAGTGAACGGACCTGCCGGACCCACACGGCCACCGGATGGAGAATCCGCCACGATGATGCGCAATGACAGATAACCGGGCCGCGACGGTGGCCCGGATGGTCTCCGGGCTCGGCGCCGGCCTCTGATGGGGCTGCTGAATCGAACCGCGAGCTCGTTCGGGTCGACGGCGATCGCGATCGTCGTCTTCGGTGTCGCAATGGGCTATCTCGAAGCGGCCGTCGTCGTCTACCTGCGATCCGCGATCGAGACCGGCTCGGTCGTGCCGGCACAGGACACAGCTACTCTTGGCACGTTCGAGGCGATCGAGATCGCCCGCGAGCTGGCCACACTCGTCATGATCGCTGTCGTCGGCTGGCTCGCCGGGCGCACCAGGCTCGAGCGGCTCGCCTGGGCGGCGGTGGTCTTCGGCGCGTGGGACATCGTCTACTACCTCGGCCTGCGCGTGGCGATCGGCTGGCCACCCGGCCTCGAGACGTGGGACGTCCTCTTCCTCATCCCCACCCCGTGGGTCGGGCCGGTCTGGGCGCCGATCGTCGTGAGCGTCGTGCTGATCGCGTTCGGTCTGTCGGCGGCCCGACGGCTACGGTCGAGCGGCACGATCGCCGTCGGCCCGATCCGAGCAGTCGCCGCGCTCGCCGGCGGGTTGCTTGTGGTCGCGAGCTTCATCGTCGATACCCAACGGGTCCTGGCCGGGGACGCATCGCCGTGGACCGGGTGGCTGGTCTTCTGGGTCGGCATGGCCCTGGCGGTCTCGGCCACGGTGAGCGCGCTCGTCGGACGGCGTAGCGCATGAGCCAGCGGGCGCGAGAACGCATGCCGGGTCGCCACGCAGTCCGGCAGACACGGGACCTCGAGCCATCTGAGGACGCACGACCGGCCTACGACCACGCGCGTCAGCCTGCCAGGCGCTCGGTCAGTGGCCTGCGGTCGGCGCGCCGGAACCAGGCCCAGTACAGGCTGGTGGCGATCGTGTAGAGCGCGATGATCGTGACGAAGTTGACCGCGTAGCCGCCATCAAACCCGAGCACCGCCTGGAGCACGGAGTACCACGTTCCGCCCACCACCCAGCCGATCTGCCACGACACGCTGATCGCCGCCGACAGCGTCGCCCGTTCCGCTGCCGTTACCCGCTCCATCGCGAAGGCCATGAAGACCGGGTTGCTGGCATTCATCAACGAGTTCCTGACGGCCATCGCGAGGATGACCATCCAGAGTACCGGTGAGAACCCGAGGACGACCAGGAAAGGGATGCTCGCCGCCTGCACGATCACCACGGAGTGGATCTGGCCAAACCGTCGGGCGAGCGCCGGCTGGGCGAGGATCGCCACCATCGTGCCGAGGCTCGTGAAAGCAAAGACCGCGTTGAGCGACGTCAGGTCGAGGCCGAACTTGCGCTGAATGAAGATGTTCAGGAACGGGATGACCTGGCCGGCGCCGATCGAGATGAGAAACCCGGGGAAGACGAGCCGGAAGAACCGGCCACGGTTACGGACGACGATCCCGAACAGCGAGTGCGGGCGGCGGGGGTCCTGCGGAAACGCGGCGGGTTCCCCCACCTCGACGAGTCGCCGACCGGCAACGACCTTCGGTCGATCGTCGGTCAGGAGCGCGACGGTGGCTAGCGCCGCCAGCAACAACACGACCATGATCACCAGGATCACCCGGTAGGTGCCGGGGCCCGAGGGATCGAGCCCGATGATCCCCGCGATCCCGGCCGCGCCGACCCCGCCGAGCACGGCCGCGCCGACGTTCGTCACGTTCTGGATCGCGAACTGGACCGCGAAGAGCTCGTTCCGGTGCTCGGCGTCACTGTGCTCGGTGAGGAACGGCGCCAGGACGACCAGGAGGGCCTGCTGGCCGACCGCCCAGCACGCCGCGAAGACGACGATCAGGGGCAACGCCTCGGTCAGCAGGAACCCGGCGAGGGCGACGAGTCCCAACGCGTTACCGCCGGCGATGATCGTTCGCCGGCCCAGTCGATCGGATGCTGCGCTGATCGGGAATGCGGCCAGCGCGGCCGCGACCGATGCGATCGTCGAGATCACGCCGATCGTCGCCGTCGACAGCCCGAGCGACGCGAGGTACAGATTGAAGTCGATCCAGTAGAGGCTCAGCGCGGCGCCGGAGATGAGCGTCGTGAAAAGGAACAGCCGCGCGTCTCGGTGGAACCGGGCGATGGCGCGAACCGGCGACCAGCGCGGACCGGAGCGCTCGCTCACGCTTCCCTGGCCGCTGGCCGCCCGATCACGAACCGCACGGGTGTCTCCTGGTCAGCGCGGTCATGGCGGGCTGACCGGTCTCGGCCAGAAGTATGCGGCGGCCGCGGATCGCGGCGCACCGCGACGCCGCGGTCCTCCAGCGACGACGGCGCCGATCAGGGTGCGGGGGCCGGCCGGATGTTCTGGTTCAGGTGGAACACGTTGTCGGGGTCGTATTTGCGCTTGAGGTCGGCGAGTCTGGCGAGCGTGCTGGAACCGTACGCCCGACCAACGCCATCCTCGCCGGGGTCGGTGACGACGCCGAAATTGCCGCCCCCGCCGCGCAGGCCCCAGAACAGGTCCGGGTTCTCGGCAGCGGTCGCATGGACCGTCGCGCCGTCGGCGGTGACCACTGTGTACGACTCGACGTTGTCGCACGACAGGCCGAACTGCCGGGCCAGCCAGCCCATCCCGCCGCCGAGTGTCAGCCCGCCGACGCCCGTATGCGACACGTTGCCGGCCGTCGTCGCCAGGCCGTATGGGTCGGTCGCGCGGTCCAGGCTGCGAAGGAGCGCACCACCCTGCACCCAGGCTCGCCGTCGGTCCGGGTCGACCCGAACGTCGCCCATCGGCGTCAGGTCGATCATCAGGCCGCCCTCGGGCACGGCCAAACCCATGACGCCGTGGCCGCCGCATTTCACCGCGATCTCGAGGCCGACCTCCCGGCCGTGGCGGATCGCGGCCGCCACGTCACCCGCGGACGTGCAGCGGGCGATCAGCGCCGGCCGCCGATCGACAATCGCGTTCCAGATCTCGCGGTGCGTGTCGTAGGTCGCGTCGCCCGGCCCGACGAGCTCGCCGTCGAACCCGCGGATCGCCGCCTGGGATGTCATGGCTGTCTCCTCGAGGTGCCCGGGTGTGTCGAGGCACCTTACCGTCCGACTCGCGGCCGGTCCCGGTCCAGTTCGACGGAAATCCCCCGGTCCACTCAGGGCGCCGAAGGAAACCGACCAGCCGCGCCGATCGGCGGGCGGGCGCATGGGATACTCGGACGATGGCGGCGTTTCGCTACGAGCCGGCGATCCTCGAGCGCTTCCCCGACGTCGTCGGGGGCGTCATCGTGGCGACCGGCGTCGCGAACGGCCCGACCCTGCCGGCACTCGCCGAGATCTTCGCCACCGAACAGGCAGACGTTCGAGCGCGGATCGGCGATACGCCACTCAGCGAGATCCCGGCACTCGCCGCGTGGCGTCGCGTCTTTCGCGGGTTCGGAGTGGACCCGACCCAGTACCGCTCCGCGGCCGAGGCGCTCCTGCGCCGGCTGACCAAGCAGGGTGGGCTGCCATCGATCAGCACGCTTGTCGATCTCGCGAACCTGGTGTCCATCCGGCATACGCTCCCCGTCGCGGTGTTCGACCGATCGGCGATCAACGGCGGCCTCTCCGTGCGGTTCGCGCGCGGTGACGAGCCATGGGCGGATCTCGGGTCGAGCACGGCCGAGCGACCCGAACCCGGCGAGGTGATCTTCGCGGACGAGGCCGGCGCCGTCGCGGCACGCCGCTGGTGCTGGCGACAGAGCACCGGGAGCGCCGCGCGGGACGGCACGACCGACATCCTGGTCACGGTCGAGGGCCACCACGAAGGCGCGGTCGATGACGTGCGCGCGGCAGTCGACCAGCTCGAAGCGCTGATCCGGATGTATACGGCTCCGCAGACGATCCGGCGCACACTCGCGACGGTCGCCGACCCCGACGTTCCATAGCGCCCGGCCAGCGACGACAGCCGTCCGGCCTACGGCTCCCGTCGATACGGCAACTCGTCGGAGGACGCGATCGGCAGCGCCGCGTGATCGCTGCGGCTGCCGTCGCGGACGATCAGCTCGGGCGCGAGAAGCCGGCTCTGTGCGCCGACGGACGCGGCCGACTCGTCGATCGACATGGCATCCTCGATGAGGGCGTCGATCATCGTGACGGCCATCGCGCCGGCATCGCGGAGCGGCTGGTCAACAGGGGTCAGGGATGGCCAGAAGTGCGAGCCCTCGGCGATGTTGTCCACGCCCACGACCGACAGGTCGTCGGGCACGTGGCGGCCAAGCTGGTGCGTGCCATGGAGCACACCGAGGGCCATCTGGTCGTTGGACGCGAAGACCGCGTCGATGTCGCCACCGCTCTCAAGCAGTCGAGCAAGGGTGCGCCGGCACCCGACATCAACCCTTCACGACGCCGAGCGGTCGTAGCCGGGTCACCGGTCGAACCAGGTCGGCGCTCAGGGCCATGACGGCATCGATGTCCTTGTATGCGAAGGCGGCCTCCTCAGCAGCCGTCCGAGGCTCGTTGCTGATGAACTCGATGCCCCAGGCAGCCATCTCCGCGAACACCTCCGCCGAGGTCTTTGCCCGCCTCGCCGCATTCCGGCCGAGCGTCCGGCCGGCACCGTGCTGGCACGTCTCGAACGAGGCGGCGTTGCCGAGGCCTTCGCCGATGTAGGACGCGGTTCCCATCGAGCCCGGGATCAGGACGGTGTCGCCCTGGCCTGCCCGGACCGCGCCCTTGCGGTGGACGATGCCCCGAACGCCGGCATGATCCTCCGGCGCCGCGTAGTTGTGGTGCACGTCCACGAGCCGCTCGAACCGATGCACCGACGCGTGCTTTCGAAACGCCGCCTCGGCTCGATCCATCATCTGCCGTCGGTTCAGCTCGGCCCATCGGAGCGCGAACGTCATCGCGTCCCAGTAGCGCTCGGCGTCCTCGTCCTCATCGAAGCGGAGATACGCCAGCTCGGGATCGGGGAGCTCGCGGCCGGACTGCCGGTCCACCGCGAGCGCGCGCCTCGCGAACAGGTCGCAGATCTGCTTGCCGAGGTTTCGCGAGCCCGAGTGGAGCATGAAGTAGATCCGGTTCTCGTCGTCGCGCTGGACTTCCAGGAAGTGGTTGCCGCCGCCGAGCGTCCCCACCGATACCATGGCTCGGTCCAGCCAGCCGGGCGCGATCGAACCCGGTGCGGCCACGCCGACGAGCTCGAGCATGCGGTCCAGGCTCATTGGCGCCCGGCGGTGCACGGCGAACCCGGTCGGGACATCACGCTGGATCTGGCGGAGGACGGCGCGCAACTTCTCGGGCGTGAGCGTGTCGCCCCAGACCAGGTTGGTCCGGGCGACCTGCACGCCGCATCCGATGTCGACGCCGATCGCGTATGGCACGACCGAGCGGTCCGTGAACAGGACGCCGCCGATGGGCATGCCGAAGCCCGGATGGGCGTCGGGCATCAATGCCGCGTGATCGATCGCAACCTCGAGATTGCCGAGGTTGCGCGCCTGGCGCATGGTCTCGGCCTCCACCTCGGCCGCCCACGAGTAGATCGGGAGCCGCGCACCCGCGATGATCTCCATCGGGCCCATTGTCCACGGCCGGCGCGGCTCCGAATACCAGCCGGTGAGAAAGAGCTCGCAAGGACAGGCGCACCCCCACCCGGCCGCACCTCGCCGTATCGGGATTGCGTGACGCAGGCCCTCAGGCCTCGCCGATCGCGACCTCGCTCGCACCGCCTCCCAGCTCGAACTCGTAGCGATCGGGGGCCGAGGCATGGTCGTCTGTCTGGAGGCGCAGGCTGCCGTCGACCGTCCTCGGTCGCTGGCCGTCGAAGCGCAGCCGGGAGATGCCGTCGCGCAGATGGCCACGAACGCGTTCCGGAGCTACCAGCGGTCGCTCTGACGCGTCCGCGGCCGGCTGAGCCTGACCGTGACCGGGTCACCCGGGCCGGGCTACATCGAGGGCGTGTAGCCCGGAGCC
>JBBEBJ010000150.1:0-2904 GCA_040882425.1 Chloroflexota bacterium | reverse complement strand
CGGCGGCCCCGTTCCGCGACGGCGGCCCCGCGCGGGCACTTTCAGTCGCGTCATGAGGATTTCTTGCCGGTGGAGCAAGAAACCGCTCGAGCCTTGCCGCCGCCGCAAACAAACGTGCTCAGCGCGTCCTCGGAGGCGTCGAGGCGCTCCTGCCTTGCTGGGCCAGCAAGTCCAGCGGCCCCAGGCTCACGCCCCAACCGATGTTTTGCCGTACCAGCAAGGAATGTCTCTACCGGGCGGCTCGACCCGCCTTCGCTGCCCTCGTTGTTGCTCCGCCAGCAAGTCCACCGGACCGTCCGCCCGACTCCCGGGCCCGAAGCGGGAGGACGATGATGGCGCTGCCGCCAGGATCGACTCCAGCCCGCAGTAGCTCGAGGGCTCGGGGACCATCTACGGGGAAGAGAACCCGCAGGTGCCCTCCCGTTTCAGCAAGGAAGCGGCGCGTCTGAACGGTGCGTCGCAGGACCAGCAGCACCCCGTCGACCTGGCCGTCCCGCTGTTTGAGCTGCACCCTGCGAGCGATGGATTGCGAATCGCGAGGGGCGGTCTCGGCCTCAACGCCGTAGCGCCAGGCTTGCGCGCTGATCAAGGCATCCCAGGACCGTTGGTCACCGGGGATTGGAAGCGGCACCTCAACGGCCCACCTCAAGGACCTGTGAAGTTGCCTTCGAAGGTCGTCCAGCAACTCGACGTGCGCCGCATCGCGGATGGGTTGCCCGGATGGATACGACTTGAGCGACAGGTCGAGGCCGACGACAGCGTGCAGACGAGCAAGATCACACACTGAAACATGCTCGACAAGACCGCGCTCGATCCGGCTCACCTGCGATTCGGACAACCCGACCGACCGGCCGACGGCGCGGAGACTGAGCCCCCGATCCATCCGGGCCTGGCGGATTTCCTGACCGGTGCGTCGGATCAGATCGAGTCCTCGCGCGGTCCCGATGTCGACGTGTCGAGTCTTCGTTCCCACGCGCGGAGCATCGATCGCTCCGCTCACCGCGGACTTATCGCGCCCCGCTGGTTGATCGGCGGGCCCATCGATCTGGTGTCAGCCCGAGCACCGAATCGGATGACCCTCCGGACACCGGGCGCAGCCGGCCGGTCATCCAGTCCCGGTACCACGGCGCCCACGTACGGGCGGCGGCGAGGCCCGGCACCCCGTCGTGGAATTCGGCATACGAGTGGCCGAACGGCGGCTCCGATGCCGGTCGGAGCGACGTGAAGTCCCCGGCGGCATGGAGACCCGGCAGCTCATCCTCGCCGATGCCCAGGGCCCGGTACACCGCCTCCACCTGGTGGAGCCACTCGTGGACGTAGCCCTGTTCGGGGTTCGGATCCGTGGCGGGCATCGGCCAATGGTCCGAGGCGATCGAGGTGAACCCGGCACCAAGGGTGGCGTCAGACGGCCCGATCGTGCAGCCCCACCCACACAGCGGGAGGTCCGGCGCTGACGGCCAGAGGACGATCACCGAGTCGTATGGTCGATCGCCGGCGAGCTCGAGCAACTCCTCGCGCGTGTCGCGAGGCCCCGCCCACCAGCGACCCTCTCCGCTCGACGACAGGGTATTCAGCGGGCGCCGGACCTCGACGATGTGCATCGGCTCGAGTGTGGCGAGGCCGTCGCTCCACGCCTCGACGGTGGCGGGAAGACGCTCGAGGACCGCGGTCACGGCCTCCCGCTCGGCACGTGCCATGACCCGCTGCACCCGCCGTCGGTTCTCGCCGGACCCGACGCGCGCGTTGGTGACGAGATAGAGGAACGCGAGCACCGAGAACCGTTGGACCGTCGCGCTCACTTGGCGGAGGTCGGTCCGCCCGCCTCGGGTCGGGCTGCCTCCAGGTCCGGGGGTGGCTCGCCCGGCTCCGGTCCGACCGCGATCGGCATGCCGGCTCGAGTCCAGTCGCTATACGAGCCAGGGTAGAGCAGGGGATCCGGCAATCCGGCGACGCGCATGGCCAGGCTGTTGAAGCACGCGGCGATCCCGCTCCCGCACGAGGTCACGACCGTGCCCTCGGTGCCGTCCGCCCCAAGGCCACGAAACCGGGCGGCGAGATCGGCGGCATCGAGGATTCGCCCGTCCGGCCCGAGATTGCCCTCGACGGGTGCGTGCCGGGCGGTCGGGATGTGCCCGGGGACGGCATCGATCGGTTCGGTCTCACCCCGGTACCGTGGACCGCCGCGAGCATCGAGCAGGACCCTGCCCCCGAGCCCTGCGGCGACACCGGCTCGATCGATCGTCCTTGTCCATCGATCGGCGAGCTCGAGCCGCGCCGGGGCGATCCGAGGGAGCTCGCGCGTCACGGGCAGGCCTTCGGCTACCCACGCCGGGAACCCGCCGTCGAGCACGGAGACTCGCTCGTGCCCGAGATCGTCGAGCATCCACCACAGCCGCGCGGCGACCCAGCCGCCGACGTCGTCGTAGGCCACGACCGCGTGTTCGGACCCGATCCCGGCGGCCTCGAGCCGCAGACCCAGGTCGCCAGGGGAGGGGAGCGGGTGCCGGCCGGGCCCACTGCTCGCGACCAGGTCCGTGTCCATGTCGAGGAAAACTGCCCGTGGGATGTGGCCTGCGTCGTACGCCTCGCGCCCGGCGCCCGGGTTACCGAGTACCCAGCGGACGTCGACGACACGAAGCCCAAGGTCGCCGAGACGCCTGGACAGCTCCGCGGGCGAGACGATCGGGGAAATGGCAGCCACGGCTTGAGTATGCCCGACGTGCCAGCATCCGACGGTATCAACCACGAAGGGGGATGCCGGGCCGCCTCGTGCTATCCTTCGCGCGGCGCCGACACCGACGCCCCGACGCTCGCGGTTCCCGGCTCTCGCTCGGGCCCCTGCGTCCTCGCTCCGGCGTAGCTCAGTGGTAGAGCGGGCGGCTGTTAACCGCTTGGTCGTAGGTT
>JBBEBJ010000149.1:0-2910 GCA_040882425.1 Chloroflexota bacterium | reverse complement strand
TTCATCAAGCCGATCCTGGCGATGACCCCGCCGGACCCCACGAGCCTCGACCCACGACCCCTGTTGCCCCTGGCCGGGCTCGCCCGCCGGTTCCAGCAGCTCCCGGAGCGCCAGCGGGCGGTCTTCATCCAGCTGATGACGATGAGTGCCTCGGACTTCCTCGACCAATGGTTCGAAACGGTTCCGCTCAAGGCGACGATGGCCGCATCGGGCATCATCGGGACCTACCAGGGTGTCAAGAGCCCGGGCACGGCGTACGTGCTGCTCCACCACTACATGGGGGAGATCGACGGGGCGTTCCGGGCCTGGGGTATCCCCAAGGGCGGAACCGGCGGGGTCAGCAATGCGATCGGCGATGCGGCCCGGGCCTTTGGCGCCGAGATCCGTACCGAGGCGCGTGTCGCCCGGATCCTCGTGGCCGATGGCCGCGCGACGGGCGTCGCGCTCGAGTCCGGTGAGGAGATCCGCGCCACGTCGATCCTGAGCTCGCTCGATTCGCGTCGGACCTTCATCGACCTGCTCGAACCGGGCACGCTCGATCCGTCCTTCGAGGAGGAGGTTCGTCGGTTCAAGTTCCGGGGTTCGTCCGGCAAGGTCAACCTGGCCGTCGACCGTCTGCCCGAGTTCAGCTGTCTTCCCGGCGAAGGCGAGCACCTCCGCGGCGCCATGAGCTTCAGCCCGTCGATCGACGAGATGGAGACGGCCTACGACGACGCGAAGTACGGGCGGTTCAGCCGCCGGCCGTACATCGACATGATCATCCCGACCCTCGTGGATCCGACGATGGCGCCCCCTGGCAAACACGTCATCAGCTGCTTCGTCCAGTACGCGCCGTACAAGCTCGCCACGGGGCTCGGGACCTGGGACGACCAGCGCGAGGCCTTTGGCGATGCGGTGGTCGATCGGATCGCCGAGTTCGCCCCGAACATCCGCGACATCATCCTGTACCGCGACGTCCAGACCCCGCTCGACATCGAACGCACGACCGGGCTCTCCGAAGGCAACATCTTCCAGGGGGAGCTCAGCCTGGAGCAGCTCTTCTTCAACCGGCCGGTTCCCGGCTACGCACGGTTCCGGACGCCGGTGCGCGACCTCTGGTTGTGCGGGTCGGCCACCCATCCCGGCGGCGGGATCATGGGGGCGAACGGACGGATCGCGGCGCTCGAGGTCCTCCGTGCACGCGGCCGGCGGGCGGCCTGACCGATGACCACGAACGGGTACGACGCGATCGTCATCGGCGGCGGCCACAACGGGCTCGTCGCGGCCGCCTATCTCGGCCGGGCTGGCCTCCGGACGGTGGTCCTGGAGCGGCGTGAGACGGTCGGTGGGGCGGCTGCGACCTCGGAACTCGCGCCGGGCGCCCGGGTCCCGACCCTCGCCCACACCGTGGGTCGACTGCGACCGTCGGTTGTCCGCGAGCTCGGCCTCAAGCGCCACGGCCTGTCGCTGGTCGGGCCCGATGTGCGTGCCTTTGCGCCCGGCCTGGACGGGGGGTCGGTCGTGCTCTGGTCCGACATTGCCCGGACCGCCACGGGTCTTCGCGAGCGATCCGCCTCCGACGCCGAGGGCTATGTCGGGTTCGATCGGCTGGTCCGCTCCCTTGGCGCCTTCCTCGCCGAGATCGCCGCGCGAACTCCGCCGGACATCGATGCCCCGGGCCTCGGCGACGCGATCGCCGGCATCCAGCTCGGGCGCGCGTTTCGCGGGCTGGGCAAACGGGACAGCCGGACGATCACGCGCGTGTTGCCCATGGCCGTCGCGGACTTCGTCGCCGAGTGGTTCGAGGCCGATGCACTCCAGGCCGCGCTCGCGTGGCGCGGCATTCAATACACCGCGATGGGGCCGTGGTCGGCCGGGACCACGGCCGTCCTGCTCGCCGACTCGGCCGGCAATGACGGGGGAGCGGCCGGCCAGACGGTCTTCGCCCGGGGCGGGCCGGGTGCCCTCGGCTCCGCGCTGGAGGCGGCCGCGCGCTCGGCGGGCGTCGAGATCCGGACCGGCGTCGAGGTCGGTTCGATCACTTCGCACGACGGCCGGGCGACCGGGGTCGTTCTGGCCGACGGTGAGGAACTCGCCGCGGCCGCGATCGTCGCGGGCATCGATCCGAAACAGGTCCTGACCCGCCTCGCCGATCCAGTCGCCGTCGGCCCGAGCCTGCTCTGGCGAGCCGGCAACATCCGGACGCCCGGGACGGTCTCCAAGGTCAACCTGGTCCTGTCGGGCGTGCCACGGTTCACGGCCGCCGGGGGCGACGACCGCCTGGTCCGTGGCCGGATCCTGATCACGCCCGGCATCGATCACCTCGAGCGCGCCCACGATGCCGCCAAGTTCGGTCGGCCGTCCGACAGCCCGGTGATGGAGGCAACGATCCCATCGCTCGCCGACCCATCGCTGGTCGACGGTGCGGCGCCCGGCATGCACGTCATGAGCGTCATCGTGCAGTCGACGCCGTATGCGCTGCGCGAGGGCACGTGGGACGAGCGGCGCGAGCCGTTCGGCGACCTCGTGGTCAGGACGCTCGACGAGTACGCGCCCGGTCTCGCCGCATCCGTCGTGGCGAGGCAGGTGCTGACGCCGCCCGACCTCGAACGCGACTACGGGCTCCCGGGTGGGCACCCGATGCACGGCGAGCACGGCCTCGACCAGTTCTACCTGTGGCGCCCGTTGCTCGGGCACGCCCGCTACCGGCTGGGCCTCGACGGTCTCTATCTTGCGGGTGCCGGCGCCCACCCCGGGGGCGGCGTCACGGGCCAGAACGGGCAGAACGCCGCACGGGAGGTCCTCGCCGACTGGCGGAAGCGGCGCTGACGGTAGGCTCGTTCGGCGACCACCACCGGGTGGATGTCCAGCCGCGAGCGGCGTCCCCCTCTGCGGCGTCCCCCTCTGCGGCGTCCCCCTCTGCGGCGTCCC
>JBBEBJ010000148.1:0-18938 GCA_040882425.1 Chloroflexota bacterium | reverse complement strand
TCGGTCGCCAGCCGGCGGATCCCCGTCGCACCCTCGCGGCCGGGCGTGGTGAGCAGGATGTGGGCGGCGCCGGCCCGGCCGTAGGCGATCGCGGCCTGAATCGCGGCACGGCGTGGCTCGCCGTCCGACGGGATGACCACCTGGACGGAGAGCTCGAGCTCCTCTGGATTGCGGCCGATCGCCTCGCATTCGCGCAGGACGATGTCCCGACGTTCGACGAACCCGTCCAGCGTGCCGTCCAGGTTCGAGGCGTAGTTCCAGCCGTCCGCGATCCGCGCGGCGATACGCAGGCCCCGCGGACCCTGGCCGCCGAGCCAGATCGCGGGCCCGCCCGCATGGATCGGCGGCGGCTCCTGGGTGGCGCCGTCGAGCCGGTACGGCGGTGCCTCGAGCCGTACCCCGGGCTCCGCCCGGGCGGCCTCGCTGAAGAGCGCCCGGATGATCCGGACCTGTGCCTCGAGCCGGGTGAGACGCTCGCCGATCGTTGGGAGCTCGATCCCGAAGGCGTTGTGCTCCCATTCGTGCCACCCGGCGCCAAGGCCCAGCACGTAGCGACCGCCGGTGATGTGGTCGAGGGTCAACGCCTGCCGGGCCAGGATGGCCGGGTGGCGGAACGTCGCTGACAACACCGTCTGCCCGATCGTCTTGCCCGGCACGTGATGGGCGAGCGCCGCAAGCGACGTGAGTGGCTCGAAGCTCGACCCGCCTCGATCACGGCCGGGCAGGCCAAGGTGGTCGTTCATCCAGGCCGAGTCGAAGACGTCGTGCCGGCCGGCCTCGGCCCAGGCCTCTTCGAGCTGTTGCCAGCTGACATCCTGCGGCGATGTCCGGAACCCGACCCTCATGAGGGGCGTGGGCCGGATGACGAACGAGATCGGGCCGCCATCCGGTCCTTGAGCCGGAACCACTCGCCCGCGAACGGCAGGAACCACGGCCGGCCCTCATACGGTGCCGGGACCAGCGGGAACTTGAGCCTGGCGAGCACGGGCGCTTCACCACCAGCCAGCCACTCGCCGGCCTTCGTGCCCAGGTGGGTCATCAACGCGACGCCCGTCCCGCAACAGCCCATCGCGTAGGCGACGCCCTGCGCGGTCCGCCCAACGTGCGGCATCCGGTCGAGCGTGAAGCCGACATTTCCGCCCCACGCGTAGGCGATCCGGTAGCCGGCCAGTTGCGGGTGGACCTCGAGCAGGCCCCTGTGAAGGATGGCGGCCGTGCGCTCGATCGAGGTCGGCATGAAGCTGGCTCGCCCGCCAAACACCATCCGACGATCCGCCGAGACGTGCCAGTAGTAGAGGAAGTTCTTGGTGTCGAAGAACGAGCGGCCGTTCGGGGACATCTCGCGTGCCAGCTCCTCGGGGAGTGGCTCGCTCGCGATGATGTAGCTGCCGATCGGGATGATCCGCCGCCGCAGCGAGGGCACGACCCCATCGGTGTAGCCGTTCGTCGCAACGAACACGTCGCGGGCCAGGATCGCCCCACGTTCGGTTTCGACCACGAACCGGCCGTCGGCCTGGCGCCGGATCACCCGCGCCCGGGCGCCCTCGTGCAGGTCGGCGCCGGCGCGCTCCGCCGCGCTCACCAACCCGGTGAAGTAGCGACCCGGGTGGAGCAGCCCGCTGCCGGGGACCACGAGTGCACCAAAGTACGCATCGGAACCGATCTCGTCGCGGATCCGCTCGCGCGGGACGATCGCCGACTCGACGCCCATCGAGGCGAGGCTCTCGCGGGCATGTTCGAGATCGCGCACGTGCGACGGGGCGTAGGCCAGCTCGAGATGGCCGACCTCGCGGAAATCGCAGTCGATCGACTCGTCCGCGATCAGCCGCTTGACCGTCTCGTAGCCGTCGAGCGTCTCCTGGTAGAGCGCATGACCGGTCGCCTCGCCATATCTGCCGACAAGCTCCCGCGGGCCCCACTTGTAGCCCGGGTGCACGATCCCGCCGTTTCGCGTCGAGGCGCCGAACCCGAGCGTCTCCGCTTCGACGAGGCTGACCGCGACGCCCCGCCGAGCCAGCTCGCGGGCCGCGTTGATGCCCGCGTAGCCGCCTCCGATCACCACCACGTCGGTCGAATCGGGCAACGGCCGCGCGGACCGATCCGGCAGATCGGGCATGGTCGCCTGCCAGAACGAACGCCTCTCGAAGTCGGGATTGAGGGACGAAATCGGCATCGAATGATGGTAGCGGCCACGGCTTCACGTGGGCCGACCCACCCGACCGCACCCTCGAGCGCCGGGCGACGTTACGAGTCCGGCGCCTCGTAGGCGAGCCGGCCACCGGCCAGGGTCATCAGCACTCGGCCGGGCAAGTCCATCCCGAGGAGCGGCGTGTTCTTGCCACGCGACGCAAGACCCTCCGCGGTCACCGCCCAGGGATCGGAGCGATCGAAGACGACGAGGTCGGCCGGCACGCCCTCCACCAGGCCGACAGAGCCCCGCCGCATCCGGCTCCCGAGCACCGCCGCGGGCCCGGTGGTCAGCGCCTCGATCGCCCGGAGCAGTGGCAACCGGCCGGCATCGACGGCCGCGAGCAGCACGCCGAGGGCCGTTTCGAGACCGCTGATCCCGTTGACAGCCGTACCGAACTCGACGTTCTTGTCGACCTCCCGATGCGGCGCGTGATCCGTGGCGACCGCATCGGCGGTGCCGTCGGCCAGCGCGGCCAGACAGGCGACGGCGTCTTCCGCGCAGCGCAACGGTGGGTTGACGCGCACCGACGACGCATACGGCGCCGCCACGAGCGCCCCGTCCGACCAGGGGTCGCGCGCGAAGCCGTGTTCATCGATCGCGTCCCACGCCCACCGGCGCGCGCCGGCCACCCATTCGTCACTGAACGCGATGTGATGGGGCGTCACGTCGCAGGTGACCGGGAGCCCGCGCCCCTTGGCCAGGCGGATGAGGTCGAGGGAGACACCGGTCGAGACATGGGTCAGGTGGAGCCGTGCACCGGGCACATCCGTCCGAGCATCGGCGAGGAGGGCAAGCGCCCGCGAGACCGCCGCGAACTCGGCCGCCACGGGCCAGCCACGGAGCCCGAGCACGGTCGAGACGTAGCCCTCGTTTGCCTCGGCACCCTCGGTCAGTGATGCGTCCTCGGCGTGCTCGAAGATCGGCAGCCCGAGCGCGCCGGCGTACGCCAGGGCGGCGCGAAGGATCGGCGCGGACCGGGTGGGCAGGCCATCGTCCGAGAACCCGACGACGCCCGCGTCGGCCAGTTCGCCCAGGGCCGCCAGCCGCTCTCCAGCCCGCCCGGCGGTCACCGCGCCGTGGGCGAGGAGCTCGATCGGTGATCCCGAGGCCGCGGCGGCCAGGCGGATCCGCGTCAGCACGCTCGGCTCGTCGAGCGCCGGTTCGGTGTTGGGCATCGAGCAGACCGTGGTGAAGCCTCCGTGTGCCGCCGCGGCAAGGCCGGTGGCCACCGTCTCGGCGTCCTCGTTGCCTGGCTCCCGGAGGTGCACATGCAGGTCGATAAACCCTGGCGCCACCACGACGCCGTCAGGCCCGATCCCATCCGCCTCGGCGCCATCGAGCCAGGTCACGGCCTCGAGCACACCGCCGCGCACGACGATCTCGCCCGCGCCCTCGCGGCCAATGGCAGGGTCCACGAGCCAGGCCCGGCTGATCTCGAGATCGAGCGCCGCGGCGCTCACGCGGGTGCCCGCGTTCCGGCCAGCAGGTACAGGACGGCCATCCGCACCGCGACGCCGTTCGTGACCTGGTCGGTGATGACCGACTGCACCCCGGCGGCAACGTCGGGCGCGATCTCGACGCCCTCGTTCATCGGACCCGGGTGCATCACCAGGGCTCCGGGCCGGGCCATCGCCAGGCGCTCGCGGGTCAGCCCGTACCGCGCCGCGTACTCGCGCAACGACGGGAGCAAACCCGCCGACATCCGCTCGCGCTGGATCCGGAGGGTCATCACGACGTCGGCATCACGAAGCGCTTCATCGATCGAGCTGGTGACATGGAACCGCCGCCCGGCGGCCGCGCCACGACCGGCCCACGCCTCGAACCCGCGCAGCAGCGTCGGCGGACCGCACAGCCACAGGTCTGCACCGGCGGCGGTCAACGTCCAGATGTTCGAGCGCGCCACCCGCGAGTGGAGCACGTCCCCGAGGATCACGACCTTGCGTCCGGCGAGGAGCCCGTCCACGCTCTGGCCGCCGGCTGGTTGGTCGGCCGCCTGGCCCCCGGCCGGCGCGCCGCCACCCAGCCGTTCCCGCATCGTGTAGAGATCCAGCAACGCCTGGGTCGGGTGAGCATGCCAACCGTCGCCGCCATTGAGGACGGACCCGCCGAACACCTCCGCGGCGAGATATGGCGCACCGGACACGGCGTGACGGATCACCAGCATGTCGGCGCCCAGCGCCTCGACCGTGCGGACGGTGTCGACCAGGGACTCGCCCTTCGCGACCGACGAACTCGCGGCCGCGATGTTGACGACGTCCGCAGAGAGGTTCTTGGCGGCCACCTCGAACGAGACGCGAGTCCGCGTGGACGCCTCGTAGAACAGGATCGTGACCTGGCGACCGCGCAGGGCCGGGACCTTGGCGATCGGCCGAGCCAGCACTTCGCGCATCGCGTCGGTCGTGCGCATCACGAGCTCCAGCTCAGCGCCCGACAGGCGGTCGACGTCGAGGAGGTGTCGATGCCGCCAGGCGACGGCCTGGCTCTCGGGTGCGGCGTCGACCGACGGGACCTCCACGGATCCGCCCGCCGGCTCGGCCACCAGGCTCACCCGACCGGCTCGGCCGCCGTGGCCGCGACGAGGCGCTCGATCTCGACCTCGTCGGCGCCGTCGATCTCCTCGAGATGGACGCGCACGATCTCCTCCCGCGAGGTCGGGACGTTCTTGCCGACGTGGTCGGCCCGGATCGGCAGCTCGCGGTGGCCGCGGTCGACCAGCACGGCCAGCCTGATTGCCTGCGGCCGCCCGAAGTCCACCAGGGCGTCCATCGCCGCGCGGATCGTCCGGCCCGTGTAGAGCACGTCGTCGACGAGGACGATCGTGTGGCCGTCGATCGCCGACGGCAGCTCCGTGCCCTTGACTACCGGCTGCTGGGCAACCATCGAGAGATCGTCGCGGTAGAACGTGATGTCCAGCGCACCAACCGGGATATCGGCGCCCTCGTGCTCGAGGATGGCGGCAGCGATCCGGCGGGCGAGCGGGACGCCGCGGCGCTGGATGCCGATGAGGACGAGACCGGCCGTGCCCGCCTGCTTTTCGACGATCTCGTGGGAGAGGCGCGTCGTCGCCCGGCGGATCTCGTCCGCGGTCATGATCTGGCGGCCGCTCATCGCTCCTTCCCGGCCTCTCTGGGCCTCCCTTGCGGCCTCACTGGACCGTGGTCGAAGGGTCGAGCCACAGGATACCGCGCCGGGTCGGGCGGGGTCAGTAGACGGAGACGGTCACCGTCGTCGTGCCGGACCACCAGGCACAGCCGCAGATGTCGAAGAAGTCGGGCCGATACAGGTCCACGATCCGCGACGGCTTGATCGGCCCGTAGTCGTTGACCACGCGCTCCACGCAACCGCCGTTGCCACAGACGATCACGACCGTACCGCGCGGCAGGCGCATTGCCGTCGTGCCGTGGTCGTAGAACGTGGCGATCCCGGTGATCGTGTAGCGCGGCGGCTTGCGGACCGACGCGGCTCGGGATTCGGGTTGATTCAGGCTGGCCCGAGCCGTTGGTCCCGTCTGCGGCGCCTCGCCCGGCTCGATGAAGGACGCGTCCGATGCGACGACACCCGCCGAATCGTAGGCAGCGTCCAGCGGATCGATCTGGACCGTCGATCGCGCACTGTTCGCTGAGACCGAGAGCGGCTGGAATGCGCTGGCGGGAAGGGGTTCGAGCGGGCTGGGGGCCCGTGAACCGGCGAGACCCGGAAGCGCGACCAGGGCGAGGGCGGCGATGAGCACCGACCCTACGACCAACCTGATTGGCCGCACGAGACCACTGACTTTACGACGGATCACCCGGCGCTGCACGCCGCTGTCGCACGTACTGGCACGCGTGGTGACACGTAATCGCCGGCTGCGCAGGGCGCGCCGAGCGAAAGGAGCCTGCTGAGCATGGGAGCGAGCACACTCCAAAGTGCGTGAGCGAGCGCGCGGAGGCGGCGACGCCTCGATCGGCCGCTCCTGCGCAGCCGGCTATTGGACGACGATGGCGCCTTCGACCGGGATGCTCTCGATCGCGCCGACCTGGTCGTCGGTCCAGGCCGCGATCTGGATCCGGCTCCCTTCGCCGCCCTGGCCAGGCGGGCTCGCCCAGGCCAGGCGACCGTACCCGATCGAGAAGCCGGGGAGTGCCGTCACGTCCTGTGGCGCGCCTTCGGGTCGATCGATGAGGCCGGTCAGCGGATCGAACCGCAGGAGGCTCAGGCGCCCAAGGCCGGGATCGACCGGATCCGCGATCCAGATCGCCAGCCACGAGCCGGTTTCATCCCAGCGGGCATCGAAGTCGGCGATCGGACCGGCCGCCACGATCTGCGACGGGAAATCGCGCATGACCTCGGGTGACGCCGAAGCCGTGACGTCAACCGAGGGCGAGACGGACACGGAGACGGAGACCTCGGGCGAGGGCGTCAGTGACGGTTCCAGCGACGGATCCAGCGACGGATCCAGCGACGGCGAGGCCAGTGGATCCTCGGACACGAGCGGGCCGTGGAACGGATGGACCACCAGGTTGCCGGTGGCCGGCGAGGCGGTCAGCCCGTCACTGCCAACGAGGACGGTCCCCTGCCAGGCGACGACGGCCAACCCGGTCGGATCGACCACCGGCTGCCACTCGGGGTCGATCAGGGCGATCTCCATGCTCGTCCATGGATCGACGAGAAACGCCTGTGGCACCAGCTCGGGGACGGGTGTCGGCGCCTCGGACGGGCCCGGCGGAACGGACACGGGCGCCTCGGCGGACGGCGGGGGCTCGACCACGGGCGGAACCTCGTGCGTCGGCTCGGAACCCGGGCTCTCGAGGGGAGGGCTCTCGTCCGGCGACCCTGGCGACGCCACGATTACCCGACTGCCAAGCACATTGCCGCCGACCCACGAGCCAAAGACGCTGGCGTGATCGGTCGTGATGGCCCGGGCCTGCAGGTCGCCGACGTGCCAGACGTAGATGTCCGGCCCAGCCGACCCATCTGCCGGTCGCGCGCTGAAGGCAAACCACATCCCGTCCGGTGAGTAGGAAGCGCTCCGGCCGACCACCGTCACGTCGGTGATGATCGCGATCGCCGTTCCTTCGCTGGGTAGGGGATCAGCCGAGGCCAGGTCCAATGGCGTGACACTCGGCAGGTCGCTCGGCAACTCGACGAGTGGCGTCGCGCCGGACGTTGGGGTCGGCGTGGGAGCCGGCGAGGGTGTCGGCACGTCCGACGGTTCAGTCGAGGCGCCCGGATCTGTCCCGATCGAGGCCACGGGGGTCGGATCGGGTGTCGGCAGCGCGACGACGATGACGGCGTCGGCACCCGTGGCGTCGGTGCCCATGACCACGGCCTGGTCGTCGATCGGCGACTGGAACACGAACTTGGGTGTCGCCGTGAGTGTCACCCGCTTGGCGTTGCCGTCGACAAGCTGCGGGCAGTCCGGCTGCCGATCGATCGGACAGACGACATCGATGTCGGCGACGTTGTAGGCGAACGCGCCGTCGTCGGCGGCCCCCAGCCAATGGACCTTGCCTGCCCCGACGGCGATGGCCGGCGATTGTGGCGGGATCCCCAGGCTGGCCAACGCAATCGACGGGCTCGGAGCAACGTCGCCGCGCCCAGTGGGCCCGAGCAGGCCGCTCGAGATAGCCGTCGCCACGACCACCACGCCCACCACGGCGAGGCCGGACAGCGCGCTCAACGCGGGGAGCGAGGTCCCGCGTCGCGCGCGGGCCGGACGGCGAGCGGGTTGATGGGCGGCACCCTCGCGCTCGATGTCGGCGGCCGTCCGGGCCCACAGGTCGCGTGGCGGTTCGGTGGTCTCCTCGCGGAGCTGCCGCAGGAGCAGGCGATCGGCCGCGTAGGCGTCGGCGATCGAGCGACAGGCCTCGCATGCGGCGAGATGCGCGTCCAGCCAGGCGGTCTCGCTGGCCGCGAGCGGCGCGTCCAGCCGCTCGGCCGCGCGAAGCCGGGCCCGTTCGTGCGGCGACGACCAGTGGTCGGGACGCCGACGCACCCGCCCGAACCGCCCGATCCGGCCACGCGGGCTCATCGCGTTTCCTCCGATGGGGTCGCCGCGGACGCCTCGGCCGCGCGTTCGGCGGCGAGCGCCTGGCGAAGGCTCTCGCGCGCCCGTGTGAGCAGCGCCCGGGCCGCGACGTGGCTGACGCCGAGCGCCGCGGCCAGCTCGAGCCCGGTGAGGTCGTGCAGCTCGGCGAGGAGGAGCGCCGCCCGCTGGCGTTCCGGGATGCGCGCGAGCGCGCGCTGCATGTCGCCGGACATGTGCGCATCCATGACCAGACGCTCCGCCGAGGGCGCGGAACCGGGCGACTCGCCGGTCCACGGCAGGAAGCGGATGATCTTGCGTCGCCTGATCTCGTCGAGGGCCACGCGGTGCGCAATCTGGTAGAGCCAGGCCCGGGCGTTCTCCGGCTTCTCGAGCGTTTCGTAGTTGCGATACGCCTTGACGAACGCGTCCTGGGTCAGGTCGGCGGCCAGCTCCGGTTCACGAAGCATCCGCAGCAGGTAGGCGTAGATCTCGGTGTGGTGCCGGCCAAAGAGCACCTCGACGAAGATCGCGGCCTCATCGCGATCCCAGACGTCGCTCATGGCGACACCTCGCGGACGGTGGACTGGGCGGCCGAGGGTTTCGCGAAGATCAGCGAATGACAGTTCGGCGACCACAGGTTCTCCGGGCGGGTGTTGGTACCGAGCACGGTCGCGAGAGGACGGCGCGCGCTCGTTGGCCCAAAGACGATGCGAATCGCCGGCTTGTGACGCACGACGACCGCGGGCCGGCTGCAGCTCAACCCGTGCCACCGCCCGTCAGCTCAACATCGGACAGGAGTTCCTCGACCGCGTCCTCGGGTGATACCGGGTTGACCGGCAGCCCGGTCCCGAGCTCGAGCCCGGCGATCTCGCGGAGCCGCGGGTGGATCTCCCAGTGCCAGTGATAGGTCGCATCGACCTGTTCGCGAAGTGGCGCGCTGTGCAGGACGAGGTTGTAGGGGGGGGCGTCCAGGCTGCTGGACAGCCGGGCGAAGACCTGGCGGAGCGCCTCGGCCGTGGCCTCGACGTCCTGCTGGCTCGCCCGCCCGAAGTCGGCCTGGTGCGCCCGCGGAACGATCCACACCTCGAACGCCGAGCGCGAGGCGTACGGCGCAAAGGCGACGCTGGACGCGTCCTCCCAGACCAGCCGGTCGGCGTGCCGGACCTCCTCCCGGACGAGGCGGCAGAACGGGCATTCGCCTTCGCGGATCACGAACCGCGCAGCGCCCCCCAGCTCCTCGGCGACCCGGTGCGGGATCTGCGGCAGGTCGTACAGGTCGAGACACAGGTGGTTGGTCCGGGCACCAGCCTGGGCTCCCCAGTTCTGGACGACCTGCAGGTAGTCGGTCTGGCCGGTGGCACGGGCCGCGGCGACGGCATCGCGGGCCTCGCCGAGCATCGCCTCGATCAGGTCATTGCCCACCGCGTGGAGGGCCCGGTGCTCCCGGGGTGGCGCCAGGATCGTCCGCCAGCTGCCGGTGGCACGGGCCTCGGTGAGGGCGACCTGCGCGATCCCGCGATCGAGCTCGCGCGCGTCCTCGCCCGTGCCGACGACGTGGAAGGCGAAGTCCTTGAGCATCCGCACCCGCACGCCGCCACCCTCGGGCGTTGAGCAGTTGGCGCAGCCAAAGACGCGATCGTCGACCGGGGCCGCGGCCCGCGCGAACCGATCGCGATCGAAGGCCCGATCGACGACGGTCGCCACCCACCAACCCGTGATCGGATCCTTGCGCAGCTCGAACAGCCCGGCGGCCATGGCTCAGCCAACCTCGAGCGTGGCGCGGATCGCGTCTGCGAACGCGCGGGCAAAGACGGAGCCGGCGTGCTCGACGGACATGGTGGTCGGCGCCGCACCAGCGTCGCCGAGTTCGGCCGCGATCGAGGTCGATCGAACCCCCGGCATGCCGCACGGGTCGATCAGCTCGAAATCGCGCAGGTCGGCGGTCACGTTCAGGGCGATGCCGTGATAGGTCACGCCACGTTCCACGCGCAGTCCCAGTGCACCGATCTTGCGCGGCGCCGATCCGGCCGCATCGCACCAGCACCCGGGGTGGCCGTCGCGACGCTCGGCCCGGACACCATGGGCCGAACACGTTTCGACGAGCGCCGATTCGAGGGCTCGCACAAAGGGCCGGATCAGCATCCCGCGTCGGGCCAGGGCGACGATCGGATAGGCCACCAGCTGCCCCGGACCGTGGTAGGTGACCTCGCCGCCGCGTTCGACCCTGACGATCTCGATGCCGCGCTCGGCAAGCTCATCCGGCGACGCCAGGATGTGGGCCGGGTCCGACCGTCTCCCGAGCGTCAGGACGGCGTCGTGTTCGAGGAGAAGCAGCTGGTCCGCGATCCGGCCGGCGACGCGGTCGTCGACAAGCTGCTTCTGCAGGGCATGGCCGTCGCGATAGCCGACCCGGCCGAGCCAGCGCGCGACGATCGGTTGCGGGTCCGGTTCGATGCCGAATCGTTCCGGAACCAGGAGGTCGACTACCACCTCGGCACCATAGCAGGACCGGCCCTGCGGCCCGTGCCGCGCGGCTCCGTGCCGCGATCGTCAACGATCGATGTACGTCGCGTCGGGACCTGCCGGTGATGGATCCGAACGACTGAACGCTCGCCGTCGCACCGCGTCCACGAGCGATTCGAGGTCGGGAACCGTCGCATCTCGAGCCAGGAACGGAACGTGCCGGCGAACGGTCGCAGCGGCGATCTCCGTCCCGACGCCGCGCGCCGGCAATGCCCGCAGGTCGATGGCCTGCGTCGCCACGGCGAGCTCGATTGCGACGACCCTCGCCCCGAGGAGGGTCATCTCCGCGAGCCGCCGCCCGGCGAGCGGGGCGAGGCTCATTCGGTCCTCGATGCCCTCTGCGTGCGCGGTCGAGACCAGCTCGAACGAGACGGGTGCCGCAAGCAGGCGGGCCTCCGCCGCCATCGATTGCGCGGCGATCCCGAGATACGACAGGCCGGGATCGCCGGGGTCACCCGACGAAGCCAGCCCCGTCGGCAGCCCTGACCACGGCGACTCGAGCAACTTGACGCTCCGCTCCGAAGACGACGCCAGGAGCGACGCAAACGCGATCCGCAGATAGTCGAGCGCCGAGGACAGCGGCAACGACTCGAAGTTGGCCGTTGGCACCACCCGACGCTCCTCGACGAGCACGATGGGATTGCCCTGCGAGCCATTGAGCTCCACGGCGAGCAGCGTGTCGGTGTGATCGAACGCGTCGCGGCAGGCGCCAAGCTGGTGGGGCAGGGTTCGGAAGCTGAGCGGGTCCTGCAGGGCCCGCGCCGTCCCGGGCGTGTGGAGCGCGCTGCCGTCGAGCAGCCGCCGAAGGTTGGCGAGGCTCGTCCGCAGCCCTCGATGGGGGTGGGCGTCCTCGATCCCCGGATGGAGGCCGTCGAGATTGGCAACCAGCGCCTCGAGGCTCAGGGCGCCGGCAACCTCCGCAGTCGCAAGCAGTGTCCATGCGTCGTCCACGGCCAGGGTCGCCGCTCCGCTGGAGAACGAGTTGCTCGACACGAGTGCGAGGCCCTCGCCCGGTTCGAGGGTCACACCGTCGAAGAGGCCCGCGGCCAGGTCGGCCATCTGGGCGAGATCGGACTGGCCGACCGATCCGAGGATCCGGATCCGCGGCGACGTTCCGTCGTTGAGGGCATCGATGAGGCGTTGGGCGAGGAGTGGTCGAACGCCCGGATACCCGGAGGCGAACCCGTTGGCGAGACGGATCATCGTCGCGCGGACCACATCCGGCGGGGCATCGGCGCCCTGGCCCACCAGGTGCTGGCGAACGACGCGGTTCGAGTAAGTCGCCGATTCCGCGGTGTCGAGTCCCGTTCGCTTCAGGACGCCGGCCGCCGTGGAGCTGCCGTAGATCTGGTCGCCGGCGGCGAGGCGTTCCTCCACGACCGACCGTGCCGTGGCCATGCGGTCCGCGGCCGCGGAAGCCAGCTCGACCCGCTCGCCGCCGCGCGCAACCCGAACGACGTCGTCGCGCAGAAGGTCGCGGCCGGTGAGGACGACGGTCATGGTCTGGGCGGCGATGGTAGCACCGGGCCCTTGCGCCTCCCTCGCGCGCGTGCGAGTGCGCGTAGATTTAGCCAGTGGACACCCGTTCGGCGTATTCGGGATCGGCCATCGGGGCGCTGTCGCGCACGATCAGCTCAGTGGCCAGGGTCAGGTCGTGGACCTCGGAGTGACCGGGCTCCGCGTCGATCGTCGACAGCAGCTCGCGGACCGCCAGCTTGCCCAGCTCGCGGAGCGGCTGGCCGATCGTCGTCAATGACGGCGTGAACTGGGCGCCTTCGTCGAGACCGTCGAAGCCGACCACGGCGATCTGCTCAGGGATGGCGATCCCGCGCTCGTGCGCCACGTGGAATAGTCCCAGGGCCATCTGGTCATTGGCGACGAAGATGCCGTCCAGATCGGGCGCCCTGGCCAGGAGCTCGCGAGCCGCGGTCTCGCCGCTGGCCGACGACCAGTTGCCTGAGGCGATCGGTCCGGGCTCGATGCCGGCGTCGGCCAACGCGGTTCGCCAGCCGTCGGTACGATCTCGCGCCTCCCGCCAGCTGGGCGGGCCGGCGATATGGCCGATCCGCGAGCACCCGAGCGCAAGGAGGTGCTCGGTTGCCATCCGCGCGCCGCCAAAATTGTCGACCGAGATCGTGGAGAACACGCTGGACGGCTCGGACTTGAGCACCACGATCGGCGGCCGTGATGCGGGCACCTTCGCCTGCAGCACGGAAACGCTGGTCTCCACGTTCGGTGGATTGAAGATGATGAGGCCCTCGACCCGGTGGGCCACCAGGAAGTCGATCGCTGCCGGGACACCGCCGACGTCATCGTTGGCGAGCTCCTTGAGCAGCAAGGCGTAATCGGCGCCCTGGCTTGCCGCGGTGATGCCGTTGAGGGTCTGGGCAACGCCAAAGAGCTCCAGCCTCGTGGCGATGACACCGAGCGTCTGCGAGCGTCTCTGGACGAGGCTTCGTGCGACGGCGCTCGGCTGGAACCCCGTGGCCGCGATCGCGGCCTCGATCGACTGCCGGGTAGCCGGCGAGACATCCGGGCGGTTGTTGATCACCCGCGATACGGTCTGCATGGACACACCGCACATGCGGGCGATTTCCCGGATCGTGACCCTGTGCTGGCGGGGCATGGTCCCGACTCCCATCTTGCGCGGGTGGCTTGTCCAAGCATCGCGTCTTTGATAGGTTATTCTACATCGTGAACGTTAGCGGGAACGCTAACGGCATTCGCATCCAAGACCGGGAGCAACCGTGACCCGCTACGCGATCGGCGTCGACTTCGGGACCGAATCCGGCCGTGCGGTCCTCGTGGACGTGGCCGACGGCCGCCTGGTCGCGACGGCCGTGTCGCCATACTCGCACGGCGTCATCGACGAGCGCCTCCCACTCGCCGACCGCGAGGTGCGCCTCGGGCCCGATTGGGCCCTCCAGGATCCCGAGGATTACCTGCGGGTCTTCAAGGAGGCCGTTCCGGCCGTGCTTGCGACCACCGGCGTCGACGCGGCCGACGTCATCGGCGTCGGGATCGATTTCACCGCCTGCACAATGCTCCCAACGACCGCCGACGGCACGCCCCTGTGCCTCCTGCCGGAGCTGCGTGCCAACCCGCATGCCTGGGTCAAGCTCTGGAAGCATCATGCCGCGCAGCCCGAGGCGGACCGGATCAACGAGACGGCACGATCGACCGGACAGCCCTGGCTGGATCGCTACGGCGGGCGGATCTCGTCGGAGTGGTTCTTCTCGAAGGCCCTGCAGATCCTCGACGAGGCCCCCGAGGTGTACGGAGCCGCCGACCGACTGATCGAGGCGGCCGACTGGGTCGTCTGGCGGCTGACGGGCACCGAGACGCGCAACGCCTGCACCGCCGGCTACAAGGCGATGTGGTCGAAGCGCGACGGGTTCCCGGGTCGGGACTACTTCGCGGCGCTCGATTCCCGCCTGGCGGACGTGATCGACGAGAAGATGACGCGCGATATCCGAGCAATGGGCGAGCGGGCGGGCGGCATCTCCGACGAAGCGGCCGCCTGGACCGGGCTTCGACCCGGGACGGCGGTGGCGATCGCCAACGTCGACGCCCACGTCGCCGCCCCCGCGTCCACGGTCGTCGAGCCCGGTCGAATGGTCATGATCATGGGCACGTCGACCTGTCACATCATCCTGTCGCCGGGCGAGCACGCGGTTCCGGGCATGTGCGGGTTCGTCGAGGACGGCGTCATCCCGGGCTTGTTTGGCTACGAGGCCGGTCAGTCCTGCGTGGGCGACCATTTCAGCTGGTTCGTCGAGCACGCCGTACCCGCGGCGTACGGCGACGAAGCGCGCGCCCGCGGCCTCGATCTGCACGCGCTGCTCCAGGAGAAGGCGGCTCGTCTTCGGGTCGGCCAGTCCGGGCTGCTTGCCCTCGACTGGTGGAACGGCAACCGCTCGGTGCTGGTGGATGCCGAGCTCGGCGGCCTGCTGATCGGCGCAACGCTGGCCACCGTCCCCGAGGAGATCTATCGGGCCCTGATCGAGGCGACGGCGTACGGCACGCGCGTGATCATCGAGACGTTCGAGGCGCATGGTGTCCCGGTCCGCGAGATCGTCGCCTGCGGAGGCCTGCCCGAGAAGAGCCCGCTGATCATGCAGATCTATGCCGACGTCACGGGCCGCCCGTTCCGGCTCAGCGCGTCGGACCAGACGCCGGCGCTCGGTTCGGCGATGTTCGGGGCCGTTGCGGCCGGGGCGGCCGCCGGCGGCCATGCGTCGATCCAGGACGCGGCCCGGGCGATGGCACGCCTCAAGGACCTGGTCTACGAGCCGAACCCGGAGAACGCGGCCGTCTATGACGTCCTGCATCGCGAATACACGAGGCTCCACGACTACTTCGGTCGCGGTGAGAACGACGTGATGAAGACGCTCCGGCGGCTTCGGGCCCAGGCCGTGGAGACAACCGGGGCGTCCCAGGAGGCATGACCATGCGGCTCAAGCCGTTGCGCGAGGAACTGGTCCGGCTCCATGCCGAACTGCCGCGCCACCAGCTGGTGGTCTGGACCGGCGGCAACGTGAGCGTCAGGGATCCCGACACGGGGCTGGTCGCGATCAAGCCGTCCGGTGTCCGCTACGAGGACCTCACCGCGGCCTCGATGGTCGTGATGGACCTTGATGGCGCCGTGGTCGAGGGCGACCTCAAGCCGTCGTCGGATGCTGCCAGCCATCTCTACGTCTACCGGCGCCGACCCGACGTCAACGGGGTCGTCCATACCCATTCGCGTTTTGCGACGGCATTCGCCGCGGTCGGCCGTCCGATCCCGGTCTACCTAACGGCGCAGGCCGACGAGTTCGGCGGCCCGATCCCCTGCGCCGGGTTCGCCTTCATCGGCGACGATTCGATCGGCCAGCTGGTCGTCGAGGGGATCGGAAGCTCGCCCGCGATCCTGCTCAAGAACCATGGCGTGTTCACCGTCGGGCCGTCGGCCGCGGCCGCCGTCAAGGCCGCGGTCATGGTCGAGGACATCGCCGCGACCGTCTGGGCCGCCCTCCAGCTCGGCACGCCCGACATCCTCGACGACGACGTCGTCGAGCGGCTCCATCGCCGCTACACCACCGTCTACGGCCAGTAAGCACATTCGTCCCGCCAAGGAGTCCGTCGTGCTCGATCTCAGCACCAGCGAAGTCTGGTTCGTCACTGGCAGCCAGCATCTCTATGGGCCCGACACGCTCGCCACCGTGGCCCGGGACTCGACCGAGATCGCGGCCGCGCTGGATGCGGCGGCGGCGATCCCCACCAAGGTCGTGATCAAGCCGGTGCTGACCGGGTCGGACGAGATCCGGGCACTGGTGATGGAGGCGAACGCCTCACCGAACTGCGTGGGCCTGATCGCCTGGATGCACACGTTCTCACCCGCCAAGATGTGGATCGCCGGGCTCGGCGCGCTCCAGCGGCCACTTCTCCACCTGCATACGCAGTACAACCGGGAGATCCCGTGGGACGGGATCGACATGGACTTCATGAACCTCAACCAGGCCGCCCATGGCGATCGCGAATTCGGGTTCATCGCCGCCCGGATGCGCCTCGAGCGCAAGGTCGTGGTCGGCCACTGGGGGGACACGCAGGTCCAGGAGCGGATCGGGGCGTGGGCTCGGGCGGCGTGCGCGCGGTATGACTGGGAGCACCTCAGGATCGCGCGCTTTGGCGAGAACATGCGCGAGGTTGCCGTCACTGAGGGCGACAAGGTCGAGGCCCAGCATCGGCTCGGCTTCGGCATCAACGCCTATGGCGTGGGCGACCTGGTCGCCGCCGTCGACGGCGCATCGGACGCCGAGATCGACCGCTTGATCGAGGCGTACCTCGACGAGTACGACGTCGTCGATGACCTGCGGCCGGGCGGCGGCCGCGCCGAGTCCCTACGTGACGGGGCCCGCATCGAAGTCGGCCTGCGGGCGTTCCTCGCCGACGGCGGCTTCGGCGCGTTCACTGACACGTTCGAGGATCTCCACGGCCTGACCCAGCTGCCTGGCCTGGCCGTCCAGCGCCTGATGCGCGACGGATATGGGTTCGGGGCGGAGGGGGACTGGAAGACCGCGGCCATGGTCCGGGCGATGAAGGTGATGAGCGCCGGGCTTCCCGGCGGCGTCTCATTCATGGAGGACTATACGTATCACCTGGCCGAGACCGGAGACGTGGTGCTCGGGGCGCACATGCTGGAAGTCTGCGAATCGATCGCGGCGGGCAGGCCGAAGCTCGAGATCCATCCCCTGTCGATCGGCGGCAAGGCCGATCCGGTCCGCCTGGTCTTCGACGCCCACCCCGGACCCGCCGTGGCCGCATCGATCACGGACATGGGCCAGCGCTTCCGGATGCTCGCCTCGGTGGTGGACGTGGTGGCCCCGCTGCAGCCGCTGCCCCGGCTGCCCGTGGCCCGGGCCATGTGGCGACCACGGCCCGACCTGGCAACGAATGCCGCGGCCTGGATCCATGCCGGCGGGTCCCACCACACGAGCCTCGGGTTCGCGGTGACGACCGAACATCTCGCGGACTTCGCGGCGATGTCCGGGATCGAGTTCCTGGTCATCGACGAGACGACGGAGCTCACGTCGTTCCGGGAACGGCTCCGCTGGAACGACCTGTACTACCTGCTCGCGCGAGGGCTCTAAGGGCGGCGCAGTCCGTTTCGGGCAGGCCGGCAGTCAACGGCCGGCGGCGCCGTATCCTTGGTCCGCAGCGCCCGCACGTGGCGTGACTCGCCGACCGATGAGTTCCCCCATCGATCGACGTCTGAGCTACCGAAACCCGCCGTCAACCCTGGACGGACGGGGTTTCACCGAGCATCGCCGGACCATGCCGCCGGACGAAAGGAGCACGTCTTGCAACTCTCCCCATCGCCATCCGCGGTGTCAGTCGCGCAGCTCCGGACCGAGGTGACCGGCCGGGTCATCGGCCCCGAGGATCCCGACTATGACGCCGCCAGGACCGTCGTCACCGGTGGCATCGATCGCCGTCCGGCGGTGATCGTTCGGGTCGCCGACACCGCCGACGTCGCGCGCGTGATCGCGCTCGCTCGTGACACCGGGCTGGAGCTTGCCGTTCGCGGTGGCGGTCACAGCGGCGCCGCACATGGCGTGGTGGACGACGGGATCGTGCTCGACGTCCGCGACCTCCGCGCCCTCGACATCGACGTCGAAGGGCACACCGCGTGGGCCGGCGCCGGCCTGACCGCCGGGGAGTACACGACCGCGGTCGCGGCTCATGGCCTGGCGACCGGGTTCGGCGATACAGGCTCGGTCGGGCTCGGAGGCATCACGCTGGGCGGTGGGATCGGCTACCTCGCGCGCAAGTACGGCATGACCATCGACTCGCTGCTTGCGGCAGAGATCGTGACCGCGGACGGCGAGATGCGACGCGTCGATGCCGAGCACGAACCCGACCTCTTCTGGGCGATCCGGGGCGGGGGCGGCAACTTCGGCGTGGTCACCCGGTTCCAGTTCCGGCTCCAGGACGTGCCGTCCATCGTCGGTGGGATGCTCCTGCTCCCGGCCACCGCCGATACGATCGCCGGGTTCATCTCCGCCTCCGAGGCAGCGCCCGAGGAGCTCTCAACGATCGCCAACGTGATGCCGGCGCCGCCGATGCCGTTCCTTGCCGAGGAGCACCACGGCAAGTTGTCGATCATGGCGCTGATCTGCTACGCCGGCGACGCGGAGGCCGGCGAGCAGGCGATCGCGCCACTCCGCGCCCTGGCCACGCCGATGGCCGACATGGTCCGGCCGATGACCTACCCGGAGATCTACCCGCCCGAGGGCGAGGACTACCATCCGATCGCGTCGGCGCGAACGATGTTCGTGGATCGGGTCGACCGAGACGTCGCCGAGACCATCCTCGAGCACATCGGGGCCTCGAACGCGGAGATGGCGGTCGCCCAGTTCCGCGTCCTCGGCGGGGCGATGGCCCGTGTGCCCTCGGACGCCACCGCGTATGCGCACCGGACGAGTCGGATCCTGGTCGCCGTCGCGGCGATCTACGGCTCTCTCGACGAGAAACCGGCCCACGACGCGTGGGTCGACCGCTTCGTCGAGGCCCTTCGCCAGGACGACGACGGGGCGTACGTCAACTTCGTCGGCGACGAGGGTGAGGCCGGCGTCCGTGCCGCCTACCCCGATGCCACCTGGGCGCGGCTGGCCGAGATCAAGCGGCGATACGACCCGACCAACCTCTTCCACCTCAACCAGAACATCCCGCCAGCCG
>JBBEBJ010000147.1:79917-87498 GCA_040882425.1 Chloroflexota bacterium | reverse complement strand
GGCGAGCCGGCGTCCCGCGGTGGACGGTTGGTACTTCGACGTCGACGATGACAACCATCGACTGTTCGAGTTCGACATCGAACACGCGATCCTGGGCGAGCGCGAAAGCCGGAACGCCTGGCCGCCGCGCTACACGTCGTGGCGGAGCGGCGGCACCTGATCTGGGTGTGATTTCGCGCATGGGTAGTGACACCCGGCCTCTGGTTTCCGGTCGCGGGCGCATAACCGTTGCCCGGCACTGGTACGGACCGGATGGTCGCGTCGGCGCGCCAATTCGGGTGCGCGCCGAGCGTGGGTCCCGCGGGATTCCGGTACCCGGGGTCCCGAATCGCCCCGTACCAGTGCGTGGACGCAGTTATGCGTCAAGGTCCTCTGGCACCGTGACGGCGTCAACAACGTGTCCGGGAATCACGTCTAGGATCGGGTGATGCTGCGCCCGACCTACCCCGTGGTGACCCAGCGGTTGGTCCTGCGCCCGTTTCGCGACGACGACCTGGACGCGTTCCACTCGATCCAGAGCCGCCCGGAGGTCGTGCGCTACCTCTACTGGGAACCGAAATCGCGCGACGAGTCTCGCGAGATGCTGGGGCGACGGATCCTGCAGGTCGCGATCGACAAGGAGGGCGACGGGCTCCATCTCGCCGCCGAGCTCCGAGCCACCGGCGAGATGGTCGGGCATTTCAGCCTCTTCTATGCGAGCCAGGAGCACCACCAGGGCGAGGTCGGGTTCGTAATGCACCCGGACCATCACGGTCACGGCTATGCCACCGAGGGCGCGCGGGAGATGCTGCGCCTGGGGTTCGAGGAGCTCGGGCTGCACCGGATCATCGGCCGCTGCGACGTGCGAAACGTGCCCTCAGCACGCGTGATGGAGCGGCTTGGCATGCGTCGCGAGGCACACCTACTCGAGAACGAGTTCATCAAGGGCGAATGGACCGACGAGATCGCCTACGCGATGCTCGAAAGCGAGTGGCGGGCTCACGCGAGCTGACGGCCGTGATGCTGCTGTTCGAGGTCAGACGGCTGATCGACGATTCGCGCTCCCGGACGGAGCTCGGCGCGCCCGTCGGAGAGCCTTACGAGGTCAGCGCTGGCCGGCCTCGAGGTCGAGCAGGAGCTGGGCGAGCTCGAGCGCGTTCGTGGCCCCGTAATTGGCGTAGCAGTTGTTGAACAGGACGTGCGTCTCCTCGGCGCGGACCGCAAGCTCGCGGATGCGCGGCGCCCAGTCGCCGAGCTCGTCCGAGTCGTACAGGTACCGGAAGCGCTCGACCGTCTGGACGCCCTTCGCCTCCCAGGTGGCCTGCCGTCGACCGTGGAAGCGCACGATCGCGAGGTCGGGCGACGGCGCTTCGATGACCGGCGGGACGCTCGACTTGAAGCCCTGCGGTCCATCGACCACGACCAGCGGGATCCGGCGATCGCCGAGGAACGCCAGCGTCCGATCGATGTTCCTGTCATTGAACCAGCTGGCGCTGCGGAACTCGACGGCACCAAGCAGACCGGCATCGCGCAGCCGCCCGGTGGCGTCCTCGATCGTGTCGCGGTTCTCGGAGCTGGTGAAGAACCAGCGCGGGTACTGCAGCAGGATCGAGCCGAGCTGGCCGGCGTCCTTGAGCGGCTCGAGGCCGTCGATGAACCAGCGCCAGACCTCGTCCTGGAGATCCTCCGGCAGGTCCTTCGCGTAGATCCGCGCCTTGCCGGCGAGCTCCGGGGGCAGCGCCTCGCGGAGGTCCCTGGGCAGCCGTTTCGTCTCGGTCGGCTGACCGGTCATCAGGGCGTGCGCCTTGATGTCAAAGGTGAAATCGGGCGGCGTCCGCTCGACCCACAGCTCGGCGGTCCGGCGGGACGGCAGGGCGTAGTAGGTCGCGTCGACCTCGACGATCGGGAAACGGCTGGCGTAATAGCCGAGCCGCTCCTCGGCCGAGTCCGCGCCGTCGGGGTAGAAGACGCCGCGGGCCGTCATCGTCGGGTCGGTCCACGAGGCGGTCCCGACCCGGATCGCGCCACCGCCGGGCTGGTGCAAGGGTTCGGCGGCGACATCGGCGGCGAGGCGCTCGGTGCGCCGGGAGGCCCCCGCCGGTCCGGGATCGTGTCGCGGGTCGAGGTCCGGGGCCGGGGTCGGTTGGAAGGAAGCCGAGCCGGAGCGTGGAGGCGTCACGCTTCAAGGCTACCGCGATCGGATCGGCCTGCGCGACCGGCGCCAGGACCGAGTGCCCGCAATTCTGCAACTTGTCTGGCAAGCTGAGGGCTGGCACGATGAATCGCGACAGCCGGCAGATTGGGGACAGACGACCCGTGGACGAGCAGGGCGAACCGCAACCACTCAGGCGGTTCGATTCGCTGACCAGCCAGACGCTGTCCAAGCGGATCAGCCGCGAGCTACTCACGAGCATCCTGCGGGGCGAGATCGCGTCTGGCGACGCGCTTCCCTCCGAGGATGAGCTGGCCTCCCAGTTCGATGTGAGTCGCCCGGTCGTGCGCGAGGCTGTGAAGGAGCTGGCCGTCCTCGGCCTCGTCGAGAGTCGGCAGGGACGCTCGACGCGGGTAACCTCCCAGGACGACTGGAACCACTTCGCCCCTGAGCTCCTGGTCGCCCGGAGCGAGGTCGGCGCGGTCGACGACTTCCTGCTCGAGCTGCTCGAGCTGCGCCGGCTGATCGAGACCGGCGCATCCGGGCTCGCGGCGGCTCGCGCGTCGGACCACGACATCGAGCGAATGACGGCGCAGTTCACGTTGATGGAGGCAAGTCTCCAGGATCTCGAGCGTTTCACCGACGCCGACATCGCCTTCCACGCGGCGCTCCTTGCCGCAACCGGGAATCACCTGCTGACCCGGCTGATCGAGATGATCGGGCCGGTGCTTCGGTTCGGACGGATGATCAGCCTGGAGCGACGGCCGGACGGCCCGGCAGACTCGCAGCGGGGCCACCGTCGGGTGCTCGACGCCATCCGCGCCGGCGACCCCGAGGAAGCCCGTGAGGCGATGCGCGAGCATCTCAGCTGGACCGCCAACCTGACCCTCGGCGAGCCAACCGGCGCGCGGGCGCAGAGCGCCCCGTCGCCGGATCCGGGGAAGCCAGCGTCCTAGACGCGAGCCGGTCCTGAGATCGACCTACCCGTAAGCTTATCTGACAAGCTCCCCCGGAGACTGCGAGTTATCGTGTAGGCTTCGTCCGAGGAGGCGCGCGCCGAGATGGACCTGCGACTGGCGGATCGACGGTTCCTGGTCGGAGGGGCCAGTCGTGGTCTCGGCGCGGCCATTGCCCGCTCGCTGGCCGCCGAGGGGGCGCGCGTGGCAGGCGTGTCGAGAAACGCGGGCGCGGACGATCCACGGCCGGCGGGCAGCGTTGCGATCACCGCGGACCTGTCGGACCGCGACGGTCCCGGGACCGCCGTCCGGGCGGCCGTGGATGCGTTCGGAGGGCTCGATGGGCTCGTCGTCAACAGCGGCGGTCCGCCCGGAGGCACCTTCGCCACTGTCGACGAAGGCGACTGGGAACGGGCGATCGCGGGCACCCTCCAGGGCACGATCCGGCTGATCCGAGAGGCGCTGCCGCACCTGCGAGACGGTCACGATCCGTCGATCGTGGTCATCCTGTCCTCCTCGGTTCGCGAGCCGATCCCGGCGCTGATCACGTCCAACGTCCTGCGCCCCGGGCTGTCTGGGCTGATCAAGAGCCTCGTCGGCGAGATCGCTCCGATCCGGATCAACGGCGTGGCCCCGGGTCGGTTCGACACCGACCGGGTCCGCAGCCTGGACGCGGCGCGAGCCAAGGCGTCGGGCCTGGCCATCGAGGTCGTCCAGGCGCAGACTCGAGACCGGATCCCGCTCGGTCGGTACGGCGACCCGGACGAGCTCGGACGCGTGGTCGCGTTCCTGCTGTCGCCTGCCGCGTCCTATGTCGACGGCGTCATCCTGTCGGTCGACGGCGGGATGATCCGAAGCCTGCCTTGAACCCGCCGTTCAGGCTCGACGGTGTCTTCACCGTCCTGCCGACGGCCTTCCGGGACGACGGCGCCCTCGATCTCCACGGAACCGCCGCGCTCGCGCGCGCGGCCGTCGACGCGAAGGTCGGCGGTCTGACGGTCCTCGGCGTGATGGGCGAGGCCGCGGAACTGACCGAGGACGAGCGCCGGGAGATCGTCGGGTGCGTGCGAGCGGCGACCACGCTCCCGCTGGTCGTCGGGGTGAGCGGTGACTCGGAAGGTGCGGTTGCCACGCGGGCTCGGGACGCTGCCGCCACCGGGGTGGCCGGTCTGATGGTCGGCCCGTCGCGTTCGGTGGCGTTGAGCAGCGCGGTTGCGGCCGCCGCGGCGGCGGGACTGCCGATCGTCATCCAGGACTACCCGGCCGGCTCGGGCGTCACGGTCACGGTGGCCGAGCTCGCGGAGGTCGCAGCACACCAGCCGCTCGTCGTAGGCGTGAAGGCGGAAGCTCCGCCGACCAGCGGGCGAATCGCCAGCCTGCGATCGTCCAACCCGACCCTCGGGCTGCTTGGTGGCCTGGGCGGCCTCTTTCTGATCGATGAGCTGCGCGCAGGTGCCGACGGCGTCATGACCGGGTTCGCGCTGCCAGAACGCCTGGTCTGGATCGTTGATACCTACCGGACGGACGTCGCGGCCGCCACCGCCGCCTGGGAGCAGCTGCTGCCGCTGATGCGATTGGAGGCATTCCAGCCGTTGAGCCTCGCCGCGCGCAAGGAGGTCTGGCGCCTGCGGGGAGTCATCGACTCCTCGTACTGTCGCCGACCCGGCGCCTCGCTCGACGAACGCGCCCGGGCCGATGTGCGTCGTGCCTTGGAGCGGGTCACGGGCTGACCAGCGCTCGCTGCCAGCGAACGATCCCCGCGGACTGTACTGCGCCTGCTGGACGGGCTGCTCACGCTCCCGCCGAGGTGATCAGCCGGAGATCTCCGCCCGTTCCGTGAACAGCGACGTCACAAGCAGGGACCCCACGAGCCAGGCGAACACGACCAGCAACGCCTCGTTCGGCTGGAGCTGGGTGAGGACGCCACCACCGCCGCCAAACCCTTCGTCCGAGACCGCCACGACCGCGCCTGCCGCGTTGAACGGCATGTACTTGATGACATCGGGCAGGAAGATCGAGGCAAACTGCTCGGCGAAGTAGACGCCGATACCGGCCCCGATCCCGGCGAGCTGACTGCGTGCCAGGGTCGCGATCGCGAACCCGATGGCGCCTTCCTCGGCGATCGCCAGCCAGCCCCGGCCGAGCAGCTCGGGGAGCGTCCCGAGGGCCGCCGGGTCGCTTACGCCGCTCGTGGGCACGTCGGCGATCATGGCGCCGAGCAGTGCCACGCCGACGCCGACCCCGAACGAGATCAGCAGGCCGATCCCGATCAGCAGCGCGACCGCCGCGAACAGCGCCAGCTGGTAGCGGCTGCGGCTCTCGCCGCGGGCGACAGCCGTTTTGAGCGTCCCCCAAGTCCATTCCGATCCGGCGACCGCCGCCCCGTAGATCACCGCGAACAGGCCGCCGAGCCCGAGGATGAACGAGATGATCAGCGTGTAGGCGCCCGGGAAGGTCACCAGGAGCAGGGCCGCCTCGCCACCCTGCTCGGCCGGGGTCTGCCGCGCGGTCGCGCCGACCGCCAGGAAGATGAGCGCCAGCAGCCCGATCAACAACGCAAGGCTGATGAGCGACGCCGGCCGCCGAAGCAGCTTGTGGAGGCCGGCCACGAACAGCCTCATGTCGGGCCTCCGCCTTCTCGCCAGGTCGTCGGGCCGGATTCACCGAGTGCCGGGGTCGGGGCGGTCGCACCCGCGAGGCCGAAGAACGTCCCCTCGCCACCCGACTCCTGCGGGCCACCCGTCAGTGACAGGAAGAGCGACTCCAGGTCGCTGCCGGTCTCGAGACGCGAGACGTAGATGCCGGCCGTTGCCAGCGCCCGGTTCACCTCGGCGGCGCGGTCGGGCTCGACCCGGACGGAGAGCCAGCCGTCGTCGCCGGTCATCTGCGTGACGCCGTGCTCCGGGGCAAGCTGGCTCAGGACCGCGGTCGCCCGCTGGAGCTCGGTGGGTCCGACCCGAACCCGCACCACGCTCTCACCGAGCAACAGCTCCTCCATGTGGCCTTCGCGGACCAGGCGACCGGCGGCGATGATCCCGACCACGTCCGCCAGCTGCTGCACCTCGCCCAGGATGTGGCTCGAGATGAACACGGTCTTGCCGGTCGAGGCGAAGTGCTTGAGCGTGGCGCGCATGGCCACGATGCCGGCCGGGTCAAGGCCGTTGGCCGGTTCATCGAGCAGGAGCAGACGCGGGTCGCTCAGGAGCGCCCCTGCAATGCCCAGCCGCTGCTTCATCCCGAGCGAGTAGCCCGACACCTTGTCCTTCGCCCGCTCCCGCAGGCCGACCAGCTCGAGGAGCTCCTCGATCCGCTCACCGGTGGTGTGCGCCCCGGTCGCGGCGAGGGCTCGCAGGTTCTCGCGGCCCGACAGGTACGGATAGAACGACGGCGACTCGATCAGCGCCCCCACCTCGAACAGGCGATGCCGGTCCCGCCCGCCAAACGGTCGACCGAGCAGCTCGACCGTGCCCGCATCCGGCCGGATCAGGCCGGTCAGGAGGCGCATGGTCGTCGTCTTTCCGGCGCCATTCGGCCCGAGGAACCCGTAGACGACGCCCGATGGCACCGAGAGCTCGAGCCCGTCGAGCGCCACCCGCGTCCCGTAGCGCTTCTGCAGGCCGTGCGTGGCGAGTGCCAGGCCGGAGACGGACGATGTCTGGGTCACGCGTGGATAGTACGGCCGGGCACCAGCCGCCGGGCGTGCCGTTCTCGACCGGTCATGCCTCCGGGCTCGCCGGAGCCCACAATCCGCCGGTCGACTCGAGCCAGTCGGCGACCGTCGAACTGGCCCGGTCCAGGTCGCCGTCGGTCATGTCGAGCTCGAGGACGGGCAATCGCGACCGGTCGGCAAGGCTCCGGAGCACGTCCTGCTCCCGGACGAAGATCGACAGGTCGTCGTACTGGTCGGGACGGCCCGACACGGTCAGCCGGTCCGCGCGGGCGGTCTCGAACGTCTCCGCCCGCCGCGTGCATAGGACGACATGGAACCCGAGCGGCAGGAGCCGTTCCTCCAGCCATCCGAAGTCGTCGCTACGCGCGTGTGCCGTCTGCTGGTGGGCCATCGTCGAGAGGTGGAACCGGTCGACGATCCAGGAGTAGTGCGGCAGCAGCTCGAACAGCCGGGCCCAGGTGGCATAGGCCTCCATGGCCCGCGCCGCCTCCTCCGGACCGTCGAAGTTGATCAGCCCGCGACCCCACGGATGCGGGCTGAACCCGCACCACTCGGCCGAGATCAATGGCGAGTGGTAGCGGTAGCGACGGGGCCCCACCAGCCGCGGGTGCTCGTTGAGGGCAAATGCGAGGTCGGTCTTGTGCGTGAGGCGGGTTCCCTCGAGGATCACCTTTGGCGTCAGCTTGGCCACGGAGGGACGATAGCGTCTCCGGCCCGGCCCGTCGGGCCGGTACGGGGCAGGTTCGGTCACCCGGTGAACGAACGGGAGCACCGGGGGGTCGTCCGTGGTCGGTTCGGTCACCCGGTGAACGACCGGGGACACC
>JBBEBJ010000147.1:57441-79817 GCA_040882425.1 Chloroflexota bacterium | reverse complement strand
CGGGGACACCGGGGCTACCCCGTGGCGAGGAGCGCCGAGGGTGGCAGCTCCGACGAGATCTTCTCGCCGTCGCGCTCGAGCTCCATCACGAAGATCGGCACGAGGGCCCGATCAAACTGCACGCCCGCTTCGCGCCGCAGCTCGTTCACCGCAAGCGCCGTGGGCATGGCCCGGCGGTACGGTCGGTCATGGGTCATGGCATCAAAGGCGTCCACCAGCGCGACGATCCGGGCGCCGAGCGGAATGGCCTCACCGCGCAACCCGTCCGGGTACCCTCGCCCGTCCCAGCGCTCGTGGTGGTGCCGGACGATCGGCGTGAACGTCCCGGCTGCGGCGAGAGGTTCGCAGATCCGCTCGCCGATCTCGGGATGTCGGCGCATCAGGTCCCATTCCGCGGCATCGAGGGGGGCCGGCTTGGTGAGGATCGCTTCGGGCACGCCGATCTTGCCGACGTCGTGAAGGAGGGCGCCGTACGCGACGGCTTCGAGCTCAAGGCCCTGGAGCCCGGCCTGGGCGCCCAGTCGTGCCGCGAGGTTCGCGAGCCGCTGGCAGTGGTGTTCGGTGCTCGGATCCTTCGCTTCGACGGCGTTGGCAAGCGCCGCGACCGCTGTGTGGGCCGCGTCCATCCGGACGAGTGCCTGTCGCAGCCGCAATGCGCTGCGGATGCGGGCGAGCAGCTCGGGCTGCCGGAAGGGCTTGCTCAGGAAGTCGTCGGCGCCCGCGTCGAGACCCTCCACCACGTCGTCGAGCGTCGAGCGTCCGGTCAGGAGGATGATCGGGACCGCCACCGTCCGGATGTTGGCCCGCAACCGCCGGGTCACCTCGTACCCGTCGAGGTGGGGCAGGCCGATGTCGAGGAGGACGAGGTCCGGGGCGTGCTCGCCGACCGCCAGCAGCGCCGCCTCGCCGTCGCCTACCGCCTTGGTTCGATACCCCTCGCGCCCGAGCAGGCGCTCGAGCAGTGCGCGGTTGGCCAGGTCGTCCTCGACGACGAGCACGAGTGGGCGGTTGTCCGCCGGACGGATCGACGGCATCACGTCGGGCCCGGTCATCAGGCGTCACCCGCGGGCGCCGACGGCACCGCGCCGGGGGCGTCGCCGGACGGCTCGGCCGAGAGTTCGGCGTCCACCTCGTCAAGCGTCAGCCAACCCTGGCGGACGGCGAACGTCACCGCATGGGTTCGGTTGGGCACACCAAGCTTGTGGAGGATGCTCGACAAGTGGTTCTTGATGGTCTGCTCGCTCACCTCGAGCAGCTCGCCGACCTCCCGGTTCTTCAGGCCGCCGGCAACGTGGCGCAGGATCGCGAGTTCACGAGGGGACAGGGGGATGTTGGGAGGCTCGTCCCCGCGCCGGAAGTTCTCGCGGAACCCCTCCATGATCCGATCGACGAGGTCGGGCCGCCCGATCACCTCGTCCTTCAAGGGATCCTCGCCCTCCGCCACGCGCCGGACGACCGCGACCAGCTCCGCGGGCTCGGCGTCGGCCGAGACGTGACCGGTCGCGCCAATCTCGATCGCCTCGAGGATGCTCGCATCGTCGTCCTCGCGGCCGACGACCACGATCCCCAACCGGGGTGACTCCAGGGCCAGCCGGCGGGTCGCTGCGCTGGCGGTCGGCTCGTGCAGCTCGACGTCGATGACGAATACGTCGGGCGCATGCTCCTCGACCATCGCCAGGGCGTCGGCGGCGGATCGAACCTCTGCCACGACCTCCATGTCGGGTTCGCCGTCCAGGGCTCGGCGGATGCCGAGGCCGACGAGGGCACGGGGCTCGATGAGCACGATCCGAATCGTCTCGAGGTCGGCCGCCGGCGAAGGCGTGCGTCGGTGGTCCATCGAGCAACTCCTGCGCTGGGACGAGAGCGTTGGTCGAGGGTACCGACCTTCGGATCTGGGCGCATGACCCGATAGGACCAGCCGAGGAGTGATCTTTCGTTCAGGCCACGATCGACGGCCGGCGCGGCGTCGCGCGCCGCGGTTCAGGACCCGGCTGCGGGTCCTGTGGCGGGCTCGAGCCGAGCACGTAGCAGCTCGAGGCCCGCACCGTTGCGCAGCCGGAAAGACCAGCCATCCGAGCTCGACCAGGTGTCGGCGGTGAGCTGCGTTCCAGCATCGGCAGGCGCCGCGTATTCGAGTCGCTGCAGGCGCGGTACGGCCTGCGTCGCCCGGAGGTCGCCCGCGCCGATCACCGCCTCCTCGAGCCAATCGGCGTAGACCGCGTTGTTGACGTGGGCCATCGGGTCCAGCTCCTGGGGACGGACCGTGATCGTCGATTGGCGGGCGTCCGGCGGCGGGTCACCGAGCGCGACGCGCGCCAGCCCGAACGCCGCGGTCGCCGCGCCGAACACGGGCTCGAACTCGGCCGGGATGCGGGTCGGTGCGCCGCGGGCGTCGAGCAGGACCCAGTCGATCTGCGCCCGGGCAACGGGGTTGCCAAACGTGTCGTGGAACTCGGTGCGGCGGCGCGCCCAGACGCGGCGCCAGCCGACGACGCGGGTCGTGCCGACCAGCTCCGAGCCGACGTGGATCGGGGCAAGGACGGCGACCTCGGCCGTGCGGACGAGCCAGGCGAGGCCGCGTTCGGCGTACCACGCACGATCGTACCCGCGGCTCGTCGAGTGGTGCCAGGCGACGTCCTGGGCATACCGAAGCAGGACCGACGTTCGAATGAGGCCGTCCGGACCGGATTCGTCGAAGCGCACCCGGTACGGCGCCGACCACGCGTCGGGTTCCCGCGCCACGTCAGGCGGACCGCACGGCGAGTTCGTCGAGGGTCTCGAGCGTGACGATCGCCGTGCCCTCGTGCGGGGCTGTCTGGGCGGCGACACGCACGGCGCATGAGCGAGCCGCATCGAACACCACCAGCGCCACGGTCAGGGGTTCCCCCTCGTCGACCGCATGCGTCCGCGCATCGTCGAGCTGGTAGAGGACATCGGCGTTGATCCCGCGAGCACCCCACTTGCAGTCGTACGCCTCGGCGGCGTCGCGTTCGACCGTCACGTCGTATGGGTGGATCTCCGCACGGACGCCGTCGAACAGGATCCGCCGTTCTCGCCGGACACCCGTCGGGCCGACGCGACGGGTAAGCAGTCTGGCGGTGATCTCCTCCACGATCGCGCCACGGACCTGGCTTCGAACCTGCTCGCCGCGCTCGGCCACCGCCAGGGAGGCGGCGAGGATCGCTTCAGAGCGCGCGCGCTCCGCCGGATCGGTTGCGGCGGCCCCGAACAGGCCCGGGAAGGTCCCGCGCCAGCCGTCGGCGTCGGTCGTCTCGCCGTTCATCACCGCGCGGGCGAGGATCCGCTGGGCAAGGCTGGCGCTCTCCAGCAGCTCGGCGGCCCGCGCAACCATCGGGTCCGCCTGGATCCCGGCGTAGACCACGGCACGCGCGTCGCGGGCAGCGTCCTGGAACCTCATGGGCGCTCGCCGGTGGCGAGGAGGACGACCTGCGGGAACGTGGACAGCCAGTCGATGGCGCGATGCGGGTCCGTGATGAGACCGACCTCCGCGATCGCGCGGTCAACCGCTACGCCCGCTTCCTGCGACAGCGGATCCTGGCCACGCTCGGTGGCGACCTCGTCAAGGCGTTCGCGCCACGCTTCCGAGAGTTCGTTGACGTAGGTCCATTCGTCCTCGACCTCCTCGCCGAGCTCGGTCAGCGATGTGTACGCATCGAGGGCGCGATCGATGACGTCACGGATAATCTCGGACACGCCGCTAGCGTACGCGGCCGGAGGCGGTCGGGTCCGAGTCAGGACTGCCGACTGTCGGCGGCGTTCGAGCCGGCGCTCGCCGGAGGGTTACTCGGGCGAGCCGCCACCGCGTCGTCGGCGCGAGTGATCGTCGGGCGGTCGGTCCTGGTGGAAGCGTGCCAGGTGTAGAGGTCATGACCACCGGGTGCGGATGGGCCGGGTCGGACCATGCCAAATGTCGGTGTCATGACCACAAGGCGCGGTTCGGGGGCCCCACGACGCGGTTCTGCGAGCGGTCCACGCTCGTGGAGTCCCGGGATCGGGCAGAATCCGGGTCGATACGTCGCCATATGTTCATCAGCCCGACTTCTGGCAGGAAGCACGACCCGCCCAGCCCCTCGTCCCGACCGTCGGCGGCGGGCAACGCACGCATCGGGCGCCCTGGTCATGTCACGGGACGCCAGGCGAGCGGGGCGCCAGGCGAGTGGGCCGCTAAGCGAAGGGGGCGCTCCGGCGGGCAGGGGCGCGAACCGCTCGCTGGACGGCCGGCTTCTCGGCGGACTGCCGAAGCAGGTCCTCGAGGCCGCGCCGCGCCCGATCGTCCCAGGCCCGCGAGTAGATCTGCGTCGCCTGGACTCGAATGCGATAGCCAATGTCGCGATGACCTGCGGCATCGATCTGGGCGATGCGATCGAGAAGGGCGCGGTAGAGCGCGGGGAGCTCCTCTGCCGCAGACTTCTGGTCCATACCCGCAGCATGCCGCCATCTCGGACCGACTGGAATAGCCCACCAGTCCTGCTCTGAGGTGGCCGATCGCCGTGATCAGTCGCCCCGATGCGCGCCGCTCCGGACACCAAAGGCGTGAAACGTGCCGCTGGCTGGCATCCACGCCACGCTGACGCCTTCGACGATGGCGGCCGGCGGCCCCTCGCGCAGCAGGTCCAGGAGCGCTTCGAGTCGATCGCGCGGACCCTCTGCGACGCACTGCACCGATCCGTCGGGGACGTTGGCCACCCAGCCCACGAGGTCGAGTGCCTGCGCCTCGCGGAACACGAAGTAGCGAAAGCCCACGCCGTGGACCCGGCCGGTGACCCGGGCATCGAGGCGAGCGGCGCCTGGGGAATCCGGTATCGGCGACGCGGTCACGCGACGATCCGTCGCCGAGGCCAGGCCAGGGCGAGCGAATCGAGCAGCAGCTCGGGGCTGACGTTGGAAGCGAGCAGCTCCGCGCCACGGGCCGACCGGTCCAGGAAGGACGCGATCGCAACCGCGTCGAGGGCCGCGGACGTGGCGGTGAGCTCCTCGAGCATGACCGGATCGTGGACGGAGCGCGCCCCGCCGGATCCGGCCAGTGCCAGGTCGCGTGCGACATCCGCCCAGAGCGCGATCAGGATCTCGGCGGCGCGCCGTCGCTCGGTCGCCGGGACGGCGCGCCCGGGAGCCAGGCTGGCGTCATCGGTCGACCCGTCGTCGGACTCGCCGACGTCGGTAGGTGCCACGCTCGCCGAGGCGGGTCGACCTCGCCGTCGCGCGGTCCGCGGACCCGCCTGTCGCTCGTCGCCGGCAAGCGCGGTCGCGAGGGCGATCGCGCGGGGGATCGCGGCGCGGACCGCGGCCAGGCGGGCACCGGGTCCGGCCGCTGTCAGATCGAGCAGCACGCGGCTCAGCTCCGCGCGGATCAGGACCGCCTCGGGAGCCCGCGCGTAGGCCAGCGCGAGGCCGGGCCGGCCCGCTGCGAGCCGGCCGAGCCTGGCAGCCATTGGCGGATCGGCCAGATCGTGATCCGCCACGATTGCCTCGATGTCGCGCGATCCGACGAGGCCGAGTCGGATCCGCGCACAGCGGGAGCGGACCGTGGGAAGGAGACGCATCTCCTGGTCGGCGCACAGGACGATGACGACACCCGCCGGTGGTTCCTCGAGCGTCTTGAGGAGGGCGGACTGCGCGTCTTCGTTCATTCGGTCCGCCCCTTCGACGATCGCCATCCTTGCGCGGCCCTCGACCGGTAGCAGCGCGAGCTCCGTGATGACATCGCGGATTCCGCGATGCCTCGCGTCCGGTCCACCGATGACGACCTGTCGACCCGGCCCGGACGGTCCCAGTCGGTGGAGGTCGGGGTGTCGGTCGTGCTCAATCATCCGGCACGCGCGGCACGTGCGGCACGGCCGCCCGGCCGGCTCCGCCTCGCAGAGCAGTCCCGCGGCGAGGTCCAGGGCGAGCGTCGTCTTGCCTACCCCGTCGGGCCCGACGAGCAGGATGGCGTGCGGCGGCACCTGGCCGCGAACCATCGCCGCGACCGCCTCCAGCGCGGCCGGCTGGCCCCGGGTCCTGGCGCCGTCCATCGCGACGTCAGGCAGGTTCGGCGGGCGTTACCTTCCGGGTGGTCCGCCGCCTCGGCGCCGCTGTCGCCGGCGCCCCCGGCGCGCCGACATCGGGTGTTCCCGCCGTTGCCGCCGGCTCGTCGGCGGCGCCGGCCACCTTGCGCGAGCTTCTGGGCTTTGCCGCTGCGCGTGGCTTCGGAGCGGCCTTGGTCGCTCGCGTTGCCCGGGTCGAGCCGGCTTCTGTGCCGGAAGCCTCGGTCCCGGCGGCCTCGCCGGTCTCGGTCACCGCCACCTTGCGCGGGCGGCCAGGCCGACGCTTGGGAGCGACGTCCGAGTCGGTCGTACCCAGGACCTCGGTGGCAACGGGCTCGGACGACTCGGCCGGCGCTGACGGCGCCGCTTCACCGCCACGGGCGGCGCGGGTCCCTGGCTTGCGGGTCCCCCTCGGCTTCGCAGGCGCGGCTTCGACCGGGACGGCAGCGACCACAGGCTCCGCGGCCTGTTCCCCGGATTCCGAACCCGGTGCCCGATCGTCGGACACGCGGGCCGGCCGACCCGGGGCCGGCTTCTGCGCCACCTGCGCCCGGAGGAGCGCCTCGAGCTCGGGCGGAACGTCGCTCCACGGCTCGCTCGAGCTCCTCGGTGGCGTGGGCACGGATTCTCGGTCCTGCCGACCGTAGCCACGCTCCTCGCGAGCGGGGCCAGCGGGACGCGACCGACTGCTCACATCCGGGTACCGGTTGATGCCCCGGCTCCCGCCACGACCACCCCCGCCACCCCCGCCACCGACGGCGCCACCCCGACCATATCGCTCGCGATCCATGGCCGACTGGTACGCCGATCGGCCACCGCGGGCCCCACGACCGCCACCACCCCGGTTGGCCCCACGCCGCTGCTCGGCGATCAGGTACTCGGGGATCTCGGGCTCATCGAAGTCCTCGTCATCGCCGAGCGGAGCCAGCGACGCCGCAGCGGGTGCCGTAGGCGTCCCGAGCTGCGAATCCCAGACCGAACCGAACGGCGTGGACTTGGGCGCGCGCCTGGTCGGGACGATCTCCTCGTGGTGGTCCTCCGCAACGTCGCGCTCCGGAGCGATTGGGGCTTGGGCAGCGCGCGACGGCTCGTCCGCCACGCCTTCAGCGAGCTCGTCGGCGCGGCCGCGGCCGCGCCCCCCCCCCCCCCCGCCCCCGCGCCCGCGGCGGCGAGGCTCGCCGTCATCGGACAGTCCCTCCCTCGTCCCGGGTTCCTGCTCCCCCGCGCTCGACGCGTCGCCCGAGCTCTCGTCGATGGTGAACACTTCCGCAGCCGCCAGGTCCGCCTCTGTCAACCCGCCGACCCGCGCCAGGCGCTCGCCCGGCAACGCAACGAGGCCGGTGGCCGACGCCGCGGCCGGCGTCACTGCCGTTGCGGCCACGCCGACTCGGCCCCGCCCACGACCGCGACTGGCGGACACGGGCTCCTCGTCGCGGGTTCTGCCGCGACCTCGGCCACGACCGCCGCGTCCGAGGCCTGTCCCCTCGGTCAGCTTGTCCGGCACCTCGGTCATCGACAGGTCCGCATCGTCCTCGGCGACGCGTCGACCGGAACGGGAGCCCTTCTCCACGCGCGCCAGTTGGACGATGTCCGTGAACTGGTCGGCGACGTCGATCAGGTCCGAGCTGGTGTTGCCGCGGAAGCTGATGACCTCGACGCGGACGCCCTGCTCCTGGACGGCCCGGATGGCCGGCGCGAAGTCGCCGTCGCCGGACACGACGATGGCGATGTCGAGGTTACGGGCCGTCTTCATCATGTCGACGACCAGCTCGATGTCCAGGTTTGCCTTGACCTTGCCGTCGCCGTACTTGCGGATGTCCTTGCTGACGACCTTGTAGTTGCTCCGGCGCAGGAAGTCGTGGAAGTTGCGCTGGTTCTCGTTGTCGGGATCGAGACCCGTGTAGGCGTAGGCCCGCACGAGATCGCGGCCGGCCGTGGCCGACTTGAGGAGCGTGACGTAATCGATGTCCACGCCAGCGGCCTTGGCCGCATAGAAGATGTTCGCCACGTCCACGAAGACGGCGACGTTCTTGCCCACGTTGACTCCTTGTCTCTAGTCTGTCGCCCGGCCGGCGCGCTCGCGCAGCTCAGCCGGGTCGTTCATCGGGATGGACGCGCGGCGATCCCCGCCGCGGTCACGATTCGTTGAATGCTCGGACCGGCCGGGACAAACCCGACCGCCTCCCAGCGCGAAAGGGCAGCCGGGTCGTCCGGAGGGACGGCCTCCACGACCGTGCAACCCTTGTTGCTCGCGGACCGGAGCAGCTCCTCGAGGAGCGCCTCCGTGATTCGGTCCGCGTCATAGGCCGGATCGACGACCAGGAGGTCGATCGTTCCGACGTAGCCACCCGCCCTGACCGACGGCCGGAGCGCGAGGATCGCGCCGCCGACGACGGTCCGCCGGGTCTCGGCGACGAAGACGCTGGCCTGCGGCAGGTACACGAGCTGGCGGAGCAGATCGGCCGCACCGAGCGGGCTCGCGCCACGATCGAGCCGCATGGCGGCATCGCTCAGGACGACGATTCGTTCGATATCGGTAACACGGGCCGCTCGGACCAGGTATTCCACGCCGACGGGTCCAACCTCGCAGGGTCGGCGACCAGGGTCCTCGACCGGGACTCGACCGAGATGACACCGGGGCCCGCGATCCACCGTCGGCGGCGAGCGACAGGCGCTCGCGACGCGCTGAGAGATGCGGCCGACCGGTATTGCATTCAGGTCGCCGATGCCTAATATACGTCATCGCTTCGGCGGCCACCTGCGCGCCGCCCGAGCCCGGACCCCGAGCACGCCTGTCACGCACCGTCATTCCGCCTCATCGACGCCCTGGGAGGGTCACGTCGTGGTCGGCGGAGACGCCGGGCGCCGGGCGCACACTCGGCGTCGGTGGCGTCGGGTCGGGGTGTGAGGAGACACCGACCGATGGCCGCTCCGGGACCGCCGGATGGCCCCATATCAGGAGGAGTACGAATGAGGCTATCGAAGCTCGGCGCGGTACTGGCCGGCGTCGCGATCCTGGCCGCCGCGTGCACGGGGTCGGCGGCATCCCCACCCGCCGACGAACTGGGCGTGGTGACCATTCCGCCCGGTGAGCCGATCCACATCGCCTATTGGGGCGTCCTGTCCGGTGCCGACGCGTCGCTCGGCCAGGACTCGCTCTACGGCGTCGAACTCGCCGCCACCGACAAGGGCAAGCTGCTCGATCACGACATCCAGGTGACGACCGAGGACGGCCTGTGCACGCCGGAGGGCGGCGCCACGGCGGCCCAGAAGATGGCCGCCGACAGCACGCTCGTCGGCCTCGTCGGGTCGGCATGCTCCGACGAGACGGTCGGCGGCATCAGCACCCTCAACGACGCAGGCCTCGTGACGATCTCACCGTCGAACACCCGGCCCTCGCTCACGGCACCCGACCGCGGCCCGGAGTACGCCGGGTACATGCGGACGGCCCACAGCGACGCGTTCCAGGGCAAGGCCGTGGCCGAGTTCGTCTTCAACGAGCTCGGGCTGACCAAGGCAGCGACCATCCACGATGGAAGCGCATACGCGGAAGCTCTCCAGCAGGTCTTTGCCGACGAATTCGGGACGCTCGGCGGCGAGATCCTCATCCAGGAGGCGGTCTCCAAGGGCCAGACCGACATGAAGCCGGTCCTGACCCGCGTCGCCGCCGCCAGCCCCGAGGTGATCTACTTCCCGATCTTCGTCGCCGAGGGTGGGTTCATCGCCGCCCAGGCGAAGGAGGTCCCCGGACTGGAGGACACGGTCCTGATCGGGTCCGACGGCATGTTCACCTCTGACTTCGTCAACGCCGCCGGTCCGGCAGCCGAGAACATGTATCTCTCGAGCCCGAACTTCTCGGCCTTCCAGGCAGGGTACGCGGCGTTCACGGAGAAGTACGAGGCGAAGGTCGGCAGCGCGCCGATCTCGGCATTCCACGCCCATGCCTACGACGCGACGAACATCCTGTTCGCCGCCCTAGAGAAGGTCGCGGTCAAGGCCGCCGACGGGACCCTCCACATCGGAAAGCAGGCGCTTCGGGACGCGATCTATGCGACGAAGGACTTCCAGGGCCTGACCGGCGTCCTGTCCTGCAGCGCTTCGGGCGACTGCGGCGCACCGCTCATCGCGGTGTACCAGATCACCTCCCGCGAAACGGGCGGGGAGTGGCCGCCGGAGGCGCCTGTCTGGCCATAGGGCCACCACGCGAGCCAATCACGATCCTGACGAATCGTGAGACCAAAATGCTGAGCCGGGCGAGTCTCTCCCCGGCTCAGCGAGCATCTGGACCACCTCACCGCTAGCGGAGCCCGGATGAAAGCGACCTGGGTCGAACGCCTGACGGATGCGGCGATCGTCACGTTCCTGTGGGTGTTCCGGCTCGTGATCGTCGTGGTCGTCGTTGTCGGTTCGATCCTGACCATCGCCAGCGGCCGCTACTCGGTGGAAGTCTGGATCGGACTCGTCGTGTCCGGCGCGTCGCTCGGCAGCATCTACGCGTTGCTGGCCCTGGGCTACACGATGGTCTACGGCATCCTGCGCATGATCAACTTCGCGCACGGCGAGATCTTCATGGCCGGGGCATTCGCCGGTTACTTCACCGCCGTCACGCTCGACGAATTCGGCATGCTCAACGCCAACCCGCTGTTGTCGATCGTGTCAGTCGTGATCATGATCCTCGTCGCGATGGCGGTGTCGACGGCCCTGGCCCTGCTCGTGGAACGGATCGCGTACCGCCCGCTCCGCAACGCCCCGCGCCTCGTCCCGCTGATCAGTGCGATCGGGGCGTCGTTCTTTCTCCAGTACACGTTCCGTGGCTTCTTTGGGCCGGGCATCTACGCGTACCCGAGCGTCACGGTCCTGTCCGAGCGGATTCCCCTGCCCCTGATCACGATGCGCTGGGTGGACGCGCTCGTCATCGTCTCCGCCCTGGTGATGATGACCGGGCTGTACCTGTTCGTGATGCGCTCGAAGCTGGGGACGGCGATTCGTGCCGTGTCCGAGGACAAGAGCACGGCGGCCCTCATGGGCATCGACGTGAACCGGGCGATCGTGACCACGTTCGCCCTCGGTGCGGCGATGGCCGGGGCGGCCGGCGTGCTGTATGCGCTCATGTTCCGACAGATCTTCTTCTTCAGCGGGTTCGTGCCCGGGATCAAGGCGTTCACCGCGGCCGTGCTCGGCGGCATCGGCAACGTGCCCGGGGCGATGCTGGGTGGGTTGTTCCTGGGCCAGGTCGAATCGATCGGCCCGACGCTCTTCCTCGATGGGTTCGGCGTGCCGTCGCCAAATCAGCTGAAGGACGTCATCGCGTTCACGATGCTCGTCCTCGTGCTGGTCTTCCGGCCGTCGGGCATCCTCGGTGAACGGGTCGCGAGGGACCGGGCATGACCGCCGAGCTGACGCTGGCCCGGCCGACCTCGCGCGGGAGCTGGCGTCCGACCGTCCGGGTGGGTCTGCTTGGCGGGATCATCGCGGTCTACCTTGCGCTCGTCGGAATCGTCCCGCTCTTCGACGAACGGCCCCTGGTCAACGGGGTCATCTCGCTCGGTCAGACGGCGCTCGTCCTGACCATGGCGGGCGCCGGCTCGATTGCGGCCCGGCGCGCCACGGGCGGACGCGGAGAGGTCGTCGCCGCCGGCGCGCTCGCCGGGGCGATCACCGGCGGGTTCGTGACGCTGCTCGTCATCCTGGGAGCGGCGGTCGATCTGCGTGCCTTCATGCTCAACGCCTCGCCACGGCTGTACGACCTGCTCACCTTCGGTCTGGGCGTGGCGGGATCGTGGATCCCGTTGGTGGTCGGGGCCGCGATCGGGGCGGCCGCGGGCGGGCTGTATGTCGTCCCGGCCCGGTTCCGCACGCCGGTCGGCTGGGGGCTCATCGCGGTCGTCGCGCTCGGCCTGTTTGCGGGCCTGCTGCGGACCCCGTTGCTCACGAGCGGTCTCAGCCAGGTCGCGCGGTTCCTGTTCGCCCCGGAGGGCCTGACCCCGATCGGCGCGATCATCGTGTTCGCGGTCGCGACCGCGTTCAACGTGGCGCGCGGCCCCGTGGCCGTCGGCCGCCGGGTGTCGGCCCTGCCGGGTCGCGAGCGCCGGGCGGTGTTTGTGGCCGGCGGCGTGGTCAGCCTGCTCCTCGTCTTCGTGATGCCGCTCGCTCTCGGCGGTTTCTTCGCGCAGGTGATCGCACTCGTCGCGCTGTACGTGCTGATGGGCCTGGGTCTCAACATCACGCTCGGGCTGGCGGGTCTGCTCGACCTGGGCTTCGTCGCCTTCTTCGCGGTCGGGGCCTACACCGTCGGCCTGCTCACGTCCACTGCCGAATTCGGCATCGCCCAGTGGCCGTTCTGGGCGGCCGTACCGATCGCGGTGCTCCTGGCGATGGCGTTTGGCGCCTTCCTCGGGCTGCCGATCCTCGGGATCCGCGGCGACTACCTGGCCATCGCCACCCTCGGGTTCGGCGAGATCATCCGGATCCTGGCCGGCTCGGACCTCCTGAAGGGGGTCCTGGGCGGCCCGCGTGGGATCATCAACATCCCGAAACCGATCGGCGTGGCGCCCGACCATTTCCTGTCCGGTGCGACGCAGATCTACTACATCGCCCTCGTGTTCGCCGCGATCGTTGCGTTTGTCGCCTGGCGTCTGCGCGCCTCGCGGCTCGGGCGGGCGTGGGTGGCGATCCGCGAGGACGAGGACGTTGCCGAAGCGCTCGGCATCAGCCTGGTCCAGACCAAGCTCCTCGCCTACATGCTCGGCGCCGCGTTCGCCGGGCTGGGCGGCGCGATTTTCGCCGGCCTCGTCGGCTCGATCTTCTCGAGCAGCATCCAGCTGTTCGTGTCCATCAACGTCGCCGCCCTCATCATCGTCGGCGGGATGGGCAGCATCCCGGGCGTCATCGTCGGGGCGATCTTCCTGATCGGCATCCCGGAGCTGTTCAGGGAGTTCTCGGAATACCGGTTCCTCTTCTACGGGATCGTCCTGATCGCGATGATGCGGTACCGGCCGGAGGGTCTCCTGCCATCGCGGATCGTCCGTAGGGAACTGCACGTGCCCGAGACCGAAAGCCCGGCCGGCCTTCCCGCCGGCGAGCCGCTGGGCAGGTAGGCGGACGTGCCGCTGCTCGCCGCACGGGCGGTCACCAAGCGCTTCGGTGGACTCGTCGCCGTCCACGCGCTCGATTTCGAGATCGACGAGGGCGCCATCGTCAGCGTCATCGGTCCCAACGGCGCCGGCAAGACGACGTTCTTCAACTGCATCGCCGGGTTCTACGAGATCGAGGAGGGCGAGATCCTGCTCGACGGCGAACCGATCCACCGCCTTCGACGCGATCAGATCGCCCACCTCGGCGTCTCGCGGACGTACCAGAACATCCGCCTGTTCAACAACATGACCGCCATGGAGAACATCCTTGTCGGTCAGCACCATCACCTGCATTCGACCTGGATCGGGGCGATCCTCGGAACCCGGGGGGTTCGCGAGGACGAGGACCGGGCCCACGTGGAGGCGCGGCGTCTGCTCAGGTTCGTGGGCCTGCAGGGCCGGGGGGACACGCTCGCCAGCAAGCTGCCCTATGGCGACCAGCGCCGGCTCGAGGTCGGGCGGGCGCTTGCCAACAAGCCTCGACTCCTGCTGCTCGATGAGCCGACGGCGGGCATGAACCCGGCAGAGACCGAGCAGATGACCGAGTTCATCCGCAACCTGCGGGACGATCTCGGGGTGACGATCCTGCTCATCGAGCACGCGATGCGCGTGGTGATGGGCATTTCCGAGCGGATCGCGGTCCTGGACTACGGCGAGAAGATCGCCGAGGGCACGCCGGAAGAGATCCAGCTCAACCCGCGCGTCATCGAGGCCTACCTCGGACGGGGAAGTGTCGCCGAGGTCGTCGCCCAGTCCGACCCGGGGCCGGGCTCAGCGGCGAGCGTGTGAGCTCGATGGCACTCCTCGAAGTCGACGACATCCACGCCTATTACGGCAACATCCACGCCCTCAAGGGGGTCTCGCTGTCCGTCGACGAGGGCGAGATCGTGACGCTCATCGGCGCCAATGGAGCGGGCAAGACAACGACCCTGAACGCCATCGTGGGGCTCGTTCGACTGCGCTCCGGCCAGGTCCGCCTGGCCAGCCAGGACCTTGCCGGCGTGGCGACGAACAAGCTCGTGAGCATGGGCGTCGTGCAGGTGCCAGAGGGGCGCCGGATGTTCGCCCGGCTGACGGTCGAGGAAAACCTCCGGATGGGCGGCTACTCGGTGTCCGACGCCGACGTGCGGGCCGGGATCGAACGCGCCTACGAGATGTTCCCGCGTCTTGCCGAACGACGCAGCCAGGTGGCCGGCACATTGAGCGGTGGCGAACAGCAGATGCTCGCAATCGGTCGGGCGCTGATGGCCAAGCCGACGGTGCTGCTCCTCGACGAGCCCTCCATGGGGCTGGCGCCGATCCTCGTGGATTCGATCTTCGAGACGATCCGCGACCTCCACAAGCTTGGAACGACGATCCTGCTCGTCGAGCAGAACGCCCGGATGGCGCTCCAGCTCGCCGATCGCGGGTACGTCATCGAGACGGGTCAGATCGTGCTCAGCGACAGCGCGGCGAACCTGCGCGATAACGAGCAGGTCCAGAAGTCGTACCTCGGGATCGCCTAGATGGGCCCACCTGTCAGCCACCTCGCCAGCGGCTGAGACCGAGCCCGGCGATGGAGCGCTCGGATGGATCCCTCCCCGTGATGACCCGGGCGGGTCCGTCGGATCGCGGTCCTGTCGCGGCGGTCGCCGTCGTCGCCACGCTGATCGTCGTCGCGCTCCTCAAGCCGTGGCCTTCGGATTGGACCGACACCCCGCTGGCCAACGTCTCCCCGTCGCACAGCAACCCGTCGAGTCCGGCTGCCGCTCCTGAGGCCCGGGTTGCCCTGCCGACGATGGCGCTCGACCCGCCCGCGACGGCCTGCTACGCAGATTCCGGGTGGCGCGTCTGCATGCTCGGCGATTCCGCCGGTCAGGAGATCCAGACCTGGTTGTTCGGCACGGCTGCGCGGCGGTCGGCCGCGACGGTCGGACCCACGACTCCGGCGGTTCTCGTGGTTACGCGTGGCGGCGCGGGCCTGGGGCTGTACGCTCCGCGGAGCAGCATGGAGCGCATGACCGGCCAGTCCGTCGTGAGTGCCTGGCAGATCCGGGAGGGAACCGGGGTCACCAGCTGGATCGCCCTTCAGCACGTCGCTTCGATCGGTACGTACGACGTTCCCGCCGGTGCCGTCTACCGGCCGCCGCCCGAAGGGCTGGGATCGGCCGATCAGTGGCCGACGGGCCGATACCTCGTTCGCCTGCAGGCGGCCACCGGAGGTTGGGAGCGCTGGTTTGGCATGAAGGTCACGTCCTCGGAGCATGCCAGCACCCGGAGTGACCATCGGTAGAAGGCGACAACCCGCCCGGTCGGTCAGCCGCACGATCGGGCAGGCGACAGAGAGCGGCCTCCAGTCCCGGCATGGCGAAGATGCATACTCTGCGCCACCACGCGTGATTGCGTCCCGCCGCACAGCCACAAAGGAGGAGACCATGATGCGACGACCAATCCTTGCGCTCCTTGCCGCGGCGGTGCTCGCCGCAGGTTGCACCAGTGGCGGGGCGTCGCCCAGCGCCGAAGCGGCTGGCCCGGTCCCCGGCGGCCTGCTCGATGTCGTGACGAAGGCCGGCGAGATCCGGGTGTCGACCGACCCGCAGTACCCGCCGCAGTCCGAGCTCAAGCCGGATGGCTCATTCCAGGGCTTCGACATCGACGTCGCGACCGAGATCGCCAAGCGCATGGGTCTCGAGGTGAAGTTCGAGACACCGTCATGGGACACGATCACCGCGGGTAGCTGGGGCGGCCGCTGGGATCTGAGCGTAGGCTCGATGACGATCACCTCGGCGCGCGAGGCGGTGGTCGCATTCAGCACGCCGTACTACTTCACGCCGGCCCAGATGACCGCCAGCACGGCATCTGGCATCACCACGCTCGACGGCCTCGCCGGCAAGACGATCTGCGTGGGCGAGGCGACGACCTACCTGGACTGGCTGAATGGCACGCTCGACTTCGGCACGGCGTCCCCGACGACGAAGCCGCCGGACGGAGCCAAGGCGACGACCCTGAGCACGGACCGCCTCTGCGCCGAGGCGTGGATGGCGGGCCGCACCGAGTTCGAAGGTTGGCTCAGCTCGAGCACCACGGTCGACCAGGCGATCGCGGAGGGCCTGCCCCTCGTGAGGGTCGGCGACCCCGTCTTTTCCGAGCCGCTGGCCGCGGCCGTTGACAAGAGCGGCCCCGATCCGACGGACTTCATCGCCAAGGTCAACGAGATCCTCTCCGCCATGCATGCGGACGGAACGCTGACCGGGCTCTCTGATACCTGGTTCGAGATGGACCTGACCAAGAAGCAGGGCGGCTAGCCAGGACTGACCGGCCACGGGGCGCCCGAGGGCGCCCCGTGGCCGATTCGCCGGAGGGACGTGATGAGCCTGAGCGGTCCCCAGCAAGTGGCGATCAACGAGAACCCTCGCATCAGCAAGCCCGAGCTGATCGTCGCCGAAGTCCGGGCCGCGCGGGCCCGGGAGAGCCGGAGCTTCCGGCTCGTCTTCGGACTCACCTGGGCCATCCTCATCGGCCTGCTCGTGGGCAGCCTGTTTGCCGCCGGGAAGATCGATGTGACGTTCCTCGCGGAGTGGGGACCGTACATCCTGGGCGGCATCCCGATCACCATCGTCGTCTCGATCTTCTCGATCGCCGCGGCCATCGTCTTCGCCGTCCTCGGCGCGCTTGGGCGTCTGTCCGCCCGTGCGCCGATCTACGCGGTGGCCACGCTGTACGTGTCCCTCGTCCGAGGGACGCCGCTCATCGTCCAGATCCTCTTCATCTACCTGGCCCTGCCCCAGATCATCCCGGCCACGGCCGGGATCCCCGTGATCATCCTGGCCATCTTCGCGCTCGCGTTCAACTACGGCGCGTACATGACGGAGATCTTCCGGGCCGGGATCCAGGCGGTCCCGCGCGGCCAGATCGAGGCCTCGGGCGCACTCGGGATGACCGAGTCCCAGACCATGCGGCGGGTCATCCTGCCGCAGGCGATCCGGATCGTCATTCCGGCCATCGGCAACGAGTTCATCGCCATGATCAAGGACTCGGCGCTCGTTTCGCTCATGACCGTGCAGGAACTGCTGTGGCGTGCCCAGCGCGTCGGCCAGTCCAATTTCCGTTCGCTCGAGACGCTGCTCCTCGCGGCGCTCGTCTACTGGAGCCTCACCATCGCCTTCTCGGTCGTCCAGGACCGGCTCGAGAAGCGGATGGCCGAGAGCGACCGGAGGATCTAGGCGATGCACCCGGCGACGACACCGATCCACGACCCCTACGCGAAGCCAGGCGCTCTCACGCCAACCGGCGCCGCGCCGATGGTGCGGCTCGAGAACCTCGAGAAGTTCTTCGGCTCGAACCATGTCCTGCGGGGCTGCACGCTCGAGGTCTACCCGCGCGAGACGATCTGCCTGATCGGCCGGTCCGGTTCCGGCAAGAGCACGCTTCTTCGCTGCACGAACTTCCTCGAGGAGCCGACCGTCGGATCGGTCGAGGTCGACGGGCTCCGCATCGAGGCCGACCCGCTCCACGCCCGCGACAAGGACCACCGGGAGAAGATCCGGCAGATCCGCCAGCGGGCGCAGATGGTCTTCCAGGAGTTCAACCTCTTCCCGCACATGAAGGTGATCGAGAACCTCATCGAAGGACCCGTTCGGGTGAAGGGGGCGTCGAAGGACGAGGCGATCGCGACGGCAGAGAAGTACCTGCGCAAGGTCGGGCTCATGGACAAGCGGGACGAATACCCGGCTCGGCTATCGGGCGGACAGAAGCAGCGTGTCGCGATCGCTCGAGCCCTGACGATGGAGCCGAAGGTCCTCCTGTTCGACGAGCCGACGAGCGCCCTCGACCCGACGCTCGTCGGGGAGGTCATCACCGTCATGGAGGAGCTCGCCCACGAAGGGAGCACCATGATCGTCGTGACCCACGAGATGCAGTTCGCTCGCGAGGCCGCCGACCGGGTCTACTTCATCGAGGAGGGAACCTTCGTCGAAGCCGGGCCGCCCGAACAGGTCCTGGATCAGCCTCAGGACGTCCGGACGAGGCGATTCCTGAGTCGCCTCCTGTCGTCGGGCGTCTCCGCCCCCGGCTGACGCCCGGCCCCCGGCTGGCTGCCGGGTGGCGGTCAGCAAGCTTCAGCGTCGGGTCGGCTCGCTCGCCATCTCATACACGGCCCGGGACAGGACCACCAGGCCGACCCCCGCCAGCCACACGCCCGGGCCGTTCGTCAGGACCTCGGTCGGCTCGTGGAACTGGAAGGCGCCGATGAGGGTGAGCTGCAGGACCTGCCAGGCGAGCCCGATCCAGCCGGCGACGGCGAGGACCGCAAACGACAGCCAGCGATCGAGCGCCAGCGGACGATCGCCCGCGGCGTACGGCAGCGCGACCAGGGCAAGCGTCACGATGCCCACCAGGAAGACGAGGATCCCGCTGCCCTCGAACCCGTTGCCTGCGGACTCCGTGATCCCGGGCGTCCCGCCGACCCGCCACCACGGCAGCACGCAGCCGATCACGATGAACGGCGAAGCGAGGGCGGCGAGCGTGCGACCCCGGCCCAGCGGCCGGCGGTGCATGGTCACTCGGCGGTGGCCCCGGAGTAGACCTCCGGTCGGAGCACGCCCACGTAGCGCAGGTTTCGGTAGAGCTCGCCGTAATCGAGGCCGTAGCCGACGACGAACTGGTCGGGAATCGTGAAACCGGTGTAGTCCACGTTGATCTCGACCAGGCGGCGGGCCGGCTTGTCGAGCAGGGTGCAGATGCGCAGCGAAGCCGGCGCCTTGCCGCGCAGGTATCGGATCAGGTAGTTGAGCGTCAGCCCGGTGTCGATGATGTCCTCGACGATCAGGACGTCCTCCCCGACGATGCTGGCCGAGAGATCCTTGAGGATGCGGACGAGACCCGACGACTCGGTGCTCGACCCACCGTACGAGCTGACCTCCATCAGGTCGATCCGCACGGGCACATCGATCGCGCGCATCAGATCGGCCATGAACGGGAGGGACCCCTTCAGGACGGACACCAGGGTGAGCCGGCGATCACGATAGTCCTCGCTGATCCGCGCCCCCAGCTCGCGGACCTTGGCCGCGATCTCCTGCTCGGTCAGCAGGATCTGGGCGACGTCGTGGTCGAGCACGGCGGGCCGGGTCATGCCTGGATCGCTCCGTTGTTCAGGGCGGCTTGGACCCCAGCGGTGCGGCGCCTGGCGGTTCGGGTCCCGCGGCCGCTGCCGGCGGTCGATGGCGTCGGGTTGTCGGCGTCAACCGGGGCGGCGACGCCGGGTTCGCCAGCGTCGACCGGCGCGGAGTCGATCTGCTCGTCGTCATCGGCCGACGGCGCGACGCCGTGCGGAGCGGCGACCTGGCCAAGCGTCCCGGACAGGCCGTCCACCAGCGCCAGCCGCCCGTACTTGAGCATCAGCGCCCGGAAGTCGCGAGCATAGAAGAGCTTGACGTTGACATCCGGGTAGAGCTCTCGGAGCCGGCGCAGCTTTCGGTTCTTCTTGCGCACCAGCTTCTGGCGGAGCGTGGTCATCTCGAGATAGAGGTCCAGGTCGGGCAGGTAGAAGTCCGGGGCGAAGCTCTCGACCACCTCTCCCTCGAGGTTCCACAGGATCGGGAACGTGTGGGGCTCATACTCCCAGCGGACGGCGTAGAAATCGAGGATCCGTGACATCTCCGCCTCGCTGGCGTGGGCGAAGGGCGTGGTCACCAGTCGGCGATCCATCCGCGGGCGGCGCGGCGGGCGCCGTCCGGAGGCTGGCCAGGATGATCGCGGGGAGCCATCGGCCGCCAGTCTACCGGAGCGGGAGCACGAGCGACGTCCAGCCTCGATGTGAGATACCCCTGGGGAGTATGATGTGGCCACGGCCGCCGACCGGCGCCACGCTTGGAGGAACCCGACCCGCCGATGAGTCCGACCGAAGGGCACCGTCCGGTGGCACCGCCCGACCCCAGCCACTTCCGGCACAGCTATTCCAAGGACAAGGCGCAGCTGATGCGCCGGTTGTCGCGGATGGAAGGCCAGGTTCGCGGCATCGCCCGGATGATCGACCGAGAGGAATACTGCGTCGACATCCTGCAGCAGACCGCGGCTCTCCGCGCCGCCGTGGACTCGCTGTCGATCCTTGTCCTCGAGGACCATGTGAGCGGCTGCGTCCGAACGGCGGCCGAGCAGGGCAAGGCGGACGAGTACGTCGACGAAGTCATCGATGTCGTCCGCCGGACGCTGGGGCGCCCCATCCGGAGCGGTCGAGCCACCTGATCCCCCGGGTTATCCACCAACTGCGTTCGGCCGCGCAGATGGTGGAAAAACCCCGTTGACGCCCGGGGGATTCGGCACTAACGTCCGGCATCCGCACTGGGGCCGACCCGAGGGTAACGCGGTCCGCGAGGGGCATGGGGAGACCCGGCCACGAACCGGACGGATCGGGGAAGACCGAAGCCGCGCCCGCGGTGCGAGACGTAGCCGACGCCGGGAGCGGCGCCGCGTGGACGGATGGCACGCGAACCATGGAGGCGTGCCGTGGACAGACCGCGCGAGCCGCTCCCGACGCGCGTCGAGGCGACTCCGCCCCTTCCGCTGGCATATCACGGCGCCCTCGATGCCGGTCTGCTGGCGCTCCGGCTCACCCTGACCGACGAGGCGCGTGCCGCCATCGACGGCCACGCGCGACTGCTGCTTGCCTGGACCGACGCAATCAACCTGACCGCGATCCGCGATCCCGCCGCCGTCGCCGTCGCCCATGTCGTCGACAGCCTGAGCGCGGCGCCGACCCTGTGCGATCGCGGCGTGGACCGGTTTATCGATCTGGGTTCCGGCGGTGGCTACCCTGGCCTGCCGATCGCGGTGGCGCTCCCGGCGGCCCGCGCCCTGCTGCTGGAGCCGATCCGCAAGAAGGCCCGGTTCCTGTCAACCGTCGCGAGCGCCCTCGGACTCGAAGGCAGGGTGGAAGCGGCCCCGGTCCGGGCCGAGGCCCTGGCCGTGGATCGGCGGCACCGCGGCCGATGGCCGGCCGTCACCGCCCGTGCAGTCGCGGGCCTCGGCGAGCTGATCGAGCTGGCCTTCCCATTGCTCGAGCCCGGCGGTGTCCTGGTGGCATGGAAGCGTGGCGACCTGGAGGCGGAGTGGGCCGGTGGCGAGCGAGCGCTGGCGGCCCTTGGCGGCGGCTCCGTTGAACGGCTCCCCGTGACGGTCCCCGGTCTCGAGGGACATTGCCTGGTCGTCGCGACCGCTCGCGGTACGGCCCCGGCCGCCTACCCGCGCGATCCGGGCCTCCGCAGGCGCCGGCCCTGGTGAGTCGGTGGCTGGTAGATTGGTGGTCCATGCGGATCGCAGTCATCTCGGACGTTCATTCCAACCTGCACGCCCTCGACGCGGTCCTCGCCGACGCCGGCTCGGTCGACGCCATCTGGCACCTTGGCGACATCGTGGGCTACGGTCCCGACCCGGACGCGGTCGTCGACCGGCTCGCCACGAACGGCGTGGTGGGCGTCCGCGGCAACCACGATGCGGCAGCCTGTGGGGGCGACGAAATCGACTGGTTCAACGCCGACGCTCGCGCGGCGATGGACTGGACTCGGCGGGTCATCTCCGCGGCCACGCTCGCCTGGCTGAAGGCCCTGCCCGAACGTCGCGAGGCCGACGTCTTCACGCTCGTCCACGGAAGCCCGCTCGACCCGACCTGGGAATACGTGACCACGACCGGCGCGGCTCGCGAGAACCTCGCCGCGGTCACCACCACACACTGTCTCAATGGGCACACACACGTGCCGATCGCGTTCAGCCTGGCAGGTGGTCGGATGGGCAAGGAAGCGCCGCTTGCAGCCCCCGGGATCGAGCTGGACGGCCGGCGCCTGCTGCTCAATCCAGGCAGCGTCGGCCAGCCGCGTGACGGCGATCCGCGCGCCAGCTACCTGGTCCTGGACCTGGCCGAACGCCGCGTCCAGTGGGGTCGCGTCGCCTACGACATCGATGCGGTCCGCAGCCGGATGCGGGCCCTCGGTCTGCCCGCCCGCCTCAGCGAGCGGTTGCGCCACGGCTACTGAGACGAGCGCGTGATCGGCGGTCGGCGGCCATTGCCGGGACGCAAGCCGGGCGACCGCCGGCTTCGCGTCGACCGCCCGCACGCACCCTTCTTCCGCTACACGGGGCGCGGACAACTGACCGCCAAACAGGCGGCCAGCGCGCCGACGACGCCCACCGGAAGGATGTGGGCGGCCATCCGCGGGTTCTTCGT
>JBBEBJ010000147.1:32503-57341 GCA_040882425.1 Chloroflexota bacterium | reverse complement strand
GCGCGCCGACGACGCCCACCGGAAGGATGTGGGCGGCCATCCGCGGGTTCTTCGTTGGTCGCCCGCTGGCCAGCGAGGACGAGATCGGCGAGCGGCTGTCCAAGAAGAAGGCGCTCGCGATCTTCAGCTCGGACGCGATCAGCTCGTCGGCCTACGCGACCGAGGAGATCCTGCGGGTCCTGATCCTGGGCGGCGCGGCCGCGATGGCCTTTGGGCTCGAGATCAGCATCGCCATCGCCGTGCTGCTCATCGCCGTCGCGGTGAGCTACCGGCAGATCTGCATCGCCTACCCCGGCGGTGGCGGCTCCTATTCGGTCTCCCGCCGCAACCTCGGGCGGAAGGTCTCGCTGGTCGCAGCCTCGGCGCTCCTGATCGACTACGTGATGACGGTCGCCGTCTCGACAACCTCGGCCGTCGAGCAGATCACGTCGGCGTTCCCGGTCCTGTTCGACGAGCGCGTCCTGATCGGGATCGCCGCCCTTTCGCTGATCACGCTGGGCAACCTCCGCGGCCTGCGGGAGGCCGGCAACATCTTCGCCGTCCCGACCTACCTGTTCGTCGGTTCGGCGTTGATGATGATCGCGGTCGGGACGTTCCGGATCGTCATCCTGGGCGAGGGTGCCACCTACGGCCCGGAGCTGCAGGAACAGGTCACCGGCACCTTCCAACCCCTGACCGCGATCCTGATCCTGCGCGCCTTTGCCGCGGGAGCCGTGGCCCTGACCGGCACCGAGGCGATCGCCACCGGTGTCCCGGCCTTCAAGCCGCCCGAGGCGAAGAACGCTGCGGCGACACTCGCCGTGATGGCCGGCTTGCTCGGCGTCCTCTTCATCGGGATCACCTTCCTGGCCGTCAATCTCGGGATCGGCCCGGTCGACAACCCGGTGAAGGAAACCGTCATCTCGCAGGTGGCGCGCGGGGTCTACGGCGACGGCGTCCCGTTCTTCCTGTTCCAGGCCTTCACCGCGCTGCTGCTCTTCCTGGCGGCGAACACCAGCTTCAACGCGTTCCCGCGGCTGCTTGCGATCCTCGCCGGCGACGGGCACCTGCCCAGGCAGTTCGCGCTGCGAGGTGACCGGCTGGCCTTCTCGTACGGGATCCTCGTGCTGGCCGGTGTGGCCGCGGCATTGATCTGGTTCTTCGAGGGCGAGACCCACGCGCTGATCCCGCTGTACGCCGTCGGCGTATTCATCGACTTCACCATCAGCCAGACGGGCATGATCCGGCACTGGCTGCGCGAGCGGTCGGCGGGCTGGCGAACGCGGCTGTCGATCAACGCCTTTGGCGCCGTGCTGACCGCGACCGTCGCGGTGATCGTCACCTCGGTCAAGTTCTTCGACGGTGCGTGGATGGTCCTCGTGCTGATCCCGATCCTGGTCGGCATGATGGCCTTCATCCGCCGCCAGTACGACCTCCAGGAGACGGAGCTCCGCGTCCGTGAGACCGGGTTGCTGCCCGGTCCGCACCGCGAACAGCGGGTGATCATCCCGGTCAACGGCATCAACCGGGCGGTCGTGCAGGCGGTCAATTTCGGGCGCGCCCTGGCCCGCGACCTGCGCGCGGTTTACGTGACCGACGACCTGGAGGCGGCGGACGCGCTTCGGAAGCGCTGGGAGGAACAGCTCCCGGACGTGCCGCTGGTGATCGTCGAGTCGCCGTATCGAGCGGTCATCTCACCGGTCGTCGCCTATCTCGACATCCTCGATCAGGCATGGGCCCCGGACAAGGAGGCCCCGCTGACGATCGTGGTCCTGCCGGAGTACGTCGCCCGCCATTGGTGGGATCGGATGCTCTACAACCAGACGGCCAAGCGCCTCAAGTCGGCGCTCGTGGGGCGCGAACACACGGTCATCGCGGACGTGCCCTACCGGCGCCATTGAGCGATCAGCGGGTCCGTCCGGTCGTTGACCGGGTGCACCGCCGCTCGACGGGTCACGCCCCGTTCGTTCGACCCGGTGGTATCGTGACCGTGCATGTCACAACCTGAGACGCCGGGGTTCCGCCGAGCCGTGGTCGCACTCAATGGCGGCCCAAGCGACGCACGGATCGTCCGACTGGTCGCTGAGCATGCCCGCCTCACGAAGGCGGAACTGATCGCCGTGCACGTGGTCGAGATCGACTGGACGCTTCCGCTCGATTCGGACATCGCCAGCCGATCGGAGGAGGTCCAGCGCGTGCTCGATGCGGCCGAGGCCGTCGCGGAGGCATCAAAGGTCCAGCTCGAACCCGTCCTGCTCCAGGCGCGCAACGTTGGCGCGGCGATCGTCGATGAGGCGGTCGAGCGAGCGGCAGACCTGCTGGTCGTCGGACTTCCATACCGCAAGCGGTTTGGTGGCGAGTTCGCCATCGGTCGCACCATCCCGTACATCCTGCAGAACGCACCGTCGGCGGTGTGGGTGCTGCGAGACCCGATCAACGAGGAAACAAGGTGAAAATCGTCATCGTCGGATGCGGCCGCGTGGGCGCGTCCGCCGCCGATCTCTACGACCGAAACGGTCACGAGGTGATCGTGCTTGACAGCTCGACCGTTGCCTTCGAGCGACTGCCGTCCACCTTCGGTGGAACCGCGATCCGCGGTGACGGAACGGACGAGGACGTGCTCCGCCGCGCGGGCGCGGAGGGCGCCGACGTGTTCCTCTCCTTGACGGAGGGCGACAACCGCAACGTCATGGCGGCCCAGCTGGCCGCCGAGGTCCTCGGCGCGCGGCGGGTGATCGCCAAGATCAACGATCCGGTCCGCTCGACCGCCTACGCCGAGCTCGGCATCGCCACGGTCTGCCGGACCGGCCTGATCGTGGATGCGATGAATGCCTACATCGGACTACCGCCGTCTGGTCTGCCCGGTCTGCTGCCGCCGTCAGGCCACCATGACACGGCGGCACATCACGACCACGACCCCTCGGCGGCGTCGGCGGCCACCGCGTCCGCGCCGCTCTCAACCCCAGTCGCGACCCGGGAGGCCTGAACGATGTTCGTGCTCGTCGTCGGCGGCGGGAAGGTCGGCTACTACCTGGCCAAGGAGCTCATCGAATCGGGCCACGAAGTGGCCCTCATGGAGAAGGATTCCGCGCGCGCGCACCAGATCGCCGACGAGATCGGCTCGATCGTCATCGCGCACGACGGCTGCGAGGGCAAGTACCTCGCCGAGGCCGGCTGCAACCGGGCCGACGTCGTGGCCGCCGTTACCGGGGACGACGAGGACAACCTCGTCATCTGCCAGATGGCCAAGCACCACTTCGACGTCCCGCGCACGATCGCGAGGGTCAACAATCCGAAGAACGAGGCGCTGTTCCGCCACCTCGGCGTCGACGAGCTGATCAGTCCCACCCGGATGATCCTGGGCTCCATCGAACAGGACATCCCGGTCCACGAGCTGCTCCACCTCGCGGCCCTGGGCGAAGGTGAGCTCGAGCTCATCGAGGCCCACCTCCAGGCCGGCTCGCCCGCCATCGGACGGGCGCCGCGCGACCTGTCGATCCCGGAAGGCTGCTCGCTGTTCGCGGTCATCCGCGACGGCGTCGCCGCGCCGCTCCGGCCGGACACGGTCATGATCGAGGGCGACAAGGTGATCGCCATCGGCAAGACCGACTGCCAGGCGTTGCTCCACGAGCAGCTGATCGGCGAAACGGTCCCGGCCGAGGCATAACCGGCGCTGTCCTGCTCAAGGGGGCCGGCGAGGCCGAGGGGCCAGGCGCGGCGGCAGCCCAGGCGGGTGTCCGGGCGCGGTCGTGAGGCGTGCGGATGCCTCGGCTGGGAGCCGTGCTCGTCTCAGGAGCAGCTTGACAACGTTCGAGCGCGGATCAGGCTCGAATCTGACAGAACGGGTCGTCCTGGCGGACGACCGCGAGGCGAATACGGAATCCATGCGCTCCTGGGGAGCACGCAGGGCGCCGCGCGGGGGCGCGCGGGGGCGCGCCGCGCGGGGGTTCCTGGTCAGTCATGGGCTCCTCCGCGTGGACCGGTCGGGTTGAAATTCCGCAACACTCTTGACAACGCCATTGTCAAGATTCTAGGATTCACTCGTGTCCGCTGCGGGATCCGCTGGGGTCCCGGGGAACCAATCAGTCAGGAGGTGTACGACATGACTCTCGTGCGCCGCACCTCGCCCCTGGGCGAGCTCGTCTCGCTTCGCCAGGCGATGGATCGGCTCTTTGAGGACAGCTTCGTGCGTCCGCGCAGCTGGGCGTTCGGCGGCTTCGAAGGCTACAGCCTTCCTGTCGACGTGACGAACAACGCAGATTCGATCATGGTCGAGGCGTCGCTCCCGGGATTCAAGCCCGAGGAGGTCGACATCACGGTCGAGAACGGTGTGTTGAGCATCAACGCGGAGACCCGCTCGGAGCGCCAGGCAGGCGAGGGCGAGGCCCTCGTGCAGGAGATCCGGCGTGGGCGCGTCAGCCGGACGATCTCCCTCCCCACCGGGATCGAGCCTGACAAGGCCACGGCCTCGTTCGAGGACGGTGTCCTGAAGCTCCAGATCCCCAAGGCGGAGGCCGTCAAGCCGCGCCAGATCCGCATCACCCCGACGACGCATGAACCGGGCACCATCGGCTCGACCGGCCAGAAGGACCTCGCCGCCGGCGAGACCACGGTCGCGGCCGAACCCGCTCGGACGGGCAGCTGACCGAATGGCGTCCGGCCGGCTGGAGCGCGATCCCGAGCAGCCTGTCTACGTCATCAGCGTGGCGGCCATGCTCGTCAGCGCCCATCCGCGCACCTTGCGAATCTACGAGGACGAGGGCCTGCTCTGTCCGGCCCGGACGCCGTCCAATATCCGGCTCTACAGCGAGAATGACATCCGGCGGATCACGTGGATCCGCCACCTGACCCGGGAACGAGGCGTGAACCTCGCCGGGATCCGAATCCTGTTCGAACTCGAGGAGCGCCTTGGCGCTCGAATCCTCGAGGCCCTCTACGCCGAAGGCACCGCCAACGCGGAGGCACCCGCCTCCGCCGCGGACCCGACGACAAACCCGCACACCTAGGAGATCTCCAGATGGCCAAGCGACCGTCCACCCCGGTCGAAGATCAGCCCGTCGCTCGCACCGGCCGGCGCGAGCTGCCACTCGTCGCACTCCGGGAGACGGTCATCTTCCCCGAGATGATCGTCCCACTCCAGGTCGGTCGCGAGAAGAGCGTTGCTGCGCTCAACGCCGCGGTCGCCGAGGGCGGACCCATCGCGCTGGTCACCCAGCGCCAGGCCGAGCAGGAGGAGATCGACGATCCCTCCGAGCTCTACGACATCGGCACGCTGGCCAAGATCGCCCAGGTCGTGCAGCTCCAGGACGGGACGGTCCGCGCGATCGTGCAGGGCCAGGGGCGACTGCGCGTGCACGGCTTCACGACGACCGACCCCTACCTTCGGGCATCCGTCGAGGAGCTCCCGGACGCCATCCCCGAAGGCCTGGAGATCCAGGCCCTGATGCGAACCGTCCAGGCCCAGATCGAGCAGTACGTCGCCAGCGGCGCTCCGGTGCCGCCGGAGGCCGCCGTGGCGGCGCGCAATATCAGCGAGCCCGGGCTCCTGGCCGACATGGTCGCCTACAGCCCGGACATGAGCACCGAACAGCGCCAGGAGCTCCTCGAGACGATCGACGTTGTCGAGCGCCTCAAGCTGGTCTCGAACTTCCTCGCGCACCAGGTCGAGATCCTCGAGCTCAAGGGCCGGATCCAGTCCGAGGTCAAGTCCGAGATGGACAAGACCCAGCGCGAGTACATCCTTCGCGAGCAGCTCAAGGCGATCCAGCGTGAGCTGGGCGAGGACGACCCGCAGCAGGCCGAGATCAACGAGCTGCGCGAGAAGGTCGAAGCCGCCGGCATGCCCGACGAGATCAAGACCCGGGCGATCAAGGAAGTCGATCGCATGAGCCGGATCCCGTCCGCCTCCCCCGAGGTCGGCGTCATCCGGACCTACGTCGACTGGCTGATCGGTCTGCCCTGGGACGTCTCGACCGAGGACCAGCTCAACATCAAGGCAGCGGCCGCGATCCTCGAGGAGGACCATTACGGCCTCGAGAAGATCAAGGAACGGATCCTCGAGTACCTCGCGGTCCGCACGCTAGCCGACCAGATCCGCAGCCCCATCCTCGCCTTCGTCGGACCCCCCGGCGTGGGCAAGACGAGCCTGGGCAAGAGCATCGCCCGGGCGATGGGCCGCAAGTTCGTCCGGATGAGCCTCGGCGGCATCCACGACGAGGCCGAGATCCGCGGCCACCGGCGCACCTACATCGGGGCGCTGCCGGGCCGGATCATCCAGAGCATCAAGACGGCCGGTTCCAATAACCCGGTGTTCATGCTCGACGAGGTCGACAAGATCGGGATGGACTTCCGGGGCGACCCGAGCTCGGCCCTGCTCGAGGTGCTCGATCCGGAGCAGAACAGCACGTTCCAGGACAACTACCTTGAAGTGCCGTTCGACCTCAGCAAGACGCTGTTCATCGCCACCGGGAACCTGCTCGACCCGATCCCGCCGGCCCTTCGCGACCGGATGGAGATCGTCCACCTGCCCGGCTACACCGAGCAGGAGAAGATCGAGATCGGCAAGCGGTTCCTCGTGCCCAAGCAGATGACCAACCACGGGCTCAAGGACAAGCACATCGAGATCACCAATGAGGCGATGACCGAGCTCGTGCGCTCGTACACCCACGAAGCCGGTGTCCGGAACCTCGAGCGCGAGCTCGCCAACGTCATGCGCAAGGTCGCCCGGCAGGTCGCCGAGGGCCGCAAGCGCAAGACCGTGATCGACCCGAAGAAGCTGGCCAACCTGCTCGGCCCGCAGCGCTTCGAATACGGCGAGCTGGAATCCGAGGACCAGACCGGCGCCGCGACCGGCCTGGTCGTGACCGAGGTCGGCGGCGACGTCGTCGCCATCGAGGTCACCCGGATGGAGGGCAAGGAAGACTTCATCCTGACCGGCCAGCTCGGCGAGGTCATGCGCGAATCCGCTCGCGCCGGCCTGTCGTGGACCCGGGCGCATGCCCAGGAGCTCGGCATCCCGCGCGACACCTTCGAGAAGAACACGCTCCACATCCATGTCCCGGCCGGGGCGATCCCCAAGGACGGTCCATCCGCCGGGATCACGATGGCCACCGCAATCGTGAGCGCCCTGACCAACATCCCGGTCCGCAAGGACGTGGCGATGACCGGCGAGATTACCCTGCGCGGTCGGGTTCTCCCGATCGGCGGGCTCAAGAGCAAGATCCTCGCGGCCCACCTGTCGGGTGCCAGGATCGTGATCCTGCCGCGCAAGAACGAGAAGGACCTGCGGGACATCCCCGACGAGATCCGCAAGTCGATCAAGCTCATCCTTGTCGACTCCATGGACCAGGTGCTCGAGGCAGCCCTCCGGCGCGTGCCAAAGGCGCTCTCCCCCGAGCCGCCCAAAGTGGTCAAGGGCAACGACCAGCTCGATCCGGAACCCGAGCCGCATGCCCGGGTACGCCGGACCAACTTCCCGCCGACCGATCAACCGCCGGTCGTCGTTCAGGCCGAATAGGGAGAATCCGGTGGCTGGGCGTTCGAGCCGAAGGCGCGAGCGAGCACGAGAGCGAGCGCACCTGAAGGTGCGTGAGCGAACGCGCGGAGCGAGCAACGCTCGGATCGGGCGTCCAGGCGCCGGCCCGTAGTTCATGGCACAGGGCGCCCATCCGGGTCTGGAGTACAAGGACTACTACGCCGTCCTCGGCGTGCCGAGGACGGCGTCGCAGGCCGAGATCAAGAAGGCCTTCCGCAAGCTCGCCCGCCAGCACCATCCCGATGCCAAGCCCGGCGATACCGCCGCCGAGCGTCGGTTCAAGGAGGTCAACGAGGCCAACGAGGTCCTCGGCGACCCGGACAAGCGCAAGCAGTACGACGAGCTTGGCGCGAACTGGGAGGCGATCAGCCGTGCTCGCGCGGCCGGCGCCAGTCCCGGAAGCCCGTTCGCCGGCTTCGGCGGCCCCGGCGGCAACGTCCGCTACGAGTTCCACACCACCGGCGACGCGGGTGAGTTCTCCGACTTCTTCCGGGTGTTCTTCGGCGACGAGGCCCAGGGGGGGCCGGCCGCGGGCGCCGGACCGCGACGCGGCACCCGACCGACCGGCGGTCCCGGCTTCGAGGAGATCCTGGCCGGGATGGGCATGGGTTCCTACGGGTCCGCCGCTGCGGCATCGGGCGGGACCCAGTCCCGCCGTCAACCGCCACGGCCGGCGGCCGAGGCCCACGCCGAGATCAGCCTCGCCGAGGCTTACCACGGCACGAGCCGCGTGGTAGAGGTGGAGGGCAGACGACTCGAGGTCACGATCCCACCGGGCGCCGACACCGGGACCCGGATCCGCCTGACCGGCAAGGCACCGGGCGGCGGGGACCTGTTCGTCATCGCTCGCCAGCTGCCGGACGCCAGGTTCGCTCGTCGTGGCGCCGACCTGGAGCGCCATCTCCCGCTCACGCTCGAGGAAGCCCTCCTGGGCGCTGAGGTCCGCGTCGAAACGCTCAAGGGCAGCGTCCTGCTCAAGATCCCGGCCGGCACCCAGAGCGGGCGGACCTTCCGGTTGACCGGTCAGGGCATGCCGCGGTTCCGGGCCACCGGTCATGGCGACCTCTACGTCAAGGCCAGGGTCATCCTGCCGACCAACTTGTCCGACGAGGCGAACGCGTCCGCGCGCCGCTTCCTCGATCTCGTCGACCAGCCCGATCCGCGCTGACCCCGCGTCCCCGCAACAAGAGAGACCTGACATGCAGCTCGAACGGTTCACCCAGAAGGCCCAGGAAGCGATCGTCGCCGCCCAGGCAACTGCTCAGCGACTCGAGAGCCCCGTGCTCGACGCCGAGCACATCCTGTCCGCGCTCGTCGAGCCCGACGACAGCGTGCCCGCTGAGACGTTGCGGCGACTCGGCGTCGACCTGCCCGGCTTCCGCGGCGAGCTGGCGGCGATCCTGGCCAAGCGTGCCCGGATCCAGGGAGGCTCCCTCGCCCTCGACCCGCGCGCCCGCCGGGTGGTCGAATCCGCCGAGGCCGAGGCCAGGCGCCTCGGTGACGAGTACGTCTCCACCGAGCACCTGCTCCTGGGCATCGCGGAAGTCGGCGGGGAGGGCCAGGCGTTGCTCGAACGGCACGCGGCCGGCCGGGAAGCCATCCTGCAGGCGCTCCAGAGTGTCCGCGGTGGCCAGCGGGTGACCTCGCCCAACCCGGAAGGCACGTACGCCGCGCTCGAGAAGTACGGGCGCGACCTGACGACGGAGGCGCGGGCTGGCAGGCTCGACCCGGTCATCGGCCGCGACGAGGAGATCCGTCGGGTCATCCAGGTGCTGTCACGCCGCACCAAGAACAACCCGGTCCTGATCGGAGAGCCGGGCGTGGGGAAGACCGCGATCGCCGAGGGCCTCGCCCAGCGGATCGTGCGCGGCGACGTGCCCGAGACGCTCAAGGACAAGCGCGTCGTGGCACTCGATCTCGGCGCGATGATCGCCGGGGCCAAGTTCCGCGGTGAGTTCGAGGAACGGCTCAAGGCCGTTCTCAAGGAGATCAAGGACAGCGAGGGGCAGGTCATCCTGTTCATCGACGAGCTGCACACGGTGGTGGGCGCCGGTGCGGCCGAGGGCGCGATGGACGCATCCAACCTGCTCAAGCCGATGCTCGCGCGCGGCGAGCTCCACACGATCGGCGCCACCACGCTCGACGAATACCGCAAGCACATCGAGAAGGACGCCGCGCTCGAGCGCCGCTTCCAGCCGGTTCTGGTCGATCAGCCAACCGTCGAGGAAACGATCAGCATCCTGCGCGGCCTGCGCGAGCGCTACGAGGTGCACCACGGGGTCCGGATCACCGATTCGGCGCTGGTGGCCGCGGCGACCCTGTCGAACCGCTACATCACCGAGCGGTTCCTGCCGGACAAGGCGATCGATCTCGTCGACGAGGCCGCGTCGCGCCTGCGCATGGAGATCGATACGATGCCGATCGAGCTCGACGAGCTCGAGCGCCGCCGGATCCAGCTCGAGATCGAGCGCGAGGCCCTGCGCAAGGAGACCGACGACGCATCGAAGGCGCGCCTCGAGGCGCTCGAGAAGGAGCTCGCCGACCTCGAGGAGCAGGCGGGCGGCATGAAGCAGCGCTGGGAGGCTGAGAAGGCCGCGATCGCCGCGATCCGGGCCACCAAGTCCGAGCTCGAGTCGCTGACCGTCCGGATCGAGCAGGCCGAGCGGGAGGCCGATTACGGTACCGCCGCCCAACTCAAGTACGGCACCCAGAAGGAGCTGACCGACCGGCTGGCCGAGCAGCAGGCGGCGCTGACCGCACTCCAGGGCCCCGGCTCGCTGCTCAAGGAGGAGGTCACGGCCGACGACATCGCCGAGATCGTGGGCGCCTGGACGGGAATCCCCGTCAGCCGCCTGATGGAGGGCGAGACGGCCAAGCTGATCCAGATGGAGGAGCGCCTGCACGATCGGGTGGTCGGCCAGGACGAGGCGATCGCCGCCGTCTCCGATGCGGTCCGCCGGGCGCGGGCGGGGCTCAAGGACCCCAAGCGCCCGATCGGCTCGTTCCTGTTCCTCGGCCCCACCGGCGTCGGCAAGACCGAGCTGGCGCGCGCCCTGGCGCAGTTCCTGTTCGACGACGAGAACTCCATGGTCCGCATCGACATGAGCGAGTACATGGAGAGGTTCGCCGTATCGCGGCTGATCGGCGCGCCTCCCGGCTACGTCGGCTACGACGAGGGCGGCCAGCTGACCGAGGCGGTCCGGCGGCGGCCGTACCAGGTGGTGCTCCTCGACGAGATCGAGAAGGCGCATCCCGACGTGTTCAATGTGCTCCTCCAGATCCTGGAGGACGGGCGGCTGACCGACAGCCAGGGCCGGACGGTCGACTTCAAGAACACGGTCGTGATCATGACCAGCAACATCGGGAGCGCCGCGATCGCGGCGACCGGAGCTCGCGCCGGCGACGCCGCCTACGAGGCGATGAAGCGCGAGGTCACGGAGACCTTGAGCGCGCACTTCCGGCCCGAGTTCCTCAACCGGGTCGACGAAGTGATCGTCTTCCACGCACTGACCGACGCCGATCTCGAGAAGATCGTCGAGCTGTTGCTGGTCGAGCTGGCTCGGCGGCTCGAGGGCCAGGACCTCGCCCTGGAGCTCACCCCGGCCGCACGGGCGCTGATCGTCCGCGAGGGAACCGACCCGGCCTTTGGCGCGCGGCCGCTCAAGCGGACCATCCAGCGACTGGTGGAGAACCCGCTGGCCAAGGCCCTGGTTTCGGGGGAGTTCAAGCCGGGCGACCGGATCACCGCGGACGCCGACCTCGGTTCGGGCACGATCGTCTTCTCGAGCGAAGGGGCGACCGTCGTCACCGAGGGCGGCACCCGGCGCGACGCCAGGCGCCGGGCGGGAGCCGGGGTGGGGACGCCGGTTGGCGCCGGGTCCGGCGGCAAGGGCAGCCCGTTCGACCTTCCCGCGACCGAGCGCAAGCGTGACGACGGGGACCTGGTCAATTAGGACCGAACCGATGGCGCGCGCCAGGGTCGGCTGAGGGATGCGGTTCGAGGACCTGGCCGTCCGGCTCGCGACCGTGCCGGCCAGCCTGCCGCCGCCCGCCGCAGCACTGATACCGGTGTTCACCGGCTCGACGACCACGCGACCGCCGGCGTTTCCGCGCGACCCCTCCGCGGTCCGACACGCGGCCGTCCTCGTCCTGCTCTTTCCCGACGACGCGGGAGACGCCCGCGTCGTCCTGACCGAACGGGTCACCCGTGACGGTCACCACAGCGGCGAGGTCAGCTTCCCCGGTGGGCGCGCCGAACCCGATGACGCGGATCTCGCGGCCACGGCCCTTCGCGAAGCGGCGGAGGAGGTCGCCCTCAACGCCGACATGGCCGGCGTCCGGGTGATCGGCGAGCTTGAACGGTTCTGGATCCCGGTCAGCAACTACGAGGTGACGCCAATCCTGGCCCTCGCCGAGCGTCGCCCCGTCCTCCTGGCGTCGCCCGACGAGGTGGCCAGCATCGTCACCCCGCGGGTCGTCGACTTCCTCCCCGATGCGCCATTCGAGATCGTCGAGCGCACGATCCGCGGCTGGCCGCTTCGCTACGGCGCGTACCAGGTCGAGGGGCTATCGGTCTGGGGCGCCACCGCGCGCGTCCTGAGCCAGCTCGGAGCGATCGTCGCGGGTTGAAGGTACGCACTGGGGCGACGGCACTACCGGGACCGCCCTGGCTAGAGTGGTTCCCCGTCGGATGGCTCGCGGCGCGCTGGATCGCGCCCCGCTGCGGCGTGGGGCGATCGGTCCGCCAGCGCGCCGACCCCACGGCCGATCGGCGCGGTCGCTCCCGGCGTGAGCTCCTGGGCTCGGCCCAGGATCGCCCCGCCGTCGTCGGTGCCGGCGAACTCCACGACGAAGGCGCGCATCTCGGAGTGTTCGGTCCAGGCTGAATGGATCTCGTTGGGCGGCCAGAGGGCGGCCTCGCCGGCCGCGATCCGGGTCCGCTCGTCCCCGACACCGACCCAGCCACCCCCCTCGACCACGACCAGGTAGGTGGTGTTGGGGTTCGAGTGTGGCTCGATCCGGGCGCCACGCGCGAATGCGAGCTCGGCGATGATCCCGCGGCCGTCCGAGTGAATGACCTGGCCGGTCAGGCCGATCGAACCGTCCGGCCCGTCGGGATGCCGGTGCCCGACGCCAAACCGGCGGACCTCGATGGGCACCAGACGTTTCCGGCGATCTAGCGTCGGCGGCGCTGCGTGCGCCGGCTCCCGCGTCGCTTGATGGTGGCTTCAGGATCGGCGAACTTCTGCTTGCTGAAGTAGCGCTCGCGTGCGAGTCGCGCCTCGTGCGCGGCGAGGATCGGCGGGAACCGTCGGAAGCGGATCCAGACGAGCGCCGAGATCCCGATCACCTCGGTCAGGAGCACGAGGAACAGGTCGAAGACGAACAGCGACTCGATGATAAGCAGGCTGAACGTGATCAGCCCGGTCCACCACAGCCACTCCCACATGTCCAGGTATGGCGGGTGCCGGTGGAGCGCCCGGGTCCGGGTCGCATACAGGATGCCAAGGATCACCAGCAGGACCAGCGAGCTGATCCAGGTCGGGTGGAAGAGGTCCGGAAAGTTGTGGCTGTTGAAGGACAGGAACAGGTAGTCCCAGGGGGCGAGCGTCACGCTCAAACCTCGCGTCGTGTTGTGAATTGGTGCCGGGAGTATGCCATGTCAGGCGGTATACTCGGCCACGAGCGTGGGGCGCCGGCGCACCGTTTCGGGGGGCCTGGTTGGAATCGCCCCGAACGACGCGCCACGTCGCGAACGGGAGGATGCCCCCGGGTGCGAGCCCTGTTGTCAGTGGCGAACCGAGACGGGATCGCCACCTTTGCCCGTGACCTGCTCGACCTGGGGGTCGAAGTCGTCGCCACGGACGGCACGCGCGACTACCTCCTTGCCGAAGGCATCACGGTCGCTTCCGTCTCCGAGCTGACCCAGGGTTCGCCGCTGGTCGGTGGCCAGGTCAAGACCTTTCACCACGCGGTCTATGCCGGCATTCTGGCCCGGCGCGACGTGCAGACCCAGCTCGACGAGCTTCGGGACCAGGGAATCGGGCTGATCGACCTCGTCGTCGTCAACGTCAAGCCATTCGCGCCCGCGATCGGGGCCAAGCTTGTCGGCCTGGACGAGGCGATCGAGATGATCGATGTCGGCGGCGCGGCGCTGCTGGGGGCGGCGGCGCGCAACTCGGCCGGCGTGGCGGCCGTCTCGGACGCGGCCCACTACCCGGTGATCACCAAGGAACTGCGTGAGCTCGGACTGGTCAGCCCGGAGACGCGAGCCCGCCTGGCGGCGGAGGCGTTCAGCACGGTCGCCGCCTACCACGCCGAGATCGCGGCCTACCTCAACCAGATCTCGGGCAACCTCTTCCCGAGCCGCCTCGCGATCGTCCTGGAGAAGGTCAACGACCTGCGCTACGGCGAGAACCCGCACCAGCACGCGGCGGTCTATCGCGAGACGACCCACCGCAGCGGCACGGTCGCGGACGCCACCCGACTCCAGGGTGATCTTCCTTCGTTCAACAACCTGCTCGATCTCGATGCCGCCTATCGCATCGCTCGCGACTACACCGCCCCCACCGTCGCGATCGTGAAGCACACCGATCCGGTCGGTCTCGCCTCGAACGACGAGCTTGTCGAGGCGTACCGGCATGCGGTCGAGACCGATCCGGTGGCGGCGTTTGGCGGGATCGTGGCGGTGAACCGCGAGCTCGACGGGGCGACGGCGCGGGAGATCGCCGCGAACTCGTACGAGGCAGTGGTGGCGCCCGGCTTCAGCCAGTCGGCCATCGGGATCCTGCGCGGCAAACCCGGCCTGGAGCTGCTTGCCGTCCCGCCCGATCCGACCGAGGGCATGCGCGACTACGGCATCGCCAGCCTCGACTTCAAACGAATCGCCGGTGGGCTGTTGGTGGAGACGCAGGACGAGCTCGGGCTCGATCGCGGCCAGCTCCAGGTGGTCACGGCGCGCCGGCCGACGCTCGAAGAGCTGACGGACCTGTTGTTCGCGTGGCGGGCGGTTCGCCACGTCCGGTCGAACGCGGTGATCCTGGCGCGCAACGGCGCGACCGTCGGGATCGGCGCGGGCCAGGCCAGCCGGCTCGTTTCCGTTGAGATCGCCGTTCGGCGGGCCGGTGATCGGGCCAAGCTCGCGGTCATGGCGTCCGATGCGTATTTCCCGTTCCCCGACGGCATCCAGGCCGCCGCGGGCGCCGGGGTCACGGCGATCATCCAGCCCGGCGGTTCGATCCGTGACGAGATGGCGATCGAGGTGGCGGATCGCCACCACATGGCGATGGTCTTCACCGGCCGCCGCCACTTCAGGCACTGAGCGGGTCCTGACCCCAAGGAGGCCGACCCATGGAGCAGCTGCTCGCACTCGAGATGATCCGGGTCACGGAGGCCGCGGCGATCGATTCGGCACGTTTCATGGGTCGCGGCGCTCGCGACGAAGCCGACGCCGCCGCGACCGAGGCGATGCGCCGGACGATGGACGAGATCGAGTTCGACGGGCGGATCGTCATCGGCGAGGGCGAACGCGACGAGGCGCCGATGCTCTACATCGGCGAACGCGTCGGGCGATCGGCGGGTCGCGAGGACATGCCCGCGATCGACATCGCGGTGGACCCGCTCGAAGGGACGAACCTCGTCGCGCAAGGCCAGGCCGGCGCGATCACCGTCCTGGCGGCTTCGGAGTCGGGCGGTCTGACCCACGCGCCGGACACCTACATGGACAAGCTGTGCGTCGGGCCGGTGGTTGCGGGCAAGGTCGACATTCTGGAATCGCCGACCGAGAACCTGGGCCGCATCGCCGAGGCGCTGGGCCGCAAGGTGTCCGACATCACGGTGGTCATCCTCGAGCGGCCGCGCCATGACGACCTGATCGCCGAGGTCCGGGCGGCCGGGGCACGGATCCAGCTGATCGGCGACGGCGATCTGTCCGCCGCCATCTCGTGTGCCGTGTCCGGAACCGGCGTCCATGCCGTGATGGGCATCGGCGGCGCCCCGGAGGGCGTGATCACGGCGGCCGCGCTGCGCTGTCTGGGCGGAGAAATCCAGGCACGGTTCCGCTACCGCAGTCCCGAGGAGCGCGAACGCGGCGCGCGGATGGGCCATGGCGACGAGGAGCGCGTCTACCACACGGAGGACCTCGCGCCGGGCGAGAACATCGTCTTCGCCGCGACGGGCGTGACCGCCGGCGACCTGCTGACCGGCGTCAAGTTCTTTGGCGGCGGTGCCCGGACCCACTCGCTCGTGATGGCCTACCAGACCAAGCAGGTCCGCTTCGTCGACACGGTCCACATGTTCGACCGGGACAGCCCGCCGCGGGTCCGGCTCTAGGGTCGCCGGCGACCGTCGCCACCTATGCGGTTCCTCCGATCGAGGCCGTTCCCAGGCCGATACGCCTGGCAGGAATACACGGCGCCCTATCGGGTCGCACGCGCATCGATCACCTCGGCAAGCACCCCGGCGAACCGCCAGGCCTCGTGATACGTGTTGTACAGCGGGATGGGTGCCACCCGAATGATGTCAGGTGCCCGGAAATCCGCCACCACGCCGCGCGCCGCCAGCTTGTCGAGAACCGCCTTGGCGTCGCCAAACCGGATCGACAGCTGCGCGCCCCGGGCGGCGGGATCGGACGGCGTGATCGCCTCGATGGACAACTCGTCGAGCAGGCGGGCCAGGTAGCCCGTCAGCTCGATGGACTTCGCCCGGAGCGCCGGCATGCCGACCTCGTCGAAAATCGCCAACGAGGAGGCCAGCGGCGCGAGCGCCAGGACCGGTGGCGTCGAGGCTTCCCAGCCGGCGGCCCCGGTCGCCGGCTCGAACGCGTCGACCATGTCGAACCGGTGCTCGGGATCGATCCCCCACCAGCCGCCGAGCCTGGGCGTCGCAGGCTCGCGGCCGTGTCGATCGTGGACGAAGATCGCGCCGACAGAGCCGGGTCCGCCGTTCAGGTACTTGTAGGTGCACCAGGCGGCGAAGTCGACGTCCCAGTCGTGAAGCGACAGCTCGACATTGCCGGCGGCATGGGCCAGGTCCCAGCCGACCAGAGCGCCCGCTGAGCGACCGGTGGCCGTCAGTCGCTCGATCTCGTGGGCCTGTCCGGTGGCGAAGTTGACGCCCGCCAGGAACACGAGCGCGAGATCGTCCGCGTGCTCGCGGATGGCCGCCTCGAGATCGCCCGCTGGGACGGTCGACGCCCCTTCGCGTGGCTCGATGACGACGAGGTCCCGGGCTGGATCGAGTCCGCGCTGGAGCAGGTGGCTGGTCAGCGCGTGGCGGTCGGACGGGAAGAGCGGCCCGTCGGCGAGGATCCCGCGGCGGCGACCCTCCGGACGGAAGAACGACGCCAGCAGGAGGTGGATGTCGACGGTCAGCGCATTCAGGATCGCCACCTCGGACGGGAGCGCTCCGACCACGCGGGCCATCGGTTCGCGGAGACGATCGGTGTAGGTGAACCACGAGTGCTCGGGCGCGAACCACGCATCGACGCCGAGGCTCGCCCACGCGCCGAGCTCGGCCTCGATGGTGGCGCGAGCCGTTCGGGGCTGGAGTCCCAGCGATTGGCCCGCGAGGTAGATGGCGGTCGAGCCATCGGGCGCGACCGGCAGCAGGAAGCGGTCACGGTACGAGGCGAGCGGATCGGCAGCGTCCCTGGCGAGCGCCTCAGCCTCGGTTGCCCCGCGGCGCTCGGCGTCAGCCAAGTCGCAGGTTCGGCAGCACCTCGCGACCGAAGACCTCGATGAATTCCTTCTGGTTGCGCCCGACGTTGTGGATGTGGACCTCGTCAAAGCCCATGTCGATGTAGTGCTGGAGGTTCTCGGTCTGCGCCTCGAGACTCGAGCTGACCTCGCAGCGGTTCGTGAAATGCTCCGGTCGCACGAGCTTGGCCATGAGCGCGAAGTCCTCGGGATTCCTGATGTCCTGCTTCGGGAAGGCCATGCCGCCGTTGGGCCATTCGCGCAATGCGTTGTCCATCGCCTCGTCGTCGGTCGGCGCCCATGACACGTGGATCTGGAGGAGCTTTGGCTTCCCCTTGGGATCCTTGCCGGCCTCGCGGGCGCCCTCCTCGAACTTGTCCCAGAGCATGCTGATCTTCTCGTCGGCCGCGCCCACGGTGATCATCCCGTCGGCGTACTTGCCGGTCCGCTTGGAGTTGACCGGACCGGCCGTGGCGACGTAGATCGGGACCGGGGTCTCGGGCCGCGTGTAGAGCTTCGCGCTCTCGAGCTTGAAATGTTCGCCGTAGTGCTTCACCACGTTGCCGGTGAAGAGCTTGTTGATGACCTCGATGGCCTCGAACATCATGGCGCTGCGCACGCTGACCTCCGGCCACTCGCCTCCCAGGATGTGCTCGTTGAGCGCCTCGCCGGCACCGAGCCCGAGCCAGAAGCGCCCCGGGAACATCGCCCCGAGCGTGGCGGCGGCGTGGGCGATCACCGCCGGGTGATAGCGGAACCCAGGACACACCACGGCGGTCCCGAACGGCAGCGTCGTTCGCGTCCCGAGCGCCCCCATGAAGGACCAGGCGAACGCGCTCTGTCCCTGCTGGGGCGTCCACGGCTGGAAGTGCTCGCTGACCATGAACCCGGCGTCAAAGCCGGCGTCCTCCGCCGCGGCACAGTAGTCGAGCAGGTCTGTCGGGTGGAACTGCTCGAGCATGGCGGCGTAGCCGATCTTGGTCATCGCGTGGATCTCCGAACTGGACAGGGCAGCGCAACCGGAGCGTAGCATCAGCGGGCCGATCACCGGCCGCGGGCAGGGAAGGTGGCGATGGGAGAGCCGAGGCGAACGATCCTGACGATGGTTGGAGGTGGCTTCGATGGTTCGCGGACTGGACGGGGAGGCGATCGAGACGGAGCTGCCGGTCCGCTACCTCGGCTGAACCGGTCGCCAGACCCGCTCCTCCGCGTCCCACGTCCCGACCGGACGGACCGCGTCCGGTCCCTCGCCGGCGAGTCGCTCGCGGCGCGCGGTCTCCACGGAACGACCCCACCCGGGCGGGACGAGCCCCGGGACGAGGTCGGCGAGCGGCGCAAGCACGAACAACCGAGTGTCCGCCGTCGGGTGCGGCACGACGAGGAGCTTCGCGGCGGCGACAGGGTCCGCGGCGGTATCGATCGAGCGCGCGTCGGGTGGTCGCTCGATGGAAAGCCGTGCGCGCCCGAAGACGAGGAGGTCGAGATCGAGTTCGCGCGGGCCCCAGCGTTGGCCGCGGCGCCGACCGAAGCTGCGCTCGAGACCCTTGAGCGACGTGAGGAGCGCGAGCGCCCCGGTCGCCGCGTCCTCCAGGGCCGGGGCGTCGAGGGCCACGACGGCGTTGCGGAACTCCGGCTGGTCGGTCACCCCGACCGGAAGCGTCGCGTAGAGCCGCGACACTCCCCGGACGTGCGCGCCGGGAAGCTCGTCGAGGGCGCCCACGGCTGAGGCGAGGGTCGAGCCAGCATCACCCAGGTTGGCACCCAGACCGATGTAGGCGCGCACGCGGCCGCTGGTCACGGTTCGCCGCTCGGACGGCGGATAGACTCGATCCCCATGACCCATCGCCAGGTCACCGTTCGCATCCTCCATCCGGAATCGGGTCCGGCGGCCGGACCGATCGAGCGCTGGCTGGCCGCCGCGCGGGCCACGCTCGCGGAGCGCCACCGGATCGCGTTCCTCGATGCCGGTGCCGCCGACGTCGCGATCCTTCGCGGGCCGCCCGACGATACACCGTTCGGCGCACGGCTCCGGCGCATCATCGAGGGCGATCGGCCCGCCGGGCTCGTGATCCTGGGATCGGGAGCGCTCCCGCTCGCACTTGACCGCGATTACCGGGATCTCGTCACCTCCGCCGCGACCGACGATCGCGTCGCCCTGGCAAACAACCGATTCTCCGCGGATGTGGTCGCGATCGCCTGCGTCGAATCGTTGCCGCGCGTGCCGGACCTCCCGGGCGACAACGCGCTGCCACGGTGGCTGGACGAGGTGGCAGGCTACCGAGTGAGCGACCTCCGAGCGCGGTGGCGCCTTGCGGTCGACATCGACGGTCCCCTCGACCTCCTGCTCCTCGGTTACCCCGGCGAACCCGACGACGTCGATCTCGCCGTCGTCCGCCCACGGATCGCCGCCGTCCGAGCCGCGGCCGCGGACCGGCGAGGCGAGCTCGTCGTCACCGGTCGTGTGTCGGCCGGGTCGCTGGCCTGGCTGGAGCGCCACGTTCCGGCCCGCGTCCGCGCGATCATCGAGGAGCGCGGCCTGCGGGCGGCGACGCGATTGGCCCAGGGGGACGACAGTGGGACCACGCAAGCCGGCCGGCGGCTACCCGCGTCGATCCTGGGGATCCACCTCGACCAATCGGGACCCGAGGCGGTGGGCGAGCTCCTCGCCCGTCTCGGGGAGGCGGCCGTTGTCGATAGCCGGGTCCTCCTGGCCCACCGCCTCGGAACGGACGAGGCGTCGTGGCCCCCACCGGCGGATCGATATGCCTCCGATCTGCTCCTCGCCGACCGAATCCGGGATCCCTGGATGCGGGCACTGACCGAGGCGGCCCGCGCTGCGCCGATCCCGGTGCTGCTGGGTGGCCACTCGCTCGTGGGACCCGGCATCAGGTTGCTGCTGGGCCCGGACCGGACGAGGAGGACGTCGTGGACGTGACGCCGGGGCTCCGGCGCGAGCGCTCACCCGATCTGGACGCCGTCGGCCAGGACGACGAGCTTGTCGATCGCATCCACGAGGAGATACGCGGGACCGGCCCGATCACCTTCGCGCGGTTCATGGAGCTCGCCCTCTACGACCCCCGAGGTGGCTACTACCGATCCGAGGCGGCACGGCCGGGCCGGGACGGTGACTTCCTGACCGCGCCCGAGACCCATCCGATCTTCGGCGCAGCGCTGGCGCGGGGAATCGAGGAGGTCTGGCACCGCCTCGGACGGCCGGATCCATTCGTCCTCCGTGAATACGGCGCGGGTACCGGCACCCTGGCGCTGGCGATCCTCGAGCGCCTGGCGCTCGATGGGTCGGAGCTCGCCGCGATCCTGCGGTACGACCCGATCGAGATCGAGCCGCGTCGCCTCGACGTCATCTCCGCGCGGCTCCTCGACGCCGCACGGGACGGTGTGCTCATGGCGCCGGGCGATCGCGGCCGACCGGCGGTTGGCGTGGTGCTCGCCAACGAGGTCCTCGACGCCCTTCCAACGCATCGCGTAGCGGGTCGCGACGGCCGGCTCCTGGAGATCCTGGTGGGCTCGGATGATGGGCGGTTCGTCGACGTCGAGACCGATCCGACGACGCCCGCCCTCGCTGCCAGGCTCTCGGCCGAGGCGATCGAACTCGTCGAGGGCCAACGTGCCGAGATCTGCCTGGCCCTCGATCCGTGGATGGCCGAGGCTGCCGGCGGCCTGGCCCGGGGCCTCCTGCTGTTGATCGACTACGGCCACCCGGCCGCCGAGCTCTACGACTCCCGTCGCCGGATGAATGGAACCCTGCTCGCGTACCTCCGCCAGCACGCGCACGACGATCCATACCGCCACGTCGGTCGACAGGACCTGACAGCACACGTGGATGTGACCGCGGTGGAACGGGCCGCCGCGCGGGCGGGCCTCGTCCACCTCGGGACCACGACCCAGGCGGAGTTCCTGGTCGGGCTCGGGATCGAGGACCTGTTGCGGGCGATCCAGGCCGATCCGGCCACGACCATGGAGGCTTACCTGGCGGTCCGTTCGGGGCTCATGCGCATCATCGATCCGGCGGCGACCGGCCGGTTCCGGGTGATGGGCTTTGGACGCGAGTGGCCGGACGGACCACCCCTTGCCGGTTTTGCCTACCGGCTCGGCAGGCGCTGAGGCAGCTCATCGACGCGAGTACCTGCCCTCCCGCCCTCCTGCGCCCGCCGGCGCGTGCTCGCGGCCAGACCTCACTCGACCGCAGTCGAGCACACCGGAGTACGGCCAACGACCTATTGCCGCGCTGCGCGACCCCGCGGCACCCTTCCGTTCGGTCGGGCTCGATACCGGCGGGGAGTGGCACGCGTTCCTGCACGCGCGCTCGGCGCGGGCCGCTCCCCGGTGCTCCGGGGGGCCTCCGGGTCGGCGCCCGACCGAACTCCCACTGCTAGAATTGCCCGCGGGGAGGCGCGTCCAGCTCGAGCGTGCCTCGGTGCTCCGCAGGCTCCGTGGGCCGATGGGCGCCCGAGCGGGATGGTCGCTCAAAGGGAGTTCGATTGATCGGCATCTGGTACATCCTGGGGTTCGCGCTCGCCGGTGTCTCGTTCGTGTTCCTGACGATCGGGGCCGCCTGGCTGATCTCGCATCGGAACCGGGGTGACGAGCACAAGGGCCTGCCCTACGAATCGGGCATCGACACCTACGGCGACACGCACGGTCGGTTCGGGCTCTCCTTCTATATCTACGCGCTGCTCTTCGTCGCCTTCGACATCGAAGTGGTGTTCATCTACCTGTGGGCGATCGCCTTCCAGGACCTGCTCCTGGGCGGGCTCGTGAGCATGCTCATCTTCGTCGGGATCCTGCTCCTCGGGCTGGCCTACGCCTGGCGGAAGGGAGCCCTTACATGGCGATGAGCCCCGAACCGCCGCCCGCGGCCAACCTGGGGACGGGTCCTGACGACGCGACGGGCGTGGCCTCGGATGTCGCGGCCAAGCCGGCATTGCCCGCCTCGCGACCGAGCGATGCGGTCGTGAGCCCGATCGTCGTGCCCAACACCTTGTGGCAGGCAGCAGACCCGGCCGCCTATGACGGCGGACGCGCCACGGACATCACGCACCTGCGCGAGTACGAAGCCAGCGGCGCGGCCCGGCGCGACGACGCCCGCTGGGGCGGCGCCCTGGAGGTCATTCCGACCAGGGCGGACTACGTCCTGGACCTGATCCGGATGAACAGCCTGTGGCCGCTGTTGTCCGGCCTCGCCTGCTGCGCCATCGAGATGATGTCGACCGCGACGTCGAAGAACGACATGGACCGCTGGGGGATGTTCCCGTTCCGCGCCAGTCCGCGCCAGGCGGACGTGCTGATCGTCGCAGGCACGCTGACGACCAAGATGGCGGGGCCCCTGGTCCGTCTCTGGGAGCAGATGCCGGAACCGAAGTGGTGCGTCGCGATGGGCGACTGCACGTGCTCCGGTGGACGCTACAAGCGGAGCTATTCAACGGTCGAGGGGATCGATCGTGTCATGCCCGTGGATGTCTACGTCCCGGGCTGTCCGCCACGTCCCGAGGGATTGATCTACGGGATGATGAAGCTCCAGCAGCTCGTCAAGGACCGTCGGGGACACTGGCCGGAGCGAGCCGTCGGGCCTACCGTCCCACAGGAAGTCTAGGCGTGGACCGACGGTTCAAGGCCCGCCTGGAGGCACGGTTTGGGGAGCAGCTGACGGGCCCGATCCGCCAGCGTCACGATGAAACGGAGATGCGCATCGCGCCCGGCGACGTGGTCGCGGTGATGACCGCCCTGCACGACGAGCCCGAGCTGCGGTTCGAGTTCCTGAGCGACCTCGCGGGCGTCGATACGGGCCAGGCGATGCAGTGCGTCTATCACCTCTGGAGCGAAACCACGCCGGACTGGCTCCGGGTCATCGCCGACGGGCTGTCGCGCGACGATCCGCGGGTGCCGTCGGTCACCTTCCTGTGGAAGGGCGCCGAGTGGATGGAACGCGAGGCCTACGACATGTTCGGGATCACCTTTGAGGGCAACCGCGACCTGCGCCGGATCTACATGCCACCCGACTACCAGAGCTTCCCGCTGCGAAAGGACTTCTACCTGGCTGACGACGCGGCGCGGTCGCCCGGTGCGGGTGTTCGACCCATGGAGCGCAGCCAGACCCCCAGCAACACGCCGACCACGGCGCTCGTGCGCCGGACACCCGCATGACCCGGGACCCCCGGCGATGACCGCGACCAGCGTCCCCTCGGACGACCCGCGCGTCACGCTCGATCGCGACCTCGGCGTCTTCGAGCCGATCCCGCCGTACCCGCCACGGACCGAGCGCGAGGCGGAGTTCTACACCCTCGGCGACGGGCAGATGTTCATCAACATGGGGCCACAGCATCCGTCGACCCACGGCGTGCTACGAGTAGTGCTCAAGCTCGACGGGGAGAAGGTGGTCGACCTCGATCCCGTCCTGGGCTACCTCCACCGCGGCGTCGAGAAGTTGTGCGAGAACGCCGACTACCACCAGGTCATCAGCCAGGTCGATCCGCTCGAGTACGTCAGCTCGCTCTACTGCGAGTGGTCGCCGGTGATGGCGTTCGAGAAGCTGATGGACGTCGAGGTCCCGCGGCGGGCCGAGTACATCCGGGTCCTCTCGTCCGAGCTCAACCGGATCGCCAGCCACGCCCTCTTCCTCGGCTGGATGGCGCTTGACCTGGGTGGGCTGACGCCGATCCTCTGGTCGTTCATCGAGCGCGACGAGATCGTCGACATGCTGTCGTCGCTCACCGGGGCGCGCATGCTGTTCAACTACTTCCGCATCGGCGGCGTCAACGGCGACCTCAACCACGAGTTCATGAGCCGGCTCGGCGACTGGATGAGCCGGGCCGCCGAGCAGATCGAAGCCGGCAACGGGCTGCTCAACGAGAACGAGATCTTCGTCCGGCGGATGCGCGGTCTGGGCACGATCGATTCGAAGACGGCCCTGCGCATGGTGATGACCGGGCCGAACCTGCGGGCGACCGGCGTGCCGTTCGACGTCCGCCGCGCCCACCCGTATAGCGTCTTCCCGGAGCTCGAGTTCGACATCCCGACTCGCTCCGAGGGCGACTGCCTGGCCCGGTACCTGCTCCGGATGGACGAGATCAAGCAGAGCCTGCGGATCATCGACCAGTGCCTCCACCAGATGCCGGACGGCCCGATCATGGCCAAGCTGCCGCGCCTGCTGCGACCACGACCGGGTCGGGCGTATGCGGCGGTCGAGGGACCGCGCGGCCAGCTGTCGACCTACGCGGTCAGCGACGGGACCGACCAGCCGTTCCGGATGCGGATCCACGACCCGTCGTTCATCCACCTCCAGTCGGTCGGCGTCATGATGCCCGGGCATCTCATCGCCGACACCATGGCGATCATGGCTTCCTTGGACCCGATCATGGGGGGGGTGGACAAGTGAACGTCCCTCCTGGTCGGCGCGCGCTAGGCATGACCACATGACGGTCATCGCCCGGTCGTGGAATCGGTTGACGCTGCCGGGCAAGGTGATCTTCACGGCCGTCCCGATCGTGGTCGCGCTGACCGTCGGGCTCGTGGCGGTGATCGTGGTCCTCGGGCAGCCGATCCTGGACGCGCTGGTCGCCAACCTGCCGATCGTCCGGTTCGTGCTGGCCGTCACGATCATCCTGCTGATGAC
>JBBEBJ010000147.1:20558-32403 GCA_040882425.1 Chloroflexota bacterium | reverse complement strand
CCAACCTGCCGATCGTCCGGTTCGTGCTGGCCGTCACGATCATCCTGCTGATGACCATCCCGACGGCCTTCCTGATCATCTACATGGAGATGAAGATCATCGCCCTCATGAACCTGCGGATCGGGCCGGACCGGGTCGGGCCGTTCGGGTCGCTGCTGTCGGTGGTCCACGGGCTCAAGGTCCTCATGAAGGAGGACTTCACCCCGACCGGGGCGGATTCGCTCGTCTTCACCTGGGCGCCGGTGGTGACCTATCTCGCCAGCGTGATGACCCTGCTGGTGATCCCGTTCGCGCCCGGACTGTACGGCCAGGACTTCAACCTCGGGCTGCTCTACTTCTTCGCGATCGGCGGGTTGTCCGTGGTCGGTCTGCTGATGGCCGGCTGGTCCAGCTACAACAAGTACTCGCTCCTCGGCGGCCTGCGGTCGGCGGCCCAGGTGATCAGCTACGAGATCCCGCTCACCCTGTCCGTGATCGGCCTGGTCCTGCTGGCGGGCACCATGAGCCTCAACCAGATCGTGCTCAACCAGTCGGGCTGGTTCACCGACTGGTACGTGTTCCAACAGCCGCTTGGGGTCCTGATCTTCTTCATTGCGGCGACCGCGGAGGTCAATCGCACCCCGTTTGACCTGACCGAGGCGGACTCGGAGATCGTGGCCGGCTTCGCCACCGAGTACTCGGGCATGCGCTTCGGCTTCTTCTTCTTCGCCGAATACGTCAATGTCTTCATCATCTCGGCCCTGACGGTCACGCTCTTCTTCGGCGGCTGGAACGCACCGTTCCCGTGGCCGTGGCCGATCACCCTGTCGCTCGACCCGGGTGGCCTGGGGATCGGGTTACTGCTCCTGGTCGCGATCGTCCCGCTCGTGCTGACCATTGTCTTCGCGGTGCCGTTCTGGATCGCAAGCTCGCGGATCAAGGGCTGGCAGGCGCTGGTCGGCGGGTTCGTGCTGGCCAACTTGTTCCTCGTCGCCATCGTCGGCGCGGGTGCCTTCATCAGTCTCGACTGGGTCGCCGGGGTCCTCTGGTTCATGTTCAAAACCTACGCGTTCGTGTTCACGTTCGTGTGGATGCGCGGCACGCTGCCGCGCGTGCGGATCGACCAGCTGATGGACTTCGCCTGGAAGTGGCTGCTCCCGGCGTCCCTGCTCAACCTGTTCGTCACCGCCGCCGCGATCGTCATCGTGAAGACGCCTCGATGAGCCTCCTCCCGGGTCTCGGACTGGCCAAGGGCATGGCCCTGACCCTGCGGCGCTTTTTCGAGCCCAAGGTCACCGTCATGTATCCGGAGGATCGGCGCGATCCCCCGCACAAGTGGCGCGGCCGTCTCCAACTCCTCTACGACGAGTGGGGCACGCTCAAGTGCGAGACCTGCTTCCAGTGCGCCCAGGCCTGCCCGATCGAGTGCATCGACATGGGCGGCATGGACACACGGGGCCGGTATCACGTCCACTGGGGACCGCCGGAGACCTACGGCGAACGGCGCGAGGAATCCGCGCTGCGGCGATCCGGTCGCACCGTTCCCGACCCCGCCTACCTGCCGTTCGCCGCGATCGACCTGGCGAGGGTCGACGCGATCCTCGAGGAGTTCGACCATAACCCGGCCCACATGCTGCCCATCCTCGAGGCGACCCAGGCGGCGTACGGCTATCTCCCGGTCGCGGCGCTCAAGCGGATCAGCAACCGGACCGGGGCCTGGTACGCGATGATCTACGGCACCGCGAGCTACTACGCCCACCTCCGCTTCGAGCCGACGACCTCCACGGACCAGGCGGCCGCGGTCGACGCCCATCGGCCGTCCGAGCGTGCCTATCTCGGCGCGCTCGACGCGTCACTCGGCGGAAAGCGCCACGCGACGCCGGGAGCCCCCAACTGATGGCCGAGCTCCTCGCCACGCCGCCGGCCTGGCCGACGATCCTCCTCGAGCGAGCCGGAGCGGCCGATCCAACCGACCTCGACGTGGCGGTGCGCGCGGGCACCTTCGACGGCCTTCGGCGCTCGATCCGTGAGCTCGGCCCGACCGGCACGATCGCGACGATCGCCGCCGCGGGCCTCCGCGGACGAGGTGGGGCCGGCTTCCCGACCGCCGACAAGTGGCGTGTCGCGGCGCGCACCGACGCGCCCCGGCGGTACGTCGTCGCCAACGGGTACGGCGCGGACCCCGCGGCGGGCACGGATCGCTACCTGATGGAACACGACCCGTTCACCGTCGTCGAAGGCACGGCCATCGCGGCCTTTGCCGTCGGGGCGACGGAGGCGATCATCGCGGTCCGGGCGGAGGCCGCGGAGACGATCCGTCGACTCGAGGCGGCCATCGGCGCCGCCGAGGAGGCCGGTTTCCTCGGGTTCGACGTGCTGGGGTCCGGCCACGACCTGACGATGACCGTGCGGACGGTCCAGGGCGCCTACATGCTGGGCGAGGAGACCGTCCTGCTCAAGGCCCTCGAGGGCAAGCGCGGCCAACCCGAGCAGCGACCGCCGCATCCCGCAGAACGCGGTCTCAACGACATGCCCACGGTCGTCAACAACGTCCAGACCCTGGCCGCCGTCCCATGGATCATCCGCCGTGGTGCGGAGGCCTTCGCGGCCGTCGGCGCCGGGCATGCCCGTGGCACGATCCTCGTCCAGGTCCGGACGCCGGCCGGTGACGGGATCGCCGAGGTGCCGCTGGGCACGCCGCTGCGCGAGATCGTCGCGCTCGGCGGGTCACTGCCGCGCGGCCGTTCGGTCAAGGCGCTGCTCATCGGCGGGCCCTCCGGCGGTCTCCTTCCCCCGGACCTGCTCGACACGCCGTACGACTTCGAGCCGCTGCGGGCCGCCGGCGCGCACATCGGGTCGGGCTCGCTCGTCGTGGCGGACGATCGCGCCTGCGTGGTCGATCTCGCCCGCCTCCTCACCCGGTTCTGTGCGAGCGAGGCCTGCGGCAAGACGATCCCCTGCCGCATCGGCACACGCCGGCTGGTCGAGATCGCGGACCGCGTGATCGATGGTCGCCCGCGACCGACGGACACCACCCTGATCACGGACCTGTCCGCGGACATCGTCGCGTCGGCGTTGTGCGACCACGAGCGCCTGACGACCTTCCCGCTCGCGAGCGCGATGCGATACTTCCGATCCGAGCTCGACGATCACCTCCTCCGCAGCTCCTGCCCGGCCGGCGTCTGCCACCCGATCGCGGTGGCCACCGGGGCGGCCACATACGGACGACCATGACCGACCTGATCTCCCGCCCGGACGCACCCCAACCGACGATGGCGCCGGAGACGCTCGCCGAGCGTCTCCTGGACACGCAGGCGCCGCAGCGCCCGCTGTCCACGCCGCGGATCCGGATCGAGGTCGACGGGCGAGTGGTGGAGGGCTTCGAGGGCCAGACCATCCTCGAGGTCTGCCGCGACAACGGGATCGAGATCCCGACCCTCTGCTACGAGCCGAAACTGCCGGGGTTCGGTGCCTGCCGGATGTGCGTCGTCGAGGTCGAGGGCGAGGAACACCCGCCGATCTCCTGCTCGCGCACCTGCGAGCCCGACATGAAGGTCCAGACCCAGACCGAGGAGCTGCGCCGGCTGCGCCGGACCAACCTCGAGCTGATCTTCTCCGACCACAACGCGTACTGCCTGCCGCCGTGCCAGAACAAGTGCCCCAGCCACATCGACATCCCGGGCTTCCTCAGGGCCAACGCGGAGGCCGACTGGCGCGAGTCCTCGCGGATCTTCAAGCGGACGATCCCGTTCCCGAGCATTCTCGGGCGGGTCTGCCCGGCCCCGTGCGAGGAGCATTGCCGGCGCGACGAGGTGGACGAGGCGATCGCGATCCGCGACAGCCACCGCTACGCGGGCGACCAGGTCCTCAAGTCGATGCTCGACGACGGCGTCGACCCGCCGCTGCCGTTCGAGCGCCAGGCGCCGTCGGGCCGGCGGGCGGCGGTGATCGGCTCGGGGCCGGCCGGCATGGCCGCGGCGTACTACCTGCTGCTGACCGGCCACGACGTCACCGTCTTCGAGCGCGACGCCGCGCCCGGCGGCATGCTCCGCTATGGCATCCCGCAGTACCGCCTGCCCAAGGTCGAGGTGCTGGAGGCCGAATACGAGTCGGTCACGCGGCTCGGCGGCAGGATCGTCTGCAACGCGGCGCTCGGTCGCGACTTTACGCTCGACGACCTGACCAACCAGGGCTTCGACGCCGTCGTCGTGGCCATCGGCTGTTACGACACGAACAGGCTCGGCATCCCGGGCGAGGACGCCGCCGAATGCATCGACGGCCTCGAATACCTGCGGACGGCGACGCTCGGCCTGCCCTATCCGGACCACGTCGGCAAGCGGGTCGTGGTGATCGGTGGCGGGTTCACCTCGATGGACTGCTCCCGCACGTCCGTCCGCCAGGGCGCACAGGAGGTGACGCTGGTCTACCGCCGCGACATGAAGGACATGCCCGCGGCCAACGAGGTCCACGAAGCGATCGAGGAAGGCGTCACGGCCATCTTCCAGGCCGGTCCCGTCCGCGTCATCACCGACAAGGATGGCAACGTCACGGGCGTCGAATTCATCCGGATGGTCATGGGTGCCCGCGATGCCTCCGGTCGGCGACGCCCGGAACCGGCGCCCGGCACGGAATTCACGATCCCATGCGATCGGGTCCTGCTCGCGATCGGGCAGGGACCGGAGCTCGACTGGCTCGAGCAACCGGGCAACGAGGGACCCGAGATGTCGAAGCAGTGGCGGCTCAAGGCGGACGCCGTTACGTTCGAGACCGGGCGGCCCGGCGTCTTTGGATCGGGCGACGTCCGGATCGGCGCGGCCACGGTCGTCCAGGCGATCGCCGAGGGCCGGCGCGCGGCCTACGCGGTGGATGCCTACCTCAAGGGCTTCGACCTGACCGCCATCCGCACCCGGCAGACGCTCGCGGAGCCACAACCCGAGTTCCTCTCGATCGTGCCGTTCACCAGCGAGATCAAGGAATCTCGCTACCGGATGCGCGCGCTCGAGGCCGAAGAGCGCAACCACAGCTACATCGAGTACGAGCTGCCCTATACGCCCGAGGAGGCGGTGGCGGAATCCACGCGTTGCCTCCAGTGCACGTGCGAGGCGATCGGCTTCTGCGACCTGCGCCGCCTGGGCATCGAATACGGCACCACGCTCCAGACGCTCGAGCCCCAACACCACCAGGGCGCCGGCTATCGGAGCGTCACGGAGAACCGCTTCACCGGCATCAACCACGACTACATCCGCGACGATTCCCACGCGTTCATCCTGCGCGAGCCGTCGCGCTGCATCGACTGCGGCCGGTGCGCGCAGGTCTGCGCCGAGGTCGTCGGCGCGGCCTGTTACGACTTCATGCGGATCGGTTTCGACACGCTCGTGACGACCCCGCTCGACATGAGCCTCAACGACACGCCATGCGTGTCCTGCGGGCGGTGTGCCGAGACCTGCCCGACGGGCGCCCTGATGCCAAAGCCCCGCGTCCTCCAGAAGTACGAGGTGGACGAGAGCCGCTGCATCCTGTGTGGCATCTGCGTGGACGCCTGTCCGTATGACGCGCTGCGCGACGGCTCCGACATCGAGCTCGCGGACACGAGCCGCGAGAGCCCGATGATCGACCTGATGGCGATCGCCGCCGTCGATCGTGAGACCGAGGTCACGTATATCCGTCGCGAGCGCGACTGGGCCGCCCGTGCCGCCGCCGAGGGTCGGTTCGTGGACACGGCGCGCCTGCTCCCGGTCCTGCCCGCGACGGTCGCCGGTCTCCCCGGAAACGGTCATGGCAACGGGAACGGTCACGGTCATGCGCACGGCAACGACCACCACGGCGGGACGGCCGTGGCTCCGGCACCGCGCGAGTAGCGGGAGTGGCCCGCAAGCTCGTTCCGATCATCCTCGCTCTCGCCGTCATGGGCGCGGTCACCGGCGTCGCCGGGATCATGCTCGTCCTCCTCGGCCAGGACTGGGAGGATGCCCTCTTCTGGATCCTGGCGGCCGTGATGCTCGGATCGGGGCTACTCGTCGTGACGATGCGCGACATCATCCGCTGCGGGCTGGCAATGATCGTGTGCTTCGGCGCCCTGGCCGGGATCTACGTGATCCTGGGCGCACCGCTGATCGCGGCCGCGCAGGTCATCGTGTACATCGGGGCGATCAGCGTCCTGATCCTGTTCGCGATCATGCTGACCCAGACCAAGGCCGCGCCCAGCCGGCTCGTGTTCCAGACCCAGGCCGTGCCGGCCGCGATCTCCGCGATCGTCATCGCGATCGTGCTCGCGCTTGCGATCGGTGCCACGGACTGGGGCGAGGTGCCCGAACGGATCCGCCTGGCGACCAATGCGCTCTCCCAGGTCCTCTTCAACGATTTCGTCCTGGCCTTTGAGATCGTCAGCGTGCTGCTGCTCGCGGCGGTGGTGGGTGGCGTCTTCCTGGCCAAGCGAGAGCCGGGCGGTCCGTCGTGAGCAACAGCCTCGACGCCTACCTGATCCTGGCCGGGATCCTGTTCTCGATCGGCTCCTTCGGCTTCCTGGCCCGACGCAACGCCATCAGCATGCTCATGTCGATCGAACTGATGCTCAACGCCGTCAACCTGGTGATCGTCGCCTTTGGCGCGTTCGTCCCGGAGCTCGGTGCGCAGGGTTCGGTCATCGCGCTGATGGTCATCGCTGTCGCGGCCGCCGAGGTGACCGTGGGCCTGGCCATCGTCATCGCCATCTTCCGGAACAAGAAGACCCCGCTCGTGGATGAGTACGACGCGATGCGTCAATGAACTGGGACACCTTGATTCCGCTGATTGCGATCCTGCCGTTGGCGGGGTTCGCGTTCACCGCGCTCGCTGGTCGGCGGCTCGGCGAGCAGGCGCACTGGGTTCCGGTTGGTGCCGTCTTCGTCGCCTGGCTGATCGCCATGGCCGCGGCGTTCGGGGCTCTCACCGGCGCCGAACCGTTCGGCGAACACGGCTATGGCGTGCGCCTGTTCGAGTGGATCCCGGCCGGCGACTTCGTCGTCAACGTCGGGTTCTTCGTCGACAACCTGACCGCCTGCCTGTTGATCGTGGTCACGACCATCGGCCTGCTGGTCCACGTCTACTCGGTCGGGTACATGCGCCACGACCCAGGCTACTGGCGGTTCTTCGCCTATCTCAACCTGTTCATGTTCTCGATGCTCCTGCTGGTCCTGGCCGACAGCTTCCTGACGGTCTTCGTGGCCTGGGAGCTGGTGGGGTTGTGCAGCTACCTGCTGATCGGGTTCTGGTACCGCAGGCGCTCGGCCGCGCTGGCCGCCAAGAAGGCGTTCATCGTCAACCGCGTCGGGGACGTGGGCTTCGCGCTCGGGATCATGCTCATCTTCGTCAACCTGGGCACGCTCGACATCCGCGAGGTGATCGCGCGGATCGGCGAGCTCGACGGACCGATTATTGCCGCGATCTCGCTGCTGATCTTGGCCGGAGCCATGGGCAAGAGCGCCCAGTTCCCGCTGCACGTCTGGCTCCCCGACGCGATGGAGGGCCCGACACCGGTCTCCGCCCTGATCCATGCCGCGACGATGGTCAACGCGGGCGTCTACCTCGTGGCCCGCACCAACCCGATCTTCGCCCACGCGCCGGAGGCCCTGGTGGTGGTCGCCGGCGTCGGGATCTTCACCTCCATCCTGGCCGCGTCGATCGCGATGACCCAGACGGACATCAAGCGCGTCCTGGCCTACTCCACCCTGAGCCAGCTCGGGTACATGTTCGCGGCGCTGGGCGTGGGCGCCTGGACCGCGGCCATCTTCCACCTCATGACCCACGGTTTCTTCAAGGGGCTCCTCTTCCTCGGATCGGGCTCGGTCATCCATGCCGTCCACGAGGAGCAGGACATGCGCCGGATGGGCGGCCTGTCGCGGAAGATCCCGATCACCTACGCCACAATGCTCGTCGGGTCGCTGGCGATCGCCGGCATTCCGCCGCTGGCCGGCTTCTTCTCGAAGGACGAGATCCTCGGCGAGTCCTTCAAGCTCGGCTTCACCTGGGTCTGGGCCGTCGGGTTTGCAGTCGCGGGGCTGACCGCCTTCTACATGTTCCGCTTGATGGGTCTCACCTTCTGGGGCGCCTTCCGCGGCCCAAGGGAGGTCTGGGACAGGATCCACGAGTCGCCCGCGGTGATAACCGTCCCGCTGATCCTGCTGGCGATCCCATCCGTGCTGCTCGGCCTGGCGCTGGGTCTGCCCTTCGGCGACAGCGTGATCGGCGGCTGGCTCCACCCGGTCTTCGAGGAAGGGCTGGAGCTGCTCCACCACGAAGAGGCGGCCTTCAACCTCGCCGGGATCGACGGCGTCCTGATCCTGGCCAGCGTCACCATCGCGTCGGTCGGGATCGCCATCGCATGGCGGCTGTATGGCGTGGAGCTCGGCGGGCTCCAGATCGGCGCCCGCCCGGAACGCGTCCGCGAGCTCACCGCCCGAGTCCCGTTCCTCTACCGGGCCTCGCTCAACAAGTGGTGGTTCGACGAGCTGAACCACCTGATCTTCATCGTCATCGGCGGTCGGGTGGCGGCGGCATCGTGGTGGTTCGACCGGGAAGTGGTGGACGGCACGGTCAACGCCCTCGGGCGGGTGACCCTGCAGACGGGTCGCGGCCTGCGCCAGGTCCAGACCGGACGGGTCCAGAACTACGCGCTCGGGATCGCCCTGGGGCTGATCGTGATGGCCGGCTCCTACCTGATCCTGGCGGGGCGCTGACGTGGACATCTCCAGCATCCCGCTGCTGTCGCTGATCGTGTTCCTGCCCCTCGTCGGGGCGTTCGTCGTAGGTTTCGCGCCGGCATCGGTCGCGCGGTCGGTTGCGCTTGTCTTCGCCCTCCTGACCTGGGTCGTCTCCCTCCTGCTCCTGATCGGCTACCTGCCCGACAGGCCCGGCTTCCAGTACGTGGAGGTGGTCGACTGGATCCCGTTCTTCGGCATCCAGTACAAGCTCGGCGCGGACGGGCTGGCGGTCCTGCTCGTGGTCCTGACCACCACGCTGTCGTGGATCTCCATCCTCGCGAGCTTCAAGCCGATCCAGACCAGGATCAAGGAATACATGATCTCGTTCCTGGTCCTCGAGGTCGGGATGATCGGCGTGTTCCTGGCCCTGGACACGTTCCTCTTCTACATCTTCTGGGAGATCGTGCTCGTCCCGATGTACCTGATCATCGGGATCTGGGGCGGCGCCAACCGGATCTACGCCACGATCAAGTTCGTCCTCTACACGCTCGTCGGGTCGCTCCTGATGCTCGTCGCAATCCTGGCCACCGCCTACGCCTACCAGGTCGGCCACGGCGGCTCGTGGGTCGGCGCATTCGACTTCGAAAGCCTGCGCGCGTACGCCGGAACCGGCGGTTTCGCCGACGGGCTGCAGATCGGCTCATTCCTGGCGTTCTTCCTGGCGTTCGCCATCAAGGTGCCGATGTTCCCGTTCCACACGTGGCTGCCGGACGCCCACACGGAGGCACCCACGGCGGGCTCGGTCATCCTGGCGGCGGTCATGCTGAAGCTCGGCGCCTATGGCTTGATCCGTTTTGCCGTGCCGCTCTTCCCGGCCGCCGCCCAGACGTTTGCGCCCGCGATCATCGTGTTGTCGCTGATCGCGATCATCTACGGCGCGATCGTGGCCCTGGTCCAGCCCGACCTCAAGCGGCTCGTCGCGTATTCGTCGGTCAGCCACATGGGGTTCGTCACCCTGGGGATCTTCGTGTTCACCGAGCAGGGGCTCCAGGGCGCCGTCCTGCAGATGATCAATCACGGGCTGATCACGGGCGCCCTCTTCCTCCTCGTCGGCGTGATCTACGAGCGGACGCACGACCGGACCATCGCGAAGATGAGTGGCCTGTCGGCGCGCACGCCGGTCTACGCGGCCATCTTCGGGTTCTTCGTGTTCGCCTCCGCCGGGCTGCCCGGGTTGTCCGGGTTCGTCGGCGAGTTCCTGGTGCTCGTCGGGACGTTCGCGGCCAACCCGTACGCGGCAGCCATCGCCACGTTCGTGATGATCCTGGCGGCCGCGTACCTGCTCTACATGTACCAGCGGATCGTGTTCGGCGAGGTGTCCGACTTCCTGGCCGGCCTCGGCAACCGCCTGACCGATATCAGTCCGGTCGAGATCCTGACGCTCGCACCGCTCGCCGGGCTGGTCGTGATCTTCGGGGTCCAGCCCGGCCTGCTGCTCAACGTGTTCGGCAGCACGGTCCGCGAGACGCTCGGCTCGGTCCGCCCGGCGGCTGCGATCGAAATCCCGACCGCGGTCCTGATCGGTCTCATCGTCATCGCCGTGGCCGGCGTGGTCGGTCGGATCGGCTGGACACTCGTGCGGCCGAGCGCCGAATCGTCGACCGGCCTCGAGCCCGACCCGAGACCGGCCCGATGAACTGGCAGGACTTCCTGACGATCAGCCCGCTCGTCGCCGGGATCCTGACCGCCTCCGCCATCCTGATCGTCGACCTGATCGCGCCGGGCCGCTCGGCCGTGGCGGTGGCGACGTCGCTGATCGGGCTCGGCATCACCGCCGTGCTGACGCTGGTCGTCGGGATCAACCCGGCGAGCGCCTTCGGTGGCGCCTACACGGTCGATGCGCTGACGACCTTCCTGGACATCCTGTTCATCACGATCATCGCGATGACCATCGTGTTCGGACCCGACTACCTCGTGCCGCGCAACCTGCCGGTCGCCGAGTTCGCCACGATCCTGGTCTTCGCCATGACCGGGGCGATGCTGATCGCGGCCTCGACCGACCTCTTGATCCTCTTCCTGGGCCTCGAGCTGATGGTCCTGCCGGGGTATCTCCTCGCCGGCTTCCACAAGACGGACGGCTACTCGACCGAGGGCGCCATCAAGTACTTCCTGCTCGGGTCGTTCAGCTCGGCGATCTTCCTGTTCGGGCTCGCGTTCGTCTGGGGCCTGACCGGGACGACGCGGGTCGACGAGGTCGCCGGCGCGCTGGCCGAGATCGTGGCAGGCGCGGCACCCCTCTCACCCGGGCTGGCGATGGGTCTCGCCCTGATGACGACCGGCGTGGCGTTCAAGATCGCGGCCGTCCCGTTCCACTACTGGACGCCGGACGCCTACCAGGGATCCCCCACGCCGATCACCGGCTACCTCTCCGTGCTGCCAAAGGTCGGCGCGTTTGCGCTGATCCTGCGCCTGTTCGTGGAGGCGCTCGGGCCGCTGTCGGACTGGTGGCTTCCCGTGATGGTCGTGCTGGCCGCGCTGACGATGACCCTGGGCAACCTGGTGGCGCTGACCCAGGACAACGTCAAGCGGATGCTCGCCTACAGCTCGATCGCGCACACCGGCTACATGCTGGTCGGCCTCGCGGCCTGGGCCGGTGACCCGAGCGGGCGGATCGACGGTCTGGAAGCCCTGCTCTTCTACGGCGCCGCGTATGCCTTCATGAACCTGGGGGCGTTCGCCGTCGTGGCGGCCCTCCAGAAGCGAACCGGGGTGACGTCGAGTCTGAGTACGTTTGCGGGGCTGGGGCGGCGGGAGCCGTTGCTGGGGATCCTGATGACCCTGTTCCTGCTGTCGCTGACCGGCATCCCGCCGACCGCCGGCTTCTTCGCCAAGGCCAACATCATCATCGCGGCGGTGCAGGCCGGCGGGCCGCTCACGGTCCTCGCGGTGATCGTCGTGCTCAATGCGGCGGCGGCGGCGTTCTACTACCTGCGGGTCGTCGTCTACATGTTCATGCGCGAACCGGCCACCGACACCCCGGCGCTGCGCCACGGTGCGCTGCTGTGGAGCGGCCTGGCGGCCGCGGCCGCCCTCACGATCGTGCTGGGGTTCTTCCCGTCGGCCCTGCTCGACGCGGCGGGGCAGGCGGCGCAGGCCGTCGTTCCGGGCTGACGCCGGCTCGGTCGACG
>JBBEBJ010000147.1:15215-20458 GCA_040882425.1 Chloroflexota bacterium | reverse complement strand
GCCCCGCGGTCAGCTGCAGTCGACGGGCCTGGGCACCGGGTGGGCGTCGGCCGGGTCGGCGGTCTCCTGCGAGATCGGCAGGGCGATCACCTGCGTCTTGCCCGGTGTACCCCGCGGACCCTCCGATGTCTGGAGCCAGAGCTCCTCTCCCGGGTCGAGCGCATCCACGAGATCGAGCTGATGTCGCCGGACCTCGGTGACCTCGTACAGGAACCGCTGGTCGTCGCTGGTCCAGACCTCGACGACCATCCCCAGCATCGACTTGCCGTTCTGGACGAGTGACGCTTCGAGGATCGGCAGGAACATGCCCGTTCGCGCGTGGGCGTACAGGTAGGTCGCCCGGCCCTGGCCGGGCTGGCCCAGTTCCTGGATGTACATCGCCACGTCGCACAGGGGATAGGCATCGGCGCCACCGGGTGGCCTGATCACCGGCAGGTCGATGTCGAGCGCGGCGACGCGGACGCGGGTCGCCACGCGATCTGCCGGTGGGGTCGGGCTGGTCGAGGGAGCGACGTCGGATGGGATCGGCGGGAAGGTGATGAGCGGCGACGCGGTCGGGGCGAGCGTCGGCGTTGCCGTCTGGTTCGCCACGCTCGTCGGGGAGGCACTCGGCAACGGATCCGCGGCGACCGGGCTGGTCAGCGACAACAGCCCGGCGGTGAGTCCGGCCACGCCCAGCGCCGTCAGCAGGGCGGGCAGGACACGGATTCGGATGCGCTCCGCGAGGTCGGCCATGGGAGCGGCATGGTAGCAGCGGCCCGGACGACCGGCCCTCCGCCGCTCGTACTGGTACCCTCCCGTGCGTGTCACGCTTGGGGGCCCGCTCATCGGTTGTCGCCGGCCTGCTCGCCGGCACCGCCGCCGCGGTGGTGCTGATCGCAGGCGTCGTTGCGTTCGCCCCTGAACCCGTCGCTCCCACCCCGACCCCGACCCTGGCCGCGCTGCCATCCGCCACCGGCACGCCCACCGCCGTCCCCAGCATCGCGGCACCCAGCATCGCGACGACCGCCTCACCCGAGGCATCGACGGTCACCGGGGGCCCGTTCCACGTCGGCGAACCGGCACCGGCGCTGGTGGTCCCGCAGGTCGGCGGCGGCACCATCGATCTTGCGGCGCTGCGCGGCAAGCCGGTCTGGGTCAACTTCATGGCGACCTGGTGCCCGTCGTGCCAGGACGAGTTCCCGCTGATGAACGGCTTTGCTGCCCGCTACGCCGACGAGGGCCTCGTGATCCTCGCGATCGACGTCGAGGAGGAGGAGGGGGCCGTCGCAGCATTCGCGCAACAGCTTGGCGCGACCTTCCCGCTCGGGTTGGATGGCGACGGGCACGTCGCCGAGGCATGGGACGCCATCGCCCTGCCGGTCCATTTCTGGATCGACTCGGAAGGAATCGTCCGCGACGGTGCGCTGGGCGGGATCGGGCCCGACATCATGGCCGCGGGCCTGCAGTCGATCATGCCGGGCGTCGACGTCAGGCCTTGACGAGCATCCTCGCCGAGGCTCGGCGGCTGACCGAACTCATCGCCCGCCCGGGCCGGCTCATGGTGCTGTCCGACTTCGACGGAACACTCGCCGAAGGCTCGCGGGATCCGGCCGCGACGAGGATCGTGCCACTCGCGCGTGCCTCGCTGCGCCGGCTCGCGGGGGTGGCGGTCCTACGCCCGGAGCGGCTCGCGGTGGTCGTCCTGACCGGTCGCACGGCCGCGGATGCCGCATCACGCGTCCGCGTCGGCGGGATCCGCTATCTCGGTGATCACGGGCTGCAGACCGGGACGTACCCGCGGGGTGGTCGCGCCGAGCGCCTGACCACCACCTTCGAGGCGGGCCACGAACCCTCGCTCGAGCCAGCCGAGCGGCTTGCCACGCGGGTTCCCGAGCTGCTCGGGCGACCGGGCTGGCTGTTCGTCGAGCGGAAGGGGCCGTCCGTCGCGTTCCACGTCCGGCAGGCCGAGGATCGAGCCGCCGCGCGGGCCGCGGTGGAGGCCGCGATCGCGACGGCCGATCGCGAGCTCCCCGAGCACGACCTGGCCCACTACCGGGGACGACTGGTCGTCGACCTTCGACCCCGAACCGCCGGCGGCAAGCGCGAGGCGTTCGAGCGACTCCTGGCCGAGGTCCGGCCGGCCACCGTGGTGGCATTCGGCGACGACAGCAGCGATGCGGACGCCTTTGCCGCCCTCCGCCGTGCGAGGGGGGCGGGCGGGCTCGACGGCCTGGCGATCGCCGTGACCGGCCCGCACGGCATGCCCGACGATGTCCGCGCGGCCGCCGATGTCACGCTGGAGACCCCGTTCGATGCCGCGCGACTGCTCGCGTTCCTGGCGAGGGCGCTCCGTCGGGAGGTGCGGCCGGGCGCGCCGGGGGACGCGTCGGGCGCGTCTGTGGCCGCGGGCGCCCTCGGGGACGCGTCGGGCGCGTCTGTGGCCGTATCTCCGTCCGCGTCTCCCGCCGTTCAGGGCCGCTAGATCCAGTCGATCCTGCGCAGGAAGAACGCGGCACCGACGGCCAGCGCGATCGTGACCGCGGCAACGACCCAGAACCCGCCGGCCTCGCTCCCGCCGATGGCCGCGCCTGCCTCGCTCATGCCGAAGATCCCGGCGATCGCGCCAACGCCGGCGAGGAGGACCGTCACCCCGGTCAACCGCTTCATGATCACCGACAGGTTGTTGTTGACCTGGGTGAGATAGACGTCGAGGGTCGTCGCGGCCAGCTCGCGATAGTTGTCGAGCTCGTCCGTCAGCCGGATGACGTGGTCGTAGATGTCGCGGAAATAGACGACCTCGTCGGGGCTGATCAACGCGATGTCCCGGTTGGTCAGCTCGTTGAACACCTCGCGGACGGGGCTCACCGCCCGCCGGACCGCGATCAGCTCCCGCTTGAGCAGGAACATCCGCTCGACGGTCTCGCGGCTGGCCGTGCGGACCACCTCATCCTGCACGTCGTCGATCGCATCACCGAGCCGATCGGCAAACGGGAAGTACCCATCGACGAGGTCGTCGGCGAGGGCCCACAGCAGGTGGTCGGGCCCGTGGCGGAGGACCGGCGCGACCCCGGAGCGCAGGTGGTTGGTGGCCCGCGGGTCCCAGGTCGCGTCATGGACGGTCAGCAGGTAGCCGTTCCCGAGCACGAAACCGAGCTCCGACGCGTCAACCCGTTCGCCGTACGTGAGGTTGAAGAGCACGATGTGGATCTGGCCGTCGGTGATCTCGATCTTTGCCCGCTGGTTGCCCTCGAGGATGTCCTCCACGATCAGGGGATGGAGCTCCAGTGCCGCGCCAACACGGAGCGCAAGATCGGCCGTCGGTGAGGTCAGGTCAACCCAGACGGACGCGTCATCTCGATCGAGCAGGTTGGGCAGCTCGGCGAGGGCGGCGTCACCGAGCGTCTCGTGGAGCTCGCCGTCGACGACCGAGAGGACGCGGATCGCACCGGGGCCCCCGCTTCGCGTGACGGGAGCCCGGAAGCGAGGGACGAGCTCCCCGGGCTGTCCGACGGGCGGCTCAGAGGGCGAGGCCGGGTTCGGGTGGCTCGAGGCCATCGGCGTCGCGTCCTCCCCCATTGCTGGAACCGGTCGCCCCGATCGCGTGGCTCGCGTCGGTCGTGGCCGGACCGCGGCTCAGCATACGCGCCTGTGCGCCCGCCGGACCACCGAGCGCGAGCGATGGCAACACCGCGACCGCCGTGACGACGGCCGCCACGACGAACAGCCCGACCATGATGGACGCGGCCTCGCGCGACGCCCACTCCTCGAGCGCCTGGACCACGAACGGGTCGCGGAGGGGCCGGTCGCGGAGATCGGGCGGGATGAACTGGAGGTAGGACTCGGTCGTGGCGTAGATCTCGTCGGCCAGGCGATCGATCGTCGTCGAGCCGTACGCGGTCAGGATCGCCAGCCCGACGGCCATCCCGATCATCCGGGCGACGGTCACAACCGCCGAGGCGACGCCAAACGCGCGGCGGCCCGCCGCTTCGACCGCCGCGGTCGAACGCGGGGTCACGGTCAGTCCGAAGCCGAAGCCGAAGGCGCCGAGCGCGACTGCCACCGTGCCGATGGACACGCTCGAGTCCCAGGCGGCCATGGCGACCAGGCCCGCGATGCTGATCCCCAGACCCGCGAGTGTCACGAGACGGAGCGACAACACCCGGACGACGAACCCCGAGACGAGCGCCCCGAGCGCCGTCGCCCCGGCGAGCGCGCCGAGAGCGATCCGCTGATCGTCCGGTCCGCCGTAGATCACCCGATCGACGAACACGGCGCCCCCAATGATCGCGGTCGCGAACCCGTAACCCGTCAGCAATGACACGAGTGCGGCCGAGCTGAACGACACGCTCCGGAACAGGTGCGGGTCCAGGAACGGGTCGTGGACGCGAAGTCCCCGCACGACCGAGATGACGACGCCCAATGCGGCGAGCGCCACGAGCGCGGCGCTGACCGCGATCGGATCCGCACCGGTTCCTGCGATCTCGCGGGAACCGACCAACGTCAGGCCGATCAGCCCGGCAACGAGCGCCAGCCCGAACCAGAACGCGCCGAGGGCGTCGACCCGGCCCTCGCGCCGCGGCGTCTCCCAGTTGGGTGAGGCCGCCCAGGCCAGGGTGAGCGCGGCGAGGCCGACCGGTACGTTGAGATAGAAGACCCAGCGCCACGCCGGCGCCAGGACCGCGGCGACCAGGTTGTCACCACCGGAGGCGGTCAGGCCGAGCGCGTCGTCAGCGTGGATGGCGCTGAGGATGGCGGCCCCGGCGACCGGCCCCGTCGCCATGCCCAGGAACGTCAAGGCACCGATCACGCCGAGAGCCCTTGGCCGGGCGGCGCCGGCGAACAGATGCGAGGCGGCGGCGGTGCCGACCGGCACGAGCACGCCGCCCCCGGCGGCCTGGATCAGCCGGGCCGCGATCAGCTGATCGAGGTCCTGGGCCGCCCCCGCCAGCGCCGAGCCGGCGACGAACACGATCAACGCCCCGATGAACAGCCGCCTGGCACCCCACAGGTCCGCGAGGCGGCCGGCCAGGGGCATCATCACGATATAGACCAGGAGATAGCCGTTGATGATCCAACTGGCCTTGCGCAGCTCGATCCAGGCGGACGCGCCTGTCGGGTCGGCGAGATCGGCCAGGATCGATGGCAGCGCCACCGCGGTGATCATCAGCTCGAGCCCGGCCAGGAAGACGCCGGTCCCGAACACGATCAGGAGCACGAGCGCCGAGCGTCGGTCCATCCGGGGAAGTGTAGGTGGCATCTCC
>JBBEBJ010000147.1:0-15115 GCA_040882425.1 Chloroflexota bacterium | reverse complement strand
CAGGAGCACGAGCGCCGAGCGTCGGTCCATCCGGGGAAGTGTAGGTGGCATCTCCTGGCCACGGCTCGAGCCAGTGCCGCGCGGGCAGTCCGGTTGCTCACCGAGCCGCCCATCGTTCTCCTTCGGAGAACAAACCGAGCGAGTCGCACCTCGGCACCCGTCCAGGAGGCCTCGTCGGATCGAGCGAGTACCTGCAGCGAGCGTGCTCGTGCACGCCGATGCTGCCAGCCGACCGTTGGGCGGGCGCCGCAACCCTCGAATGACGGCGGGAAGGCACGAATGGGAGTCGAACGGCGGCGCGTGAGGCTTCTGCTCGTGATTTTGTTCTGCGCCGAAGAACGCCAACCTCGCCGAGCGACACGAGCTCCGGATCGGCCGCAGCCCAAAGCGGATCCCCGCGCCTGTCTGGGCACCCGTCGGGCGGGTGGAGATTCTCCTCGGCTTCGGCTTCGTTCAGGATTGCCCGGCGCCGGCCTGTCGGCGCGTGTCCAGTTCCGCCGCGCCGATCACACTGACGCACCAGCCAGAAAGGAGGAGGCCGCCCAATACGCCGAGCGATCCCGTGACCTCCGGTAGCGCGAGCGACGCGAGGCCAACGATGACGCCTCCCACGCCCGCGCTCCACGCCGACATCCGCCATCCCGGCATTCGGAGGCTCGTGAGGAGCGTCACAAGAACGACCGCGACCACGAAGGCCGCCATCTCGGCGAAGCGGTCGCCAAGGGCGCACTGACCGGCGAAACAGGACGCGCCGGCCACGCTTGACAGGCACGACTGCCACGGAATAGCATCAACGTCCGTTGATATAAATCCTGGTTGATGTGACTACGGTCAACGCCGAGGGAGTCACCGCCCTGTCCCCCACCCGAGCCCGCGTCCGCAGCACGATCGCTGCCGCCATCTCCCAGCCCGAGGACCTGCGCCAGCTACGCGTGTTCCACAAGGCCATGGCCGACGTGAACCGGCTCAAGATCGTCCGGCGGCTGGTCGAAGGTGACGCCACCGTGGCCGAGCTGACCGCGCACGTCGGGCTCTCGCAGCCGCTCGTCTCCTGGCACCTGGGCCGGCTGCGAGCCGCCGGCGTCGTCGAGACAAGGCGGAACGGCCGGGAGACGGTCTGCCGCCTCCGTGGCGAGGCGTTCGCCGAGTTCGCCGCCCGTGAACGCGCCATCCTCGGCTACGCCAGCTGACCGATGACGATCTCGAACGAGGTCCGGACGCGGATCAAGAATGCCTTCGAGCCGATCGCCCTCGGGCTCGGCCGGCTGGGACTCACGCCGGACGGCCTGACCGTCATCGGGTTTGCCATCACCGTCGCTGGCGCCGTCCTCGTTTCGCAGCAGCAGTGGCTCGCCGGTGGCGTCGTCATCCTGCTCGGCGGAGTCTTCGACATGCTCGATGGCACGCTCGCCCGCGCGACCGGCAGGGTCAGCAACTTCGGGGCGTTCATGGATTCGGTGTTCGACCGCGCCGGAGAGGTGGCCGTGTACATCGGCATCGTGGCCGGTCTCCAGGCCGTCGGGATCGCGGATGGCACGCTCCTTGCCGCCGCCGCGCTGGGCTCCGCGGTCATGGTCAGTTACACCCGCGCCAGGTCGGAGGGCCTTGGGTTCACAAGGGGAACCGGAATGGCGGCTATCGGGATCATGCCCCGCGAGGTCCGGCTCGTGATCCTGAGCACGGGCCTGATCCTCGCTGGCCTGCTCGGCACGCGGCCTGATCCCTCGTCCTGTCCGACCTGTGTCGGGGGAGCGGCCTTCGGAATCGGCACCTCGGCGCTCTTTCTCGCACTCGTGATCATCACCGTAGGCGCCACCATCACCGTAATCCAGCGGATCCTCCACGTCCGCAACCAGGCACGAACCCAATCCGCACAGACACCCCAGGCATAGGGAGACGAACATGGGCAAGAACGGCAGCAACGGCAAGGACGGCGCGACGCCGAGCAACACCTGGGCGGGCGCCGGCCGCCGCAAGGACGGCAAGATCCGGGTCGCGATCGTCGGCGTCGGCAACTGCGCCAGCAGCCTCGTCCAGGGCCGCTACTACTACGAGAACGCCAAGAAGGACGACTTCGTCCCCGGCCTGATGCACGTCGACCTCGGCGGCTACCACGTCAGCGACATCGAGTTCGTGGCCGCCTTCGACATCGACAAGAACAAGGTCGGCAAGGACCTGTCCGAGGCGATCTACACCAAGCCCAACAACACGTACACCTTCCAGCAGGTCGCCCACACCGGCATCACCGTCGAGCGCGGGATGACCCACGACGGTCTCGGCAAGTACCTCAGCCAGATCATCGAGAAGGCCCCCGGCCCCACGGCCGACATCGTCGGCATCCTCAAGGAACGCGAGGTCGACGTCATGGTCTCGTACCTGCCCGTCGGCTCTGAGGAAGCCACCAAGTGGTACGTGGAGCAGGCGCTCCGCGCCGGTGTCGGGTTCATCAACGCGATCCCGGTGTTCATCGGTCGCGAGCCGTACTGGCAGCGCCGCTTCGCCGAGGCCGGCCTGCCGGTCATCGGTGACGACATCAAGAGCCAGGTCGGCGCGACCATCAGCCACCGTGTCCTGACCCGCCTGTTCATGGACCGCGGCGTCCGCCTCGATCGGACATACCAGCTCAACTTCGGCGGCAACACCGACTTCCTGAACATGCTCGAGCGCGAGCGCCTCGAGTCCAAGAAGATCAGCAAGACCAACGCGGTCACCTCGATGCTCGACTACGACATGGATCCCGACGACGTCCACGTCGGCCCGAGCGACCACGTGCCCTGGCTGCTCGACCGCAAGTGGTGCTACATCCGGATGGAGGGCACGACCTTCGGAGACGTGCCGCTCAACGCCGAGCTCAAGCTCGAGGTCTGGGACAGCCCCAACAGCGCCGGCGTGATCACCGACGCGATCCGTTGCCTCAAGCTCGGCCTGGATCGCGGTCTGAAGGGCACGCTCGTCGCCCCGTCGAGCTATTTCATGAAGAGCCCGCCCCTGCAGATCCACGACGACGTCGCGTTCAACCGCGTCGAGGCGTTCATCAAGGGAGACGACAACGAGACCCTCGTCGGCACCGAAGCCCCGGCCAAGCGCGCCCTGAAGCGGATGGCGGGCACCAAGGCCAAGGTGGCCGCTGCCGCCAGGTGACCTCGCAGGAACGCCGGCTCGAGGCGCCCCACCGACGGGGCAAGAACGGCCCGCGGATCGTCGAGCGGGCCGCTGTGGCCGGCTACAAGGGCACGAGCTGGCTGCTCGGCGTCCTGCCGGCCCGCCCGGCCCGGGAGGTGATCGGGCGGCTGTCGCAGATGTCGTATCTCGCGTGGCCGGCTAAACGACGCTGGTCCAACCGGAACTTCGGACACGTGCTCGGCCTCCCACCCGATGATCCCCGCGTCCGGAGGATGGCGCTGCGCGCCTACCGCGAATACGGGCGCTACCTCGTCGAGCTGATGCGACTGCCAGGGCTCGCCCCCGAGCAGGTCGGCCTGCTCGCGACCGACCTCGACGCGGAGGAGATCCAGCGGATCTGGCGCGATGCGCCGGGCGGCGGGCTCATCCTGGTGGCCGGCCACGTCGGTAACAACGAGGCCGTTGCCGCCGGTGTGGCGCACCACGGCCTCCCGATCAGCGTCGTGGCCGACGATTCGTCCTTCCCGGAGCTCTACGACCTGCTCCGCCGTCAACGAGAGTCGTGGGGCGTGCGGATGATCGCGTGGCGCAACCTGCGCCAGATCTTCGGTGTGCTCAAGAGACGCGAGATGCTCGCCCTGTTGATCGACTGGGGTTACCGCCACGACGGCATCCCGGTCCAGCTGTTCGGGGCGTGGACGGCGTTGCCCGCCGGCCCGGCAACCCTCGCCGCGAAGACCGGGTCACGGATCCTGCCCATCGCCGTCCGCCGCACACTGGAAGGGGGGTTCGCGGTCTCTTGGGCCGCCCCCATCGACGTGCCGCCGGACGACCCGGCGGCGCTCCAGCGGGCAACCCAGGCCATGGCCGACGCCCTGGCCGCGACCATCTCCCCGGCGCCCGAGCAGTGGTACAGCTTCAAGCCGATCTGGCCGGCCGGGGCGGCCGAGGCCGCCGATCTCGAGCGCCGCGCGGAAGTGATGCTGGCCGGGCAGCCCGACCCCGGCCCGGGCCGCGGATTGCCGCGCGACGAGGCCGACACCGCCACCGACGGTGGCCCGCCGTGACCATCCGGACGCGGGCCCTGATCGCCGCGTCGTGGCTCGTCTGCCGCCTGCCCGAGGCGCCGCTGGTCAGGGTCGCCGACCTCGCCGGGGAGGCCTGGTACCGCTTGGCGCCCCACCGCGCCGCCCAGGCGCGCCGCAACCTGGCACGGGTATGCGGGGCCCTCGATGCCACCGGGCGGGGCTCTCCGGCGGCCAGGGCGGCCGCACGCGACCCGCGCGCACTCGAGCGGCTCGTGCGCGGCGCCTTCCGGCACGGGGCGCGCTACTACCTGGAGGTGGCCCGCACTCCGGCACTCACCGAACGAGACCTTGCCGACCGGCTGGTGGTCGAGACACCGGACGTCGTCGAGGAGGCGTTTGCGGCCGGACGAGCCGTGATCTTCGTGGGACTCCACTTTGGCGCGATCGAACTCCCGGCGCTCTTCCTGGCGGCCCGCGTCGGCGGCGCTGTGGCGCCCATGGAGACGGTGGGCGATCCCGGACTGCAGAACTACTTCGTGCGGACCCGCGGCGCGGCAGGGGTGCGCATCGTCGGCCTGCGGGAGGCGCGTCGCGAGCTCCTGGCGGCGCTCCGAGACGGGACCTCGGTCGGCCTGGTGGGCGATCGAGACCTGACCGGCGGCGGCCTGCCCGTGACGCTCTTCGGAGCGCCGGCGAACCTGCCGCTCGGGCCGGCCATGCTCGCGGTCGAAAGTGGCGCGCCGCTCTACGTCACCGCCGTCAGGCGCACCGGAACGGCCCGGTATCGCGGTCGGCTGGAACGGATCCGCGTGCCAGCGGAGGGTTCGCGGCGCGAGCGGGTGAGCGTCACGATGACCGGGCTCGCGGGCGCGTTCGAACGGGCCGTGGCGGTCGCGCCCGAACAATGGTGGGCGGTCTTCTTCCCGATCTGGCCCGACCTCGAAGCCGGGTTGGCAGCAACCCCGGCGCCGAAGGCCGCGACGTGACGACCGGGACCGACCGGCGCGGACGCGCCGACCTGCACATCCATACCGTGGCCAGCGACGGCACGGCGACCGTGGAGGACATCCTCGACCACGTCGAACGGAACACGGACCTCGACGTCATCGCGATCAGCGACCACGAGCGCATCGACGCCGCGCTCGCGGCGAGGGCGATGGCCGGGGAACGCGGCCTGCGCTTCGAGGTCGTCATCGGCGAGGAGGTCACCACGCTCGGCGGCCACCTCCTGGCGCTGTTCATCGACCGGCCCATCCGGCCCTACCGCTCGCTCCGTGCCACGATCGCCGCAGTCCACGAAGCCGGTGGTCTCGCCATCCCCGCCCACCCCCTGGTGCCGTATCCCCTGTGCGCCCAGGGCTGGGTCCTGCGCCGGCTCCTCGACGATCCGGACGAGGCCGTCCGCCCCGACGCGATCGAGACGTTCAACCCGACGGCACTCGGCAGGCCGGGCCATGCCCGGGCCACCTCGTTTGCCGACGAGCACGGCCTTGCTCATCTCGGCAACAGCGACGCCCACGCACTCGACGCGATCGGCAGCGGCTGGACTTCGTTCCCGGGCCACACCGCCGACGACCTGCGACGGGCGATCGCGGCGCGGACCACGGAGCACGGCGGCACCTTCCATCCGACGGTCGGCCAGCTCGGCACGTTCGGGCAGCAGCTGCGAAAGCGCGGCCGCGATGCCCGCGACGAGCTGCGTGGCCGGATCCGCCGGGACGGCACCGGGCGCGACCACGGCTACCCCGGCGGGAGGTTGCGCCCACCCCGCTACGAACCCGATTCCGGCGGTCGATCGTGAAGATCGGGCTCGTCTGTCCCTACATCTACCCTGAATCGGGTGGGGTGGCCCAGCACGTCCAGTTCCTCTACGAGAACCTGCGACTGCGAGGCCACGACGTGCGGATCATCACGGCGAGCCACGGCCCGCAACGCGCGTCGGAGGGCGACATCCTGCGGATCGGCGTCGGCTTCTCCATGCCGACCAACGGATCCGTCGGGACCTTGACCTTCTCGCCTCGCTACCTCGGCCAGGTCCGCGACCTCCTGGCCCGCGAAGGCTTCGACCTGCTCCACTTCCACGAGCCGTTCGTGCCGTTCCTGTCGCTCTTCCTGTTGCGCGAGTCGCGGAGCGTCAACGTCGCGACCTTCCATGCCTACGCCGGCTTCTCGCCCTCGTACGAGCTCGGCAGCCGGCTGATGCGCGGCCACGCCTCGAGGCTGCACGGGCGGATCGCGGTCAGCGCGGCCGCCCGCCACTTCATCGACCGCTTCTTCCCGGGCGATTACAAGGTGATCCCCAACGGCGTGGACGTGCCGCGTTTCGCCGGGGCGGTTCCGATCGCGCGCTGGCAGGACGGCGTGCCGAGTGTCCTCTTCGTCGGCCGGCTGGAGCCCCGCAAGGGCGTCCTCGACCTGCTCAAGGCCCACCGGATCCTGCGCAAGACGGGATTCGGCAACCGCCTCCTGATCGTGGGTTCGGGCCCCCAGGAGCGGGAGGCACGGCGCTACGTCGCCACGCGGGGTCTGCAGGAGGTCGAGTTCCTCGGCCGTGTGTCGGACGCCGAGAAAGCGCAGCTGTTCCGGACCGCGGACGTCTTCGCGTCGCCTGCGACCGGCGGCGAATCGTTCGGGATCGTGTTGCTCGAGGCGATGGCGGCGGGCGCACCGATCGTCGCCTCCGACATCCACGGCTACAAGGGCGTCGTCCGGCGAGATCGCGAGGGGCTACTGGTCCCGCCCCACGAGCCCAAGGAGCTCGCCAAGGCCATCGCCCGCCTCCTCGGCGATCCGGACCTGCGGGCCGAGATGGGCGCGGCGGGTCGCGTCCGGGCGGAGGCCTTCAGCTGGCCGCGCGTGGCGGCGCGCGTGGAGGAGTACTACGGCTTCGTCATCCGTCGGCTGGCCGCCACCGGCTCGCTCCCGGCCGATTTCCGCGGGACTGTGCCTCAGGCGCCGCCGGTGCGCGCCAGGCCGTTCGCGTCGTCGGCGGGCGACGGGCCCGAACCGGTCGATTCGGCCAGCGCCACCCTCCAGGCCCAGGCCGAATAGGCGACGACCAGGCAGGTCACGGCGAGCGCGCCGACCAGCAGGGCAAGCGTGGGTGTGAACAGTGGCGTCTCGGTGCCCCGGGCAACCGTGCTCACCGGGAACTGGAACGCGTACAGGTAGGTCGGCAGGATGCCCTGGTACGCGTTGACGATCGTCGCCGGCAACGGAACTGCCGCGATGTTCGGGTAGAGGACCGCGAACCAGCCGACCGCCGCGACCACGATGCCGGCCGCGAAGCGGCGCGGGTCGGTCGCGCCGATGACCTGGAGCGCAAGGTAGGCCAGTGGCAGGCCGATGATCACCGCGATCGGCTCGACCGGGATGGAGTTCATGGTCAGGAGCGGCTCCTCGGGCAGGAGGGCTGCCACGATCAGCGCCGCGACCACCGCCAGGCCGGCGCCGATCAGCGAGCCGAAGGCCCCGGTCAGGTCAGACCGGTTCGCCCGAGCCAGGCGGCTGTCGAAGTCGAGAAAGCGCAGCAGGATCACGACCAGGCCGACGCCCACGACGAGCGCCAGGGCTCCACTCCGCGCGGTCAGGACGAACTCGGGAATGAGGGCCGGGCAGGCCTGCGACCCGGGATTGACCGCGAGGACGTCAACGAAGCCACACAACGGCCGCGCCAGGATCCACATGATCGCCGGCCCGACGATGGCGAGCGCCCCGGCGATCCGCGCCAGTAGCCAGGACCGGCGGGACGCGCCGTGCCACAGCTCCGCCACGAAGTAGGCGAGTGCGAGGACGACGAACGGCAGCGCCGTGTAGTAGTGGTACTGGAACGCCGCCCGATCGATCCGCGCCCACGGGATCCACTGGGCCGCGAATCCGATCGCGATGAGCGCGAGCGCGAGACTGCGACGCCTGAACGCCATGGCGGCGACAAACGCCATCGCGGGGACGCCCAGCCACCAGATCACCAGGTTGCCGGCGTCGTAAACGGACGCCGAGGTGCTCCCCGCGAGTCCCTCCTGGTAGAACCAGACCGGCTTGAGATCGAATGGCCAGGCCCACCACGGTGAGGACGCCGGGTGGGCGGCGGTCAGGTCGTTGTGGTAGCGGTACATCTGACCCGTCAGGTCGAGCAGGGTCTGGCCGCCGTGACCCGCGGGCCAGCCGGCGATGATCTGGTGGTCGTTGATCATCGCCCACGGCAGGTACGAAACGACGTACACGGCGAGCGGCAGCACCACGAAGCAGACCGCCACCCATGCGATCGGGAGCCCGAACGTCCGACCGGGCCGGAGCCACCCATCGGGCGGCGGGGCGGGCGGCTCCGGCCGACCCGCCGGGTCATCCGGATCCGGCGTTGGTTCCGTTGCCAGGGGCCCGAACCCCAAGCGACCGGCCAGCCAGAAGACCGCGATCACGACCGGCGAGCCGATGGCCACGCCGACGGCCACCACCAGCGGCGTGACCGCCGGGCTTCCCTCGGTGATGGCGGCATCGAGTCCGCCCAGCCCGAGCGCGCCGAGAAAGACAAGAACACCACCGACGCCGGGCGCGAGCGCGGCGAGCCACATCTCGTCGTCCGTCCAGGCGATCGGGTGCAGGACGCTGACGACGACCGCGATCAGGGTCAGCGCGACCATGACCAGGAGGAAGGTCAGGTTCCCGAACCCGGCGCCCTCGGGGACGCTGATCGCGATGTAGCCGAGCACGCCGGTGAGCGCGATCAAGCCCAGGATCGCCAGCACCCGTCCGAGCGCGCTCCGGACCAGGATGAGGAGGAGCAGCGCCCCGATCGCATAGGCCGCCACCCATTTGCTCGCCAGGGCGAGCCCAAGGAGCAGCCCGATCCCGGGCATCGCCAGCCAGAAGGCCAGCCGTCCGCGCAGCCAGCCCGTCCACAGGGCGGCGAACAGGGTGTAGGCCGCGACGATGAACAGGCCCACGTACACGTCGTTCATGCCGATCCGGGCCTGGACAAAGAGCATTCCTTCAACGAGCGCGAATACGCCGGCGAGGATGGCCACCAGCCGCCGCCGGAACAGGATCCGGGCCAGCAGGAAGATCAGGCCCGCGGTCAGCGCGCCCGCGAGGACGCCCGGGAGGCGCCAGGCAAACGCGTGCGAGCCGAGATCGATCTCGGCGGTCGCGCCGACGCCGTCGAAGACCAGGAGCCGCTGCGGGTCGTCGGCCGGGTAGGCCGGCTCGATGTCCGCCGCCCAGGCGACCGGCGCGAATCCGTCCGGGAGCCGCGCGTCGGCGTAGACGGCGTTGCCGTGTGGCTCGATGACGTAGACCGTCCATGGATCGGCGGCCGATCCGGTCGATCCAGGCGCCTGTCCGAGCACGTGCACCTGCTGGCTCGAGGTGTCGTAGATGACCGACGTGCCGGGACCGGGCAGCGGATGGCTGCCCAGGTCGGCGGGACCGTCCTTGGCGGTGTCGCCGGCGATCGCGACGATCGTGTAGACGGGGTCCGAGGCGTCGCCCGCGGTGACGTACAGCTTCGTGTCATCGAGGTCGGTCACGACGGCCAGCCCATGGGCGCCCCCCGCCATGCTGATGTTGCGCACCAGGGCGGCCGTCGCCGCGTCCAGGAAGGAGAGGCCGTCGGCCGTGGCAACCGCGATCCGGGGCACCTCCTCGATCACCAGACCGGGCAGCGAGCCGTCATCGATGGCTGCCGTGACGGCCGTGCGCGTATCGCCACTCCCCGGGGCGCCGAGGACGACCGTCGGACCGGCCAGCGGGTCGGTGAGCGTTCGCTCGTAGCCGTCGGCCGACCCGCCGAGCAGCTCCGCGAGCCTGCTCGCGACCGCGGCCGGGTCCTCCACATCGGCGACGGTGGCGACGATGGCCGGTCCCGAGCCGCCCCCGGCCAGGTCGGCGACGCCGGGCAACTCGATGCTGCCGACGACGCTCGCGGTCTCTCGATCGACGAGGCTCACCCGGTCCGATGCCGCGGCGGCGATGGTCGTACCGTCGTCGGCCGCGAACAGCCGCTCGACCGGGTGGTCCACCGTCGCGATCGCGACCGGCTCCGGCGCAATGTCGATGCCGGCGACCCCCAGCGTGGTCGCGTCCAGCGTGGCAACCCGTCCGTCCTCGAACCCGAGGATCAGCTGCCTGCCCGCCGGGTCGAACGCCAGGGCCGTGACACCGGCGGCCCCGACGATCGACTCCACCGCGCGGGTCGCGAGGTCGTAGGTCCGGATCTCGGTGCCGGTCGACAAGTGGAGGCGTTCGGTCGTTCGACCGCCCGGTGCGCCCGGGGCAGCGCGACGAGGCTCGATGGCGGTCGCCCGCACGGGCACGCCGAGCTCGCTCGTGGACTGGACCTGATCGCCCCCCCACACGACGAGGCCGGCGGCCATCGCGTACTTGGCCAGGTGCGGATGGGTCCATTCGTAGATGTTGTGGTCGATCCCGTAGCGCCAGTCCTGCAGGAACTCGGTCGCGGTACGCGCGTGGTAGACCTCGTCGAAGTGCATCTGGTACGGCTCGGCGAGGCGAAACGTCCGCAGGAAGAGACTGCCGAGCAGCAGGACCACGAGCAGCCACAGGTCGAACCGATCGAGCCGCCCGCCGCCTTCTCGAGCCAGTGCCGCGGTCCGATCGGGTCGGATCGGCGGAGCGAACAGGCGGTCGCGCAGCCAGCCGACGACGCCGAGCTCGGTGAAGGATCGGCGGGGTCGCCAGGTCGGGAGCCGGACGGGCAGGGCGGGCTCCTGGGCCGCGTCACCGGCTGCTGCCGGCACGAACGGCCGAAGCGGGGGGTCGGCGGGCCCCTGGGGCAGCACAGGCTCCGGAGCAGGTCCCACGTCGCGCTCCGGACGCGGGTCGTCCGCTTGCGGTTCCGGGCCCGACGCGGCCGTCGCCAGCTCGTGGAGCGCTCCCCGACGCAACTGGACGAGGACCCACAGGAAGGCGATCCCGTGGAGGAGCGCGACGGCGGTCACCCCGACCTCCGACCGGATCGCCGGCCCGATGCCAAACCAATCCGCGATCGACGGGTTGCCCGGGTAGAGCGTCGTCAGGACGACGTACATGTTGGCCAGCGTCGCCGCGGACAGGGCGACGTACGCCAGCCGCCAGCGGACCGACACGGCAGCCAGGATGGCGCCCAGGGCGAAGAACGGGTAGCCGTATCGCTCGTGGACCCGCGTCGGGACGACAAAGAAGGCCAGGGCGAGGACAGCGAGCCCGACCAGGATGGTCATCCGGTCCGGGCGGCGCGCCACCAGCCAGAGGACCAGGGCGATCGTGGCGAGCAGCAGCGTGGTTCCGATCGCGACCGCGGGGACGGGCCCGACCAACGCGCTGCCAAACGCGCAGAACTGCGTGCCCGCGGTCGACGGCGAGGACGAACCCGCGAAGTCACAGACCCAATGGCTCGAGTTCGCCAGGCTGAGACCGAGCTCCGAGGGGACCAACGCCCACGGGTTGTAGGCGTTGACCGTCAGGTACGGGTAGCCGCCGGCCGCCACCGCCACCTGCTCGAGAAGACCGGACCTGACGAACGGAGCCTGACCGGTCAGCTCCACGACCGTGAGCCCGAAGGGAAGGCAGAGCACGACCGCCGTCAGGAACCCGACCAGTCCCGTGGTGAGGATGCGCAGGGGTCGCCCGGTCCGGTCCGGGTCGCCTTCACCGCCAGCCGGCCACAGGGCTCGACGGATCGTCACCACGGCGACCAGCGGGATCATGATCCCGAGCTGCGGCTTGATGACCGCCGCGACGACCGTCCAGATCGCCGCCCGTTCGGGTCGGTCGCGCCATAGCTCGCGCAGGGCCAGCAACAGGAAGACGACCCCGACCGAATCGACCTGGCCCCACACGACGCTGTCGAACCATGAGATCGGGTTGAGGACCGCGATCGCCGCCCCGAGCAGCGCCAGGCGCCGCCTGCCACCGAGCTCGAGCAGCATCGAATGGACGAGCCAGCCGATCGCGAGGTCCGCCAGGATCGGCACGACCTTGATCCCGAAGGCCTGGAAGAACGGGATCGTTTCGCCCCAGTCCTGGGCATTGAGGACGTCGATCAACGAACCCATGAACCAGAGGGCGTACAGGTAGCCCGGGGTGTAGTCGTGGAAGAAATCCCGCTGGTAGAACCCGAACGGGCCCTCAACCGCGAGATTCCTCATCCAGAACTCGAAGGCGTTCAGGTCCGTCTCGAAGCCTGACCCGGGGAGCAGGTATGCGATGATGAGGCGGAGGGCGAGCCCGAGGGCGAGGACCGCGAGGACTGCGCCGACGGTGTCCCGCGTCCCGGTCGCCCGCGACGGCGCTCCTGAGCCTGGCACGGTCCCACCGAATGCGGGGCCAATCACCGGGAAACGGCTCCTGCACGAGCGTGGAAAGGTGGATCGGAGCGTAGCACAGGGTGGCCGGGCGAAGCCCCGGACGACCCCATGGCCGGATCCGGGCGTGGCGCGCTGGCTGGTGGTGGCCGCCGGCCTGTTCCTTGCGATCGCGGCGATGGTCATCTACTCGGCGACCCGGGTCGATCGGTACTACGACCATTTCGTCTGGCAGGCCGCGGCCTTTCTCGAGGGCCAGGCCGCGATCCGCTACCCGGTCGAAGGGATCGTGGGCGTCTCGGGCAACGAGTACTTCCAGGACGTGCTGCCCGTCGCCACCAGCGACGGCATCCCGCGCGGCCTCCTGCCGTTCCCGCCGCTGCCCGCGGTCGTCCTGCTTCCGTTCGTGGCGCTGTGGGGCCTCACGACCGACGACCAGGCGATCTTCACGGCCCTGGCCGCGCTCGACGTGGCGATCTGCTGGTGGATGCTCGGACGCCTCGCGGTCAGACCCGCGATCCGGGCCGTCGGGACCGTCTTCATGGCCTTCGGGACCGTCTTCTGGTTCACGGCCCAGGTCACCACGACCTGGTACCAGGCGCACATCGTGGCGGTCGGTCTGGCACTCCTGGCGGTGGGGATCGCCGTCGGCGCGGACCGGACGGCGTCCGACGAACCGGCGGTCCCCACACCGGCACGGCGCATCGGGCTTCGCGCCCTCCTGGCGGTGGATCGACGTCAGTTCGTGGCAGGGCTGATCTTCGGGCTCGCCTGCACCGCTCGGCTGACCGTGGTCTTTGGCGCCCCGTTCCTTGCGCTCGTCGGGTCCGGGGGCGGCTGGCGACGACGCAGCTGGTCGGCAGGGCTCGGGGCGGCGCTGCCCATCCTGACCCTGGTCCTGTACAACGTCCTGACGACGGGCCACGTCTTCCATCCGGCCTATGACTACCTGTACGTCCTCGAAGCCAACGGCTACCCGAGCCTCGGCTACCACCCCGAGTGGGCCGTCGAGGATCCGCGCTACATCCCGCAGAACATCGGGATCGCGCTCCTCGGCTTGCCCGATTTCCTGCCGGCCGCGCTCCCGGACAGCCTGGCGGTCGAACCGATCCCGGTGTGCACGGACCCCGCGGCGGTTCGCGGCCTGTTCGACCCTGCGTGTCCGCTGGCCGTGCCCCGGGACACCGGCATGAGCGTCCTGCTGACGAGCCCCGCCTACCTCCTTGCCATCCCCGCGCTCCGCGCCTCCGGGCGGAGCCGGCTCGTGACCGGGGCTGTGCTCGCGATCGTCGTCATCTCGATCGTGAACCTGATGCACTTCAGCCAGGGCTGGGTCCAGTTCGGCTACAGGTTCAGCAACGACGTCGTCCCGTTCGCGCTGCTGCTCGTGGCCCTCGGCACCGACCGCCTTGCGCGGCGCCATGCCTGGGGGCTCCCGCTGGCGGCGGGCCTGGTCGTCCTGTCGATTGCGATCAACCTGTGGGGCGTTCTGTGGAGCGTGCTGCTCGGGTGGTGAACGCGTTCCGGGGGCCGTCGTCGTCAGCTGGTGGGGCTACTCCACGCCGCTATGGTATGCACAGTGCGTGGAGGGGCGGCGCCCCGACCTCGTCATCATCGACGACCGGACGCGCCTCGACAAAGGATTGGGAGACATCACCGACGTGATCGACGCACACCTTGGACGGACTCCGGTCTACGTCATTCGCGACGACCCGAGCGAGGTGGCGATGCTCGCCGACAGATACGAGCTGGTCCCGATCGACGGCACCGACGCGCACTCGCTGACCGAGGTCACCGGGCGTCGAGAGACCGGCTCGTGACCGCGGGCGCCGGCAACGATGGACGCGGCCGCGTCGCACGGCTGTCGTACTTCTTCCCCGCTCACAACGAGGAGGCCAGCCTCGCCGGGCTCGTCGACGAGGCGCTCGCGACACTCCCCGGGCTGGCTGAGACCTTCGAGATCATCGCCATCGACGACGGCTCGCGTGACGCGACGGCGAGCATCGCCGAGGCGCTCGCGGAACAGCATCCCGGCGTCGTTCGACTGGTCCGGCACCCGGTGAACCTCGGGTACGGGGCTGCCCTGCGCTCGGGCTTTGGGGCCGCCCGGTACGACCTCATCGCGTTCACCGACGGGGATCGCCAGTTCCAGGTCGCCGACATCGGGCGCCTGACCGAACGGCTCCTTGCTCCCGACCCCCCGGACGTGGTGGTCGGCTTCCGGATCAAGCGCGCCGACCCGCTCGTGCGGACCCTGTACGCGCGGGCCTACCGGCTGGCCAACCGTATCTTCTTCGGACTGCGCGTCACCGACGTGGATTGCGCCTGCAAGCTGTTCCGGCGCGAGGCGCTCGACGAGATCCGGGTTGAGTCCGGCGGCGCGTTCTTCTCGGCCGAGCTCCTGATCAAGCTCCAGGCTGCGGGTCGACGCGTCGCCGAGATCGGCGTGCCGCACTATCCGAGAACCGCCGGCTCGGCGACCGGAGCGAAACCCCAGGTCGTCCTGCGCGCCGTGCGAGACTTCTGGCTGCTCCGGTTGCGGCTGTGGGCCAACGCCGCGGCCGCGATGCGTCGAGGCCGCCCGATCCTCGAGGGCTAGGTTAGGGGTCCAGCCCGGGCCCGCCGGCGGCCGGGTCAGCTCGAGCGGCCTTCGCCCTCGGGCCC
>JBBEBJ010000146.1:11904-19339 GCA_040882425.1 Chloroflexota bacterium | reverse complement strand
CTCAGCGGCTGAAGAGGATCTCGACCACGTCCCCGTCGTGGACCCGGTAGGTCTTGCCTTCGGAGCGCAACCGACCGGCCTTGCGCGCCTCGGCTATCGAGCCGAGCTTGACCAGGTCCTCGTAGGCGACGGTCTCCGCCCGGATGAAGCCCCTGGCCAGATCGGTGTGGATGGCAGCCGCCGCGTCGACGGCCGTCGATCCGTCGGGGATCGGCCAGGCGCGGACCTCGTCGGGCCCGGCAGTCAGGAACGAGACCAGCCCAAGAAGTCGATACGACAGGGCGATCACCCGGTCCAGCCCGGACTCGGCGATCCCGAGCTCCTCCATGAACACGGCGGCCTCGTCCGGCTCGAGCTCGCCGAGCTCCATCTCGATCCGGGCGGACAGGGCCTCGACCATGACGTGTTGGTGCCGGTAACCGCCCGCCACGCGTTCGACCAGCGCGGAGGCCGCGGCCAGGTCCTTCTCCCCGACGTTGAGCAGGACGAGCACCGGTTTCTGGGTCAGGAAGCGGAAGCCGCGGATCTGCTTCTCGTCGTCCGCATCGAGGCCCAGGTCACGGATCGGGGTCCCTGCCTGCAGGCCCTCGTGGATCCGCTTGACCACGGTCTCCTCCCGCTCCGCCGCCTCGCGCTCGGCGGGCGTGCCGTGGCGGCCACTGCCCTTGAGCCGCTCGAGCCGCCGCTCGGCCATGGCGAGATCTGCGAGCACGAACTCGAGGTCGAGGCGCTCGATGTCCCGCGCCGGGTCCACGCTCCCCTCAGGGTGCGGGTTGGCTGGGTCCTCGAAAGCCCGCACGACGTGGAGCAGGGCGTCCGAATCGCGCAGCCGCGCCAGGTGGTCGGCCGGCAGCTCCTCGGTGCCGACGTGTCCCTCGGTCGAGGGCGGTGGCGCCGGCATGTCGACGTATGTCACGTCGGCCTGGACGATCTTCCTTGGCTTGAAGATGGCGGCGAGGGCGTCGAGCCGTGGGTCGGGCACCTTGACGACGCCGACGTTGAGGGTCACGCCGCCGTACCCGCCGGTCTCGGCATGCCCGCGGGTGAGCGTGTTGAACACGGTAGTCTTGCCCGATCCGGCAAGCCCGACGATGGCGATCTGCATCCACCGATTGTCGCCGGGATCAGTACCCCGCGTCGGGATCCACGACGTTGAGGAACGGCTCCCCGCTCGCAAACCGCCGCAGGTTCTCGCAGAACAGCTCGACGCTCCGATCGAGCACCCGCTCGCTCGACCACGCGGTATGCGGCGTGACGATCACGTTCGGCAGGTCGTAGAAGGACGACATCGGCGGCAGTGGCTCGTCGCGGAAGGTATCGAGCACCGCGCCCCCGAGATGCCCGTCGCGCAGGGCCCGGAGCAATGCCCGTTCGTCGATCAGCCGGCCACGCGCCACGTTGATCAGCCAGGCGCCGGGCTTGACCATCGCGAGCGTGTCCGCGTTGATCAGGTCCTCGGTCTCGGGCGTCAGCGGGGCGGCCAGGACGATGAAATCGGACTCGGCCAGGAGCTCCGGGAGTGTCTCGGGGCCACCGACACGGTCGAGCCGCAGGTCGGCGCCGGACGACCCCTCGTCGTCGGCGGACCGGGGCGTCGATTCGAGCTCGGAGTGCCGCCGGACGGCCACGACCCGGCAGCCAAAGCTCGTCGCCAGCGTGGCGACGGTCCGTCCGATCGACCCGAACCCCACGATGCCCACGGTCACGTCGCGGAGCTCGGTCCCCTCGAGCGGCTGCCACGTGCGTTCTCGCTGGAGCTCGAGGAGCTGGGGCAGCCGTCGGCTCACCGCAAGAATCATCATCAGCACGTATTCGGCGATCGGGCGGCTGAAGACCCCTCGGGCATTGGTCACGACGAGGCCACGCTCGCGCGAGGCCGGGGTAATGGCTCGCTCGACGCCGGAAGTCGCGGAATGCACCCAGGTCAGCCGCGGGGCGCGCGCGAGCAGCCGGTCGAACGCCTCCGAGCTGAGCCAGCCGCGGAGCATGACCTCGACGTCGTCCAGCGGACCGTCGGCCAGACCGTCGACCGACACCATCACGATCCGCGCGCCGGGTGCCGCCGCGCGGATCCGTTCGAGGTCGCGCGACCGATAGCGGGCGGACAGGATCGGGCTGAGCGCGATCGCGCTCGGTGCGCCACCGGGTCCGCTGCCCGGACCGGCGCGCTCGGCGGGCCCGCCTGACTCGGTCACGCTCCGGTCCCGTCCAGAACGCGCGAAATCCACCGCTCGGGCGCCTCGATCTCGCCGTCACGCGGCAGCGTCTCCGGTCCATCCCACAATCGCGCGAGGGCCGCGGCTCCCCGCTGTGCCGCGATCGCCCGAACGAACGCCTCGCCCTTGCGGTACTGCTCCATCTTGAGATCGAGCCCGGTCAGGCGCAGCATCGCTCGCTCGAATTGGGTCCGCTTCGTCCGGCGCTCGTGGAAACGAGCGCTGATCCGCTCGACATCCGGCACCAGGTCACGCCCGACCTCGTCCATCACGTAGTCGCTGAAGCCCTCGAGGAGGCTCATCACCGCCTGGGTCTCGCGGAAGAGGGCCCGCTGCTCGGGGACCATCAACTGCTCCATCCAGTGCTCTCCGCCGCCCTCCCCGCGGATCGCCCGACCCAGCCCGCGCAACGCCTCGCGGCCGAGATCTCGCGCGTCCGTCGAGAATATCCGGAGCTGGCGCTCGAGCCGGTCGGCCAGGTATGGCCGGAGCCAGGGATGCGCCTCGAACTCGAACGCGTGGGTCGTCTCGTGCAGCGCGATCCAGGTCCGGAACGAACCGAGCGGGACGCCGAGCGCCCGGGCCGTGGCGCGGATGTTCTCCTCGACAAACAGCAGCCGGCCCGGCGCGACCTCGACCGACAACAATGCGAGGTCGTACTGGCCGAGGACCCGCGTGCCCATGAACCCGAGCAGCAGCCCGAGCTGCCGAGTGGTCACCCAGCGATTGGCCAGCGCCATCGTCGCCTTGGCGAGACCGCTGCCCGGCGGCACGACCTGGTCGAGGAGCTCGACTTCGAGCTTGCCGATCAACGAGGCGAACGAGCCCGTGTTGGCGCGAACCCAGCCCGCGCGATCGACGACGCCCGACCGTTCGACCACACCCGGCAGCGACGTGCCGAGCGCGCTCGACAATGCCGGCACGATCCGACCCATGGCCTCGGTGTAGGCGGGCTCCACGGCGCGCAGCTCGACGGCATCGAGGGCCCCCGGCGCCTTCGCAAGCCGGCCGATCGCGATCCGTTCCACCTCCCCCCAGTCGACGAGGCCGCGCCTGGCGGCTCGTTCGGCATGCCGGCCGACGACGACCGCGGCCGCCCCGAGGGCGGAACCGATCAGGAACCCGGCCTGCCAGACCCGGTCGTCGCGCCACGAGAGTCGGCGCTCGTCATCCCCCGGCTCGCGCCGGTCCGTCGTTCGACGGCTCATTGCGCGAGGACTCCAAGCTCCACCTGTTCCACATCGGGGAAGTCAGCGCCAAACAGGCGGCTGGCGAGCTCGTGAAACGAGGCCGGGTCACCGGTCGTGAGCTGCAGGTGCGTGGCCGCGGCGGCCGAGAAGGGCACCTCCAGACCGTTGACGCCCAGGAGCTCGGCCAGCGCGGAGGCCGTGGCGGTCGCCGAGTCGACGATCGCGACGCCCTCGCCGACGCGGGCGGCGATGACCGTGCGCAACAGCGGGTAGTGCGTGCATCCGAGCAGCAGCGTGTCGATCGACGCGCCGGGCGGCTTCGGGAAGATGAACTCGCCCTCGGCGTCTCGTTCCCCAAGCAGCGGCGCGAGCGACTCGGCGACCGCGGCCTCGGCGATCGGACCCGCCAGGTGGCCCGCCTCGACGAGCGGGACCAGCGCGGGCGTGGCGTGCTCGTACACCTCGACCGCCGGGTTCTCGTCCTTGATCGCGCTGAAGTACGCGTGCGAGCGGATGGTGGCCGGCGTCGCGATGACCCCGACCCGCCGGTTTCGCGACGCAAGGGCGGCCGCCGAGGCCCCGGGCCGGATCACGCCCAGGATCGGGAGGTCGTACCGGCGGCGAAGCGCCACGATCCCGACCGCGGTGGAGGTGTTGCAGGCGACCACGATCGCCTTGACGTCGCGATCCGCCAGCGCATCGAGCGACTGGCTGGAGAATGCGAGGACCTCCTCATCCAAGCGGACGCCATAGGGCGCCCTCGCGTTGTCGCCGAGATAGATCGTCGATTCGGAGGGGGTGCGCCGGACGATCTCCCGCAGCACGGTCAGGCCGCCCACCCCGGAGTCGAAGACCCCGATCGGTCGCTTGTCGGACATGACGGCGGTCAGTTCCGCCCGGCGAATGCCGCCATCCGGCCGGCGTTCAGCAGCTCGGTGGCGGTCCGGTTGATGTCCAGGCTGATGGGTGCCGTGGGGCTCGCGAGGACGAACGGGACGCCTTCGTTGTTCGATTGGACGACGAGGCGGCCATCCGAGACGACGTGGTGCTCGGGAACCCGACCGAGGGCGCGCTCGAGGTCGGCCGGGTCGATGCCGCCCGACGAGTCGGACCGGTTCACGAGGTAGCGGACCTTGGTCGCCGGGTAACCGATCGCCCGGAACGTGTCGGCGATCGCCATCGTGCTGTGGATCGTGGTGGAGTCGTAGGTCACGATCTCGATGATCGAGTCGCTCGCATCCAGGAACGCGAGGTTGATGTCGTTGAGCTGGCTGGACATGTCGATGACGATGCACGCGTACACGCGGCGCAACAGCGACAGGATCTTCTCCACGTCGCGCGCGGTGAGCATCTCCGCCATCTCGATCCGCGGCGGGGCGAGCAGGATGTCGATCCCCGATGGGTCGCGCCACAAGACGTCGCCCAGGTCCGATTCGGCGATCCGGTCAGTTGGCAGGTCAAGGATCGATGGTGCGTCCACCGGCACCTTGAGCAGTGCGCGGAGGTCGCCGAACTGGATCGCCCCATCGATGAGCACGGTCTTCTGGTCCATCTGTGCTAGCGCGACGGCGAGGTTGAACGCGATTGTGGTCTTGCCGACGCCGCCTTTGGGGGCGAACACGCTCAGCAGCCGGTTCGAGCCGGTGTCCTGGCGAGCCTCGAAGTCCTTGCGAACCTGGGCGATGCGGGTGATCAGATCGAAGCCGGAGAACGGCATCGAGAGGACGCCGTCGATCCCGTGCATCGGGTCGGGTTCGACCGGGTTCTGGGGCACGGTCAGGACGATGACCGGGACGCCAAGCTTCGCCTCGTGGATCTGCTCGACGAGCTTGGGCCCCTTGATCCGGCCCTGGAGGAGCGCGTCCACCATCACCACGTCCGGCCGCATCTCGTTGATCGCCGGAACCGCGCGCGCGCCCTCCGTCAGGACTTCGAGCAACTTGACGCGAGCCTGCGCTTCGAGCAGGCCGCGGATGTACTGAGCGACCTGCGGGACGTCCTCAACGATCAGCAGGCGCGTCTGGTCACTGGGAGGCATTGGCTCGACGATACCACGGGGGTCGGTTCACGGACCCACCCAGACGTCCGGGTGTCCGACGGCTGAGTCGTCCCACCCCGATCACGCTCCAAACCACGCTCAGGGCTTGACCGCGATGAGAATCGCACGGTCGCTGCCGGGACCCATCGGCCCCAGCCCGTAGTCGCCTGCCATGGCCTCCACGACGAGGCCCGCGTCCTCCGCGAAACCACGCAGCTCATCCGCCGAGACGAGCCGGAGGCGGTCCCGGCGTATCCAGCGCTTTGCGGGCGCTCCCTGACCGCCCTCTTCGAAGATCGTCGTCAGGATCACCGTGCCCGACGCCGCATCATGCGCAGCCGAGGCGGCCTTGGTCACGATCGCGCCGGTCTCCGGATCGAGCCTCGGCCACTCGAGACTGATCCGGCCGTCGAACCGGGCGAGGTCCTCGGCGTCGGGGATCCAGACGTCGACCGCCGCGATCCCGCCCGGTGCCAGGTGGTCCGCGAGCGTTCGGATGGCTGCCCGCTGCGCGGCCCGCGTGGGCAGGACCAGGAGCGAGTTGAGCGCGATGAATGCCAGTCCGAACCGGTCCACCGCCGGCAACCGGAGATCGACGAGGTCGGCCTCCACCAGGCTCAGGCGGTCGGCCGCCCCGCGTTCCGCGGCACTGGCCCGGGCGCGCGCCCGATCGAGCATCGCCGGGTCGATATCGATGCCCGTGACTGCGTGTCCGGCTTCGGCAAGTGGGACCGCCAGCCGCCCCGTGCCCACGGCGAGCTCCAGGATCGCGCCGTCCGCGCGATCGGCCAGGGCGAGATAGAGATCGAGGTCGCCCGGGTCGTCGACCAGGTCGAGGTCGTAGAAGCGTGCGAGCGCCGCGGCCGTCGCCGGATCGGGAAGCTCGAACACCCGCGAGCTCAGCCTGGATGCCCCGTGTGCCCGGACGGGGCCGGCGGGAACCGGTCGGCCCGGAACTCGCGCCCGGCCCATCGAACGGCCTTGCCCGCCGCTCGCCGTACGGCCAGCGCGCTGATCGCCTCGAGCGCGGCTCGATTGGCGATCATCGAGGTCGTCTCGGCGACGTCGTACGGCGGCGACACCTCCACGACGTCCATGCCAGCCAGGTCGACCGCGTGAACGATCTGGCGGATCGCCCGAAGCACCTCGCGGGTGAGCATCCCGCCAGGCTCCGGCGTCCCGGTCCCCGGTGCAAGACCCGGGTCGACGACGTCGATGTCGAGGCTCAGGTAGATATGGTCGGGGCCGTCCAGCGCCTCATCGATCGCCTGGGCGATGACGGCATCGACACCGCGCTCCTCGATCTCGCGCATGTAGTGCGAGCGGAGGCCCTGTGCCTTCATCCACTCGAACGTCTCGACCGGTGGCCAGTACCCGCGCAGCCCGACCTGCACGAAGTTCTTGCCCTTGACGGCCCCGGATTCGATGAGCCGGCGCATCGGCGTCCCGTGGCCGGCGAGCACGCCCCAATCATCTGCGGCCGTATCCGCGTGTGCGTCGAAATGGACGATCCCGATGCTGCCGGGTCGTCGCACTTCGGCGACCGCCGTCGCGCTCGGCCACGTGATCGAGTGATCACCGCCAAGGACGATCGGAATGGCCCCGGTGCTTGCGACCTCGAGCACCTTGCGGTAGATCAGGGCGTGGGCGCGATCGATCCAGGCCGGGATGATATTGGCGTCGCCGGCATCGACGACCCTGAGCACATCGAACGGTTCGACGTTGAGCTGGAGCGAATTGATCGAGCCCGACGTGTACTGCGCTTCCCGGATCGCTCTCGGCCCGAAGCGGGCGCCCGGTCGGTGGGTCACGGCGTCGTCGAACGGAGCGCCGATGATGGCCACGTCCACCTCTCGCCGGCGGATCTCGTCCGGGTCGGTGACCCAGGGCAGCTTCATGAACGAAACGGGCCCGACGTAGGTGGGCAGGTCGTAGTCGTCGTAGGTCTCGAAGGGCTGGTCCCAGCCGTTGTGGGACGCGAAGTCACGCTC
>JBBEBJ010000146.1:0-11804 GCA_040882425.1 Chloroflexota bacterium | reverse complement strand
CGTCGTAGGTCTCGAAGGGCTGGTCCCAGCCGTTGTGGGACGCGAAGTCACGCTCGAGGTCGGAATCGGGGCGCTCGGCCACGGGAACCTCCGGAGACGGTCGCGACGGGATCGCGGGAATCGGTCCGTCTCGTTGGGACGCCGCCGGTTCGAACTGTCGTCCGGCGGGGCGCGCACGGGATGGTAGCACTCGCCACGTCCGGCGAGCTGGCGGTGGGCGGGCCCGCCGGTCGGCTAGGGCTGCTGGCGGAATTCGCTCCACGCCGCCGCGACCAGGTCCGGGTCGGCGAAGAGGTCGTACGCGGTCTGGGCGACAAGGGTGGCGGCGAGCAGGGTCGTTTCATCGGCTTTGGGAGTCGCCGCCGCATCCCTGAAACGGATGGAGTGACCGGGCGTGCCTTCCGGGGCGATCGCCAGCTCCGGGTGGATGGTCGGGCAGACCCAGCTGACGTTGGCCATGTCGGTGGAACCGGCGTTCGGATCGTCGCCCTGGTCGTCGATGCCGTAGGCCGCCATGTTGGCGCGGAAGCGTCCAGCCAGGACCCCGTTGTTGCGCATCGTGCTCGCCCGGCCGGAGAAGGTGACTTCCACGGTCGTGTCGGTCGCCCGCGCGGCCGCCTCGCACATCTGGCTGAACCGTTCACGCATCCGCTCGTACTCGGCGTCGTTGTCGGCACGGATCATGAACCAGGCCGATGTCCGGTCCGGGATGATGTTGGCGGCCGTTCCACCCTCGCGGATGATCCCGTGGACGCGCGCCGTCGGACGCAACTGCTGGCGCCAGAGCCCGACCGACACGAAGAGACTGATCAGGGCGTCGAGGGCGTTCCTGCCCATCCATGGATCGGACGACGCGTGTGACTGCAGCCCGGTGAACACGACGTCGGCGTCCTCGGACGCGAGCGGATGGCTCTCGACGTGGTTCCGGTCGCACGGGTGGAAGAGCAGGGCCGCGTCGATCCCCTCGAACAGGCCGTCGTCGATCATGATCTGCTTGCCGCTGCCGTGCTCCTCGGCCGGTGTGCCAAGGAACACGATCTTGCCGGGCAGCTCGTCACTGAGCGCCGCCAGCGCGATCGCGGCGCCCACCCCGGACGCCGCCATCGTGTTGTGACCGCAGCCGTGACCCAGACCCGGCAGCGCGTCGTACTCGGCGAGGATCCCGATCCGCGGACCGGCGCCGCCGCGCCCTCCCGGTCGGATGGCGCGGATCGCCGTGTCGAGGCTGCCCGCCGGATGCTCCACCTCGAACCCATGTCGGGCCAGCACCTCGGCGATCCAGGTCGCGGCCTGGACCTCCTCGAATGCCGGCTCCGGATTGGCGTGGATCCTGTGCGAGAGGTCGAGGATCTCGGCGCGCGCCGCCTCGACGGCGGCGGCGAGTCGCGCCTTGGCCTCGACGAATGGACCCGTGGGCGTGGTGGCGATGAGCGACGGCACGCTGACTCCTGGCTCAATGGACCGTGGATGTGTGCCGTCCAGCCTAGCGCGCGGGACGTCCTCCTCGCGGTCAGCGTTCCGCGGAGAGCGTCGCCTCGGCAACCACGGTGAGCGCGATCAGGAAGAGCGCGATGGGAAGCTCGAGGAGGTCCTGGATCCGCAGCACGATCAGCACCGCGACGATGATCCCGACCCATGCCGAGCGACGGACCGCCCGAATCCAATCGCCCCGGTACGCAATCTGCTTGTGCCGTCCGAACACCGTGAGCCACAAGAGCGGGACGAGGGTCAGGGCAACCGCCAGGCCGATCAGCCCCGCCCCGATGAACCCGGCGCTCGGGTCCACGACCGGATCGCGGGTCGTCAGGACGAGTCCGACCAGGATCCAGACAACCCCGGCCGCTGCAAAGAACCCGAGGTTGGCCAGCCGGTCGCGGGACTCCATGACCAGCGAGTCTAGGTCCTCTGAGCGGTTGCCCGGGCCCCAGGGTCGGAACCTCCAGGCGAGGCGGTCCATGGTCAATGCGCTCTCCGTTGTGACCGCCACGGCCGGCGGGTCGCGAACGATGCCCGACGCACACGCCACCGTCGAGTTGGGCGAATGCCCTATCGGGGCTTCAACGAGCGACGCTCGTGGGGCAGATGTCGCGGAATGCGCAGTAGGTGCAGGCGAGGTAGTCCGGCGTAGCCCGGTAATCCCGTGCCCGCATGCCGTCCGCGGCCCGGGCGATCCTGGCGCGAGCGCGGGCAAGACGTTTCGGGTCGACAGCTACGCGGCCAATGAGGCCGGACTCCAGGAAGTGGAGCGCGACGGCATCCGGCAACCGACCGGTCATCGCCTCGTAGCCCATCGCGTAGATCTGGAGTTGGAGCGATTCGCGCGCTCGCTGCCGCGCCTTCACCGGATCGCGGACGTCCGACGACTTGTAGTCCGTGATCGTCACGCGCTCCGGCCCGAGCATCCCGAGGGTCGGCGACACGACGTCTGCCATCGGCGTGGGGCTTGCCTCCGCCGCATCCGGACCGATCCCCTCCCCGGCCGGCTCGATGTCGACGCGGTCCCACCGCCCGCGCACGCGATCGCCACCGAGCGCGAAGCTGAACTCGCGCTCTACGTAGGTCGGGATCACGGCGTTTGGCGCGAGTTGGGCGGCCCTGAATCTCCGGAGGGCGGCACGACCGGCCTCGAGCCGTGCCTCCTCGTGATCCCGGCTGACGAACCCCTCGTTCGACCAGGCCGCCTCGAACGCGTCGCAGAGCTCGGCCTCGCTCATCACGACGCCCCTGGCATGGCGGTTGTGGAAGAGCTGGACCGCCTTGTGCAACGCCGAGCCGTAGATGATCGCGTGGTGCGGCGCGAGCGGGACGCGCAACACGTGCGCGTACTTGTACTTGAGCGGACAGGTCAGGTAGTCGTCGATCTGGTAGAAGCTGAGCGACAGCGGTTCGGTGATCGGGCCGTCGGGGACGCTCACGGGCGCCGCCGTCGCCTCGAACCCGGCCAGCCGCTCGACCGGCGTCGACGTTCGCGCGCCGGCGCCCGGCACACCGGACGTCGTCGGCAGATCCAGCGCTTCCAGCACGAACGGTGAGACGCGGCGAGCTCGGGCTCCACCGTAGTCGGCGGCATGCGACAGGAGCAGCTCGTCACGTGCCCGGGTCATCGCCACATAGCAGAGTCGCCGCTCCTCCGCCAGGGCCGTCTCCGCGGTTGCCGGAACGCCGCGGCCCACGCCCGCCGGCAACGCCAGGGTCTCGCCGCGACCGACCAGGGGGAACCGTCCGGCAACCATGCCCGGCAGGAAGACGACCGGAAACTCGAGGCCCTTGGCCTTGTGCACGGTGAGCACCGCCACGGCATCGGCGTCCGGATCGAGCTCCGCGGTCGCGGGGTCGTCCCCCGCCTCGATCAGGGTGCCCAGGTGCCGGGCCACGAAGATCGCTCGATCATCCGCGAGCAGCGCCGACTGGGCCCGGACGATCTCGAAGAAGCGGGCGATGTTCTGCAGCGCCTCTTCCGCGGCGGGCGTGTCCACCTCGACCAGCCGGGCGAGCAAGCCGCTGCCGCGCAGGAAGCGATAGAGCAGCTCGCCGGCGGGTCGCTCGTGGGCCATCTCGGCGTACGCACGCACGTCGGTCACGAGCCGGTGGGCCGTGGATCGCGTTTCGGGGCCGAGACGCAGGATGCCGGGTTGACGCTCGAGCTCATCGAGGATCGCCCAGATCGAGCGGTTTCGACGCCGGGCCATGTTGACGATCGCGGTCAGGTCCTCGCCGCCGAGGCCGTATGCCTCCGACGCCGCCAGGGCATAGAGATCCAGGCTCGATTCCGGATCCGCCACGACGCGCAGGAAGGCAAGCAACATCCTGACCTCCGGCCTCGCGTACAGACCCGAGGCGCCCGAGAACCGCCACGGGATCCCGGCCATGTTCAGCGCCCGGAGGACGGGATCGGCGTGCCCGTTGGCTCGCACGAGCACGGCGTGGTCACGGGGTGCGGCTCCCGCCGCGACCCGCCGACCGATCTCCGCGGCGATCCAGTCGGCCTCCTCCGAGCCTGACGCGAACACCTCCAGGCGGACGGGCGCAGGAGCGGGGGCCGATCGCTCCGGACGCAGACGTTTGCTGACGCCGGCCCGCACCTCGAGCCGGTCCGGGTCGTTGAAGCGGATCAGCCGGTATGCGGCGTCGAGCACCGGCGCGAGCGATCGGTAATTGCGACGCAGGACCACCGTGCGTGCGGACGTGTACCGCTCGCGAAAGGCCAGGATGTTGTCCACGGCCGCGCCGCGAAACGCGTAGATCGCCTGATCGTCGTCGCCGACCACGGTGACGTTGCGATGCGGTTCGCTCAACAGGGCGACGAGCTCCGCCTGCGCCCGGTTCGTGTCCTGGAACTCGTCGACCAGGATGTAGCGAAAACGACCGGCGATCGCGGTGCGGGCCGCCGCCGAGGTGCGGACCAGCCGCAACGCCAGCGCCACCTGGTCGCCAAAATCGACACAACCGTTGGCTGCCATCGGGCGCTGGTAGGTGGCGTAGGCGGCAGCGAGCTCTGCCTGGCGCCGGGCGTCCTCCGCGGCGGCGTCCGCGGCATCCCGCTCGGCGTCCGTCACCGTTTCGTCGGCCGCGGACGCGGTCGCTTCGGCAACCCGGGCGGCCTCCGCCGCGATGCGGGCGGCGTGTGCGCCGTAGTCCTCGGGCGAGATGTCCTCGTCCTTGCACCGGCTGAAGAACGTCGCCAGGGCGGCCAGGAACCGGGTGGGATCGCCGAGCGGCCGGTAGGCGTCGAGGTCGAACTCGAAGAGATGTTCGCGCAGGAAGATGACGACCTCGGGCCGCGACAGGACGCGCACGTCGGTCGGAAGCCCGAGCTCCAGCGCGTACTCACGGATGAGACCGTCGCCAAAGGCATGGAACGTGGAGATCGCCGTGTCCGTGTAGCCGTACGGCACAAGCTGATCGACCCGGACGGCCATCTCCTCCGCGGCCTTGTCCGTGAATGTCAGGCCCAGGATCTCCGACGGCCGCGCACGACGGGTCGCAATGAGCCAGGCGATCCGGCGCGTGATCACCTGGGTCTTGCCCGTGCCGGCACCCGCCACGACGAGCATCGGCCCGTCGCCGTGGGTGACCGCGCGGAGCTGGTCCGCGTTCAGCCCGTGGAGGAGGTCGCCGAGCCCTGGCTGGGCCTCGCTCGCGGGAGCGGCGTCCATGACCGGGACCAGCTCGTGCCATGCCGGGATCTGCTCGAGGTCGGCGGGCTGGCGACGCCGCCGGACGCGCGGCGGGCTCATGGCGGGATCGTGGACGGTGGTCGGGACGGGGGCTCGAGGGGGCATGCCGGGAGCATCGTGCGACGCCGTGCCACCTACGCTGTCATGCCGTTGCCTGGGCGATGGCCGCCGTCTCCTCCGCCGACAGCCCCGCGTCCGACCGTCCGGCGGTGATCGCCTTGGCGTACACGCGTGTCCCCGAGCGGGCGTGCAGGCTGGAGAGGACCCAGCCGTCGCCGGCCGCGTCGAGCAGGGCGAGCGCGAAACTCTGGTTGCCGCCGGTCTCCTCGAACGGGTTGTAGCGCACCAGCCCGACGCGCTGGAACGACCTGCGCTGCGCCGCCTCGAGAATGGCGGTTCGAGCGGCGACGTCGTCGAGCGCGCGGGACAGCGCATAGACCTTCTCGAGGTGGGCGTCGAGCACCGCCTCCAGGCTCCGACCCTCGGCTCCACGCGTGATCCCGCGCAGCCGGGCGTCGAGATCCCGCGTCCGGCGAGCGATGATCACGCAGCCGGTCGCGACCGCCAGGACCGCCGCGATGAGGCCGACGACGAGTGCGCCGAGATTGGGCTCGATGAGCGCGTCGAGGTCGATCCGTGGGTCCTCCGAAGGGCGTTTTCGAGTCTAGCAGGCAGGGATTGGCACGGACGTATCCGGCCGCGGGCTGGAGGTCGGCGCCGGGTGTCGCCGGACGGTTCGGTCACAACGGGTGGTATCCTCTGGCGTCGAACGACCCGGCCGGGATCCGCGACTCCCGTGCCGACCCAGTCCCTGACGGAGGACCCTGACGGCTCATGGCCAAGCGCGCCAGAGGCACCACCACCCGACCGGGCCAGCGCCGGCCGCTCCAGCGGCCCGCCGCGCGACCCAGCGCGCCGAGCACCCGGCCCACGTCCGCGACTCCCGGATCCGAGATCGCGCCGTCTCGCTCCGCATCGCTCACCCCCGAAGAGGAGGCCCGCGCCGGCCAGCTCGAGGCCGCCATCGTGGCCGAGGAGCGCCGAGCCGAGGAGGGCCGTCGGAGCCGGGCGCAGCGCGGCGCCCCGGATGCCGTCGTCCGATCCACCTCGCCACTGGCAACCGCGGCGGCCGATGAGTATGCGTACGTCGCGCGCGACGTCCGGCGGGTGACCATCGTCGGCGGATCCCTCATCGGCTTGCTCCTCGCCCTCTGGGTCGTGACCCAGGTCACCGGCATCACCCTCTAGACCGTCTCGGCGCCCGGTCGGCGTCACCCGGCGCGCTACCATCGACTCATGCCAGCCGCCCGGCGAACCCTCGGCGCCAGACCAGAGGCCCTGTTCCAGCCGCCTCCCGAGCGGCAGCCGCTGGCGGCCCGGATGCGCCCGCGCAACCTCGACGAGTTCATCGGGCAGGAGCACCTGGTCGGTGAACGCGGCCCGCTTCGTCGGAGCATCGCCCGCGGCCATCTCGCCTCGCTCCTGCTGTGGGGCCCGCCAGGAACCGGCAAGACCAGCCTGGCGCGACTCCTGGCCGCCGAGATCGGGGCGCACTTCAACAGCATGTCGGCCGTCATGTCCGGGGTGGCCGAGGTCCGGTCGACCATCGCGGAGGCGCAGGACCGGCTGAACCTCCACGGCACCCGCACGATCCTCTTTCTCGACGAGATCCACCGATTCAACAAGGCCCAGCAGGACGCCCTGCTACCCCACGTCGAGGACGGCACGGTGACGCTCGTCGGGGCGACGACGGAGAACCCCTATTTCGAGGTCAACGCGGCGCTCCTCTCGCGGATGCGTGTCTGGCGCCTGGAACCGCTGACTGACGAGGAGGTCGCGATCGTCGTTCGCCGCGCGCTCGGGGACGTCGATCGAGGGCTCGCGGGGCCGCTCGGGCCCGACGGCGGCGTGGCCCTGTCCGACGCCGCGTTCGACCACCTCGTGTCGCTCGCCGGCGGTGATGCGCGGGCCGCCCTCAACGTGCTGGAGGGCGCCACGGCCCTGGCCGAAGCCGAGCAGATCCGCGACGCGGACGGTCATGTCAGCCCGAGGCTCGAGGACGTCGAGGCCGCGGCCCAGCAACGCGTGCTCGCCTACGACCGTGCCGGGGACGGTCATTACGACACCGTCTCCGCGTTCATCAAGAGCCTGCGCGGCAACGACCCGGACGCGGCGCTCTACTGGCTCGCGGCGATGATCGCGGCCGGCGAGGACCCCAAGTTCATCGCGCGCCGGCTGATCATCAGCGCGTCCGAGGACGTCGGCAATGCCGACCCACGCGCATTGCAGGTGGCCGTGGCCGCCGGCCAGGCCCTCGACTGGATCGGCCTGCCCGAGGCGCAATACGCCCTGGCCCAGGCGACGACGTACATCGCCACCGCACCCAAGTCGAACCGCTCGGGTTCGGCCTACTGGGCGGCCGTCTCCGACGTGGAAGCGAGTGGTGCGCTACCGGTCCCGCTGCACCTGCGCAATGCGCCGCACCGCCGGATGCAACAGCACGGCATCGGCGTCGGCTACCGATACACCCACGACTACGAGGGCGCCGACGTCGAGCAGCAGTACCTGCCCGACGCGATCGTCGCGCGGCGCTACTACCTGCCGACCGACCAGGGTTATGAAGCGACGATCGCCGCCCGGATGGCGGCTCGGGCGGAGGCGCGAGCCGCAGCCAAGGCCGCCGGTCGGACGCCGCGCGCACCGACACCGGCACCCGAGATCAAGAAGGGGGCCGGCGGCGGGATCATGAAGACCCGCGAGGAGAACCGGAAGAAGCTGGCGGAAACCGAGAAGAAGGACGCCTCGTCACCGTAGGCAGGCGGCCGCCGGGAGCTGGCCGCCTGCCTTGGTGCGTCAACAAGCCGGGTCAGGCCTCGAGGGCTTCAGGGCTATGGATAGAGGCCTCGCAGTCGCGTCGCCTCGGCGACGCGCTCGACCGCGATGGCGTGCGCCGCGAGGCGCTGGCTGATCCCATCGGCTGCCGACCGATCCCAGACGTTCGCGGTGGCGTCGAGGATCTGGCGCCGCAGGCGCTCGTTGATCTCGTCACGGGTCCAGGCAACAGCGGCGCGGTTCTGGGCCCACTCGAAGTAGCTGACGATCACGCCGCCGGCGTTGCACAGGATGTCGGGCACGACGAAAACGCCGTTCTCGAGGAGGATCGGGTCCGCATCGGGCGTGACCGGTCCGTTCGCGGCCTCGGCGAGGATGCGGGCCCGGACCGTGCTCGCGTTCGCGGCCGTGATCTGACCCTCCAGGGCCGCGAGGACGAGGATGTCGACGTCGAGCGCGAACAGCTGGTTGTTGGTGATGGGGCTCGTGCCGGGAGCTCCGGCGATCGTGCCGTGCTCGCCGAGGTGGCGCCGCAGGAACGGGACGTCGAGTCCATCGGGGTTGGCCGCGCCGCCATACACGTCGGTGATGGCGACCACCCTGGCTCCGGCCTCGTGCAGGAGTCGCGCCGTGGCCTCACCCACGTTGCCGAATCCCTGGACGGCCACGGTGGCACCATCGAGCGGGAGGCCGATCCGCCGCGCGGCGTCCTCGATCGCGTACAGGGCGCCCTGACCGGTCGCGTCGGCGCGCCCGACGGATCCACCGATCGCCAGCGGCTTCCCCGTGACTATGCCGGGCACCGAATAGCCCTTGTGCATCGAGACGGTGTCGACGATCCACGCCATGGTCTGGGCCGTGGTGCCGACGTCGGGCGCGGGGATGTCGGATTCCGGCCCGATGAACCCCTCGAGCTCCGTCGCGAAGCGGCGCGTCAGCGCCTCGAGCTCCGTCTGGCTCATCGAGCTCGGGTCGCAGGCCACGCCGCCTTTTGCGCCGCCAAACGGAACGCCGACCAGGGCGCACTTCCAGGTCATCCACATGGCCAGGGCGCGCACGTCGTCGATGTCGGTGTTCGGGTGGTACCGCAGTCCACCCTTGGCCGGCCCACGCGCAACGTTGTGCTGCACGCGATAGCCATGGAACACCTGCACCGTGCCGTCGTCGAGCCGGACCGGGAAGCTGACGGTCAGCTCCCGCTTCGGGACGCGCAGCACCGCGCGCAGGCCGGGCTCCAGCGCAAGATGGTCGGCCGCGCCATCGAATTGCTCGAGCGCGGCGGCGAGCGCGCGGGTGCCCGCGGACTGTACGGGTGACATGGCCACTGACTGCATCGGTGTCTCCGGATGACTGGCGGAGCGACGTTGAGTCGCAAGCGTCGCCCGCCGGTGGGTCAACCGACGTGGACGCACGTGAACGGACCGTGAAAAACGCGCGCGGTGATCGCCTGTTCACGCCCTGTTCATCCAAGTTCCCTATCTCGTTCAGGTCGCCGCCGTAGCGTCCGAAGTCGCGTGGTCTTCGCCACGCAGCCTGGGGCGAGCCCGCCGACACGCCTGCGGACTCGTCCCGCCAGAAGAGGTTCACGATGCGTCGCTTGAGCACGGAGATCCCGTTCACCTGCGTCACCTGCGAACACGAGATCGCGGGCCAGGTCGTCTTCCACGTCGGGCTCCCGTTCTGTTGCGCGGGATGCGTCGCGAACGGCCCTTGCACCTGCTCGTACGACGAGCCGGCTGCCAACGGCGCTCAGGGCGCCAGTCACGAAGCCGAGCGGCAACCGTCATTCGTCGGCGCCCCCGAAGACCTGGTGCTCACCGCTCGATGACCTGGTTCGACGGCGCCTGGCGGATGGCCACGCGCCTGCCCTGGCCCGGTCGGCCGTATCCTGCAGGCATGACTCGGGCGCACAGGGACGATCCACCGCTCGTCCTGGCGGCATTGGCCTTCATCAAGGACGGGGCGACGACGACCGACCTCGAGGCGCGGTTCGCCGCGCACGGCGCTGATCTTCGACCCGGCGTGTCCAAGGGCCTCCTGTCCGAGCTCGCCTCGCTCGGCCTGGTCCGCGTCGCGAACGCGGTACCGGCGCGCAAGTACGTGCTCACGAGCCTCGGCCTGCAACTCATCGAGAGCGGGCTCTCCGGGGAGACGGCGGCCTCGCTCAGGAACCTCGAGCGCCTCAGGACGGATCTGTTGTCCACCATGGCTCACGAGCTGCGGACCCCCCTGACGGTCGTCCGGACGAGCGCCGGCCTGCTCCTGGACCGGGCGTCGAGCCCGTCGGACGAACAGCGGACGGCGATGCTCGAGACGATCGAGCGCAACGCCGAGCGGATGCAGCGGCTGGTAGGCGACATCCTCGACCTCGCGCGGTTCCGGACCGGCGCCATCCGGCTCCAGCAACGCCAGTTCGATCCGGCCGACGTCGCGGAATCCGTGGTCGACACCATCCGGCCCCTCGCGGAGCAACGCGGCCAGACGATCGCTCTCGACATCACCCGACCGATCGGCAAGGTGTACGGCGACCGCCGACGGCTCGAACGAGCGCTCCTCAACCTTGTCTCCAACGCCCAGCGCTTCTCGCCCGACAGAGCGTGCGTCGACGTGCGAGTCGCGGGCGCGCACGACGGCAGCACGCGCTGGACCGTGACGGACAACGGACCGGGCATCTCGCTGGTAGATCAGGCTCGCCTGTTCGAGCGGTTCTTCGTGGGTCGGAACGACCGCCACGGCGCGCATGAGGGGGTCGGTCTGGGCCTGCCCACCGCGCTCGCGATCGCCCAGGCGCACGGCGGCACGATCGAGGTCCGGAGCCGTTCCGGCGAAGGGAGCACGTTCACCCTCGTCGTCCCCTCCGCCGGTGTGGAAGACGAGCCGTGATGCGGATCCTGGTCGTCGACGACGAACCCGACGTCGTCGAGTCGGTGCGTCTCGGGTTTACTCTCCAGTGGCGCGACGTCGAGGTGCTGGGTGCCCCCGGCGGCGAGGAGGCGCTCGATGTCGTCGAGCGGGAGCATCCGGACATCGTCCTGCTCGATGTCGGCCTGCCGGACATCGATGGATTCGAGGTCCTCCGCCGGATCCGTGCGTTCTCCGACGTCCCAGTCCTGATGCTCACCGCCAGGGATGACGCGATGGACAAGGTGAAGGGCCTCGAGCTCGGTGCCGACGACTACGTGACCAAGCCGTTCAACCACCTCGAGCTGATGGCGCGGGTGCGGGCGGTCCTGCGCCGGCTCGAGATGCCCGCGCCGTCGAGTCGCGCTCCGTCATTCCGATCGGGCGACCTCGAGGTCGACTTTGCCACCCAGGAAGCCCGCCTCCGCGGAACGCGGCTCGACCTCACGCCGACCGAGTACAAGCTGCTGTACCACCTCGTCCGGAACGCGGGGCACGTGCTTCAGCACGGGACCCTGCTCGCCAAAGTCTGGGGCCGGGAGTACGTCGACGAAGTCGACTACATCCGGGTCTACGTGCGCCGACTGCGCGACAAGCTCGGGGACGATCCGGACGCGCCGCACTTCATCCGGACCGAACGGGGCCTCGGGTACCGGTTCATCGCCCCGTCGTAAGCAGCGCCGCGCGTTGCCCGCCGTTTGCGCCGGCGGGCAGACGCCCTATGAGGGGCTCAACCCCGAGCGCGGTCGGGAGCGCAATGGCCGGGAACCGGCTGCGTACCGGGGCGCCTCGACGCGACGCGGAGCGGCGGTGCGTCGGGCGGTCGCCGGTTCCGGCGACCGAGCCGGCGCGACCTTCAGGACGCTGAGCGCCCAATCGGCGTCGGCTCGCAGC
>JBBEBJ010000145.1:0-2987 GCA_040882425.1 Chloroflexota bacterium | reverse complement strand
CTGCTCGATCACTGGGAGCCGCGCGCGCTCCTGATGTCACTGGCCGTCTCGGCCGACGGGCGGTTCGTGTACGCCGTGGGCGCCGCCGAACATGACGTGGACGGGTACCGCAACCCACGATGGCAAGCATCAGTGACGGTGTACGACGCGACGACGGGCGAGATCGCCGTCCTCTATGGCGCCATCGGCGAGGGCCAGTGGCTCAGCTTCCAGGGCTGGCCTTAGGCCAGGGCCGCATCCAGGGCGGTCGCGCGTCGGGGCGCCCACGCGGCCGGGTCGGCAAGCAGCGGCTCGAAGGCCAGCTCGGCCGCACCGACGAGCAGCGCGTCGACGCCGAGCGTCGCCGGGACGACGCGGACAACCTCGCGCGACGCCTCCAGAGCGAGCCGGTCGAGCTCGGCGCGAAGCGGGGCACTGATGAACGGGTGGATCCGGCCGAAGAGACCGCCGAGCACGATCAGCTCGGGATTGAGCACGTTGACGAGACCGGCCAGACCGACACCCAACCAGCGGCCGACGTCGCTGAACGCATTCAGGGCGACCGCCGAGCCGGCCGCCGCGTCCCGCAGCACGGCATCGACCTCCGCCCGCCCGCCAGCCGGTGGCCGACCGGCCCGGGCGAGCAACGCGGGCTCGCCGACCTCGGTCTCCCAGCACCCGACCGACCCACAACGACAGGCGCTCCCGGCCGGGTTCACCGGGATGTGCCCGACCTCACCGGCATACCCGGCCAGCCCGGTGAACGGCTGGCCGCCCACGATCAGGCCACCGCCGACGCCGACCTCGCCGGAGATGTAGAGCACGTGGTCCGAGCCGACGGCAGCCCCGCGACGTTGCTCACCCAGCGCGCCCATGTCCGCCTCGTTGGCGACCGAGATCGGCAGGCGGACGTCGAGCTCCTCGCGGATCCGCTCGCCGAGGGCCACGTCGCGCCAGCCGAGGTTTGGGGCCATCCGGACGAACCCGTCGCTGCGGCGGACGATCCCGACCATCGCGACCGCCGCGCCGATCAGCGTGTGGGGGACGCCGGGCCGGGCACGAACGAGCTGAGCGAGCTGGACCAGGTCGGCGACCGTCTCCTCGAGCGAGAAACGACCGCGCGGCCGGTCGATCCGCACCGATTCGAGGATCGCGCCGCCAAGACCCACGACGGCGACCGCGAGCGAGTCGACGGCGATCTCGAGGGCAAGGACGGTCGCGCCGCGCGGATTGGCACGGACCCATGGCGACGGTCGACCGGGCGAACCCTGCGATGCGGCGCGCTCCTCGCGCACAAGGTCGTACGCCACCAGGTCGCCGAGAACGGCGCGGATCCCGCTGCGCGTGAGGCCCGTGTGCTCGACGAGCTCGGAGCGAGACGACGCTCCCCGCAGGTGCAACTCGCGCAGGATGGCGGCGAGGTTCGCGCGCCGGACGGTCTCGCTTCGCTGGCCGGGACGGGAGGCCAGCCCGGAAACCGGAATGCGATCGCTTCCGGTCAGCATAAGTGATAGCCTCGTACAAACCTGCCTCGGCGTCAATGCGTCGCCGGCGGGTCGCGCGGCCGGAGGTCGGGGCATGAGCGGGACGCTGGTGGCGGGGGTCGACAGCTCGACCCAGGCGACCAAGGTCGTCATCGTGGATCCCGACGACGGACGATTCGTCGCGCAGGGAAACGCCCCGCATACCGTCTCCGGTTCGGGCGGCGCTCGCGAGACGGACCCGCGTGAGTGGTGGTCGGCGCTTCGTGTTGCCCTCGCGGCGACCGGCCGGGCGAGCGAGGTTGGGGCGATCGCGATCGCCGGCCAGCAGCATGGGCTGGTCGTCCTCGACGATGCCGGAATGCCGCTGCGACCGGCAACGCTCTGGAACGACACGCGCCCAGCCGAAGACGCGGAACGACTCACCAGGCAGCTCGGCGCGCAAACGTGGGCGAGGCTGACGGGCCTGCGACCGGTTGCTTCGTTCACCGTCTGCAAGTGGGCCTGGCTCCGCCGCACGGAGCCCGAGCTCGCCCGGTCCGTCGCGGCCGTTCGCCTCCCCCACGACTACCTCACCGAGCGGCTGACGGGCAGCGGCACGACCGATCGCGGCGATGCATCCGGGACCGGCTGGTGGTCACCCGACACCGGCGAGTACCTCGAGGAGATCCTTGGCCTGCCGGGCGTGGAGCTGTCGCCGGATCGCCTTCCGGAGATCGTGGGGCCGGCGACGATCGCGGGCAGCGTGACGGCCGATGCCGCGGCCGAGCTCGGCCTCCGGCCCGGAACGGTGGTCGGCCCGGGCACCGGCGACAACATGGCGGCGGCGCTCGGGCTCGGCCTCTCCGTGGGCCAGGCGACCATGAGCCTCGGGACCTCCGGCACCATCTTCGCCGTGTCCGAGCACCCTGCCGCCGACCCGACCGGGATCGTGGCGGGCTTCGCCGATGCGACGGGCCGCTTCCTGCCGCTCGCGGCAACGCTGAACTGCACGCAGGCCGTCGATCGCATCAGTGGCTGGCTCGGGCTGGATCGAGACGATGTCCAGCCCGCAGGGTCGGTGCTGGTCCTTCCCTACCTCGATGGCGAACGCACGCCCAACCTCCCGCTGGCGAGCGGCATGATCCGCGGCCTGCGGCACGACACGACGCCTCAGCAGATCCTGATGGCCGCCTATGAAGGGGCCGTGGCCTCATTGCTGGTGGCGTTCGACGCGATCGGCGATGCCGTCGGAGGTCTCGACGCGGCCGCCCCGCTGATGCTGATCGGCGGTGGCGCGAGAGGCCGGACCTGGCGCGAGGTTGTCGGCCGCCTCACCGGCCGCGCGATCCAGGTCCCCGATGCCGGTGAGCTCGTCGCCTTCGGCGCCGCCGTCCAGGCCTCAGCCGTCGCCCGCGGCGACGCCCCTGCCGATGTCGCGAGGCGCTGGGGCGGCGCGGCCGGCACGCGGTTCGACCCGGTGCCGGTCGATCGGGAACGCCTCGAACGAGTGCGCGCCGTCCTCGACGAACTCATCGCCGGCGAGCG
>JBBEBJ010000144.1:0-19465 GCA_040882425.1 Chloroflexota bacterium | reverse complement strand
CGAGATGGCGTCGTTGCTCGACGAACGTCCGCTCTCGGGTCGCGATCGCGTCGACCTGGTCCGAGGCGCCCTCGACGCCTGGCTCCGTCCAGCGACGCCGTCCCTGGTGCCGATTGTCGCGGCGCTGCTCGGCGGTGGTCTCTGGACGGTCGTCGCCGTCGCCGTCCTGGCGCAACCGGTGCCGCTCGATTGGCCTGGCTACCTTGCCGAGATCGTTCCACTTGCCACCGCCGCAGCCGCGTGTCTCTTCGTCGCGGCGTTCGGGTGTGCGCTGCGCGCTGCGGAGGTGAGACGTCGCGCCCTCTTGTTCGGGACGGGCCTCCTCGCCCTGGGACACACCGCCTGGATCGCGATGCTCGGCGGGACGTTCCTCGGAGTGGTCGGTGGCCCGCCCCTGGGTGCGTCACAGGCCGTGGCGATGCTGGGGACGATGGCCATCGGGCTCATCCTGGTCCGGGACCGGTTCGAGCCGATCGGGCTACTGCTCCTCACGGCGCCGATCGCGTTGCTCGTCCCGTGGGTGTTCGCCTGGCCGGCCTTCGGGGCGGCGTGGACGGCGATCGGGATCGCCCTATGGCTGGATCGCCAGGCCCGAATTGGATCCACTCCGACCGTCGCCTGATCCCCGGGACCGACTACGTCTAGCCGCCTCCGCCCGCTCCGCCCGAGCCGATCCCGGGCTCCGTCATGGCCGCCGGGTCCAGGAGACGGTCGAGCTCTGCGGCATCCAGGCCGCGCTCCAGGGCGAGCTCGCGGATCGTTCGGCCCGACTTGAGCGCGTCCTTGGCCAGCTTTGCCGCTTCGTCGTAGCCGATCACGGGCGCGAGGGCGGTCGCGAGCATCAGCCCCTGTTCCACGAGCTGCGGCCCGCGGTCGGTGGCGGTCAGCCCTTCGACGCATCGTGCGCTGAAGTTGTTGGTCGCCGCGCCGAGCAGCGTGATCGATTCGAGCATCGCCGCAGCCGTGACGGGCATCATCACGTTGAGCTCGAGGAGGCTGCCGGTCTGGCCAAAGGTGATCGTGGCATCGTTCCCGATGACCCTGGCGACCACCATGGTCAGGCTCTCGACGATGACCGGGTTCACCTTACCCGGCATGATGCTCGAGCCCGGCTGCGTCTCCGGCAACGCGAGCTCCGCGAGCCCGGCGCGGGGGCCCATGCCCATCAACCGCACGTCCGACGCGATCTTCCAGAGGCTCAGGGCGATCGTCCGAACGGCACCATGGGCCGCGATCGCGACATCCAGCGTGGCCTGGGCGTGGAAGTGGTTCGTCGCCTCGCGCACCGTCAGCCCGGTCAGTGCGGACAGGCGGGCGCAAGCACGGAGCGCGTACTCGGGGTGGGCGTTGATGCCGGTGCCCACGGCGGTGCCGCCGAGCGGTACCACGAGGAGCTCCGCCTGGGCGGCTCGTGCCCGTCGGAGCGATTCTTCCACCTGGCCGGCGTAACCGCGGAACTCCTGCCCGAGCCGGATCGGCGTGGCGTCCTGCAGGTGGGTCCGCCCGGTCTTGACCACCGGCCACAGCTCGCGCTCCCTGGCGACGAGCGCGGTGTGCAGCCGCTCGAGCGCCGGGATCAGGTCTACCTCGATCGCCATGGCGGCCGACAGCTGGAGCGCCGTCGGGATCACGTCGTTCGAGCTCTGGCAACGATTGACGTCGTCGTTCGGGTGGACCTTGCGGCCGCCACCCAACCGGGCGGCGGCGAGGTGGGCGACGACCTCGTTCATGTTGGTGTTGGTGGAGGTCCCCGACCCGGTCTGGTAGATATCGATCGGGAACTGGTCGTCGTGGGTACCGGCCGCGACCTCCGTGGCGACCGCGGCGATGGCGGCCCCCACGTCGGGGTCGAGGAGCCCGAGCGCCGAGTTCGTCTCGGCGGCGGCGACCTTGATCAATGCCAGCGCCCGGATGAAGCGCCGTGGAAACCGCTGCCCGGAGATCGGGAAGTTCAGGACGGCGCGTTGCGTCGAGGCGCCGTACAGGGCGTCGGCGGGGACCTCCATCTCGCCCATCGAATCCCGTTCGATCCGGGTCGCGGGCGCCGAGGTTTCGGTCATGATCGAATTGTAGGCGCCCGGGCGACCCTGCCTGGGCCTGAACGGTCAGGAGGAGGGCGCGGGGGTTGGTGGCGTCGAGTCTGGGACGGGCACGCTGCCGCCGGGCGCGGGGCAATCGTCGGGGATCGGCACGTCCACCAGTGTCGGGGCCAACCGCGGATCGCGCCTACACTCGGCTGACATGCAGCCCCTGACCGAGATCGAGCCCGGCGTCTTCCGCAAGGTGATGGGTCACTTCGTCACCGGGGTGAGCGTGGTCACGGCGCTCGACGGTGTGCGGCCGTTCGGGATCACGGTCAACGCCCTGAGCTCCGTGTCCCTGCAGCCGCCGCTGGTCATGGTGGCCCTGGATCGGCGACGCTTCCTGACCCCCGTCGTCCGGGCCGGTGGCCGCTACGCCGTCAACATCCTGGGCGAGGACCAGCAGGCGCTCTCGGACTGTTTCGCCGGGGCGCCGGTCACCCCGGGTCGGGAGGACTTCTGCGGCGCGGCCTGGCATCCGGGGCCAACCGGTCTGCCGCTCCTCGACGGAGCGATCGCCACCCTCGAGTGCACGGTCGTCGAGACCTTCTCGGCCGGCGATCACGACCTGTTCATCGGACAGGTTGACACGCTCGGCAGCCAGGCCCGCGAGCCGATGCCCCTGCTCTACTACCGGCGCCGCTACCTGCACATCGAGCATGCGGCGACATCCGAGGTGGAGGGCAAACCGGAGCAGTAGGATCGGCGCAGATGCCGACGATCCTCGCCAACGACCTCGAGATCGGGTACGAGCAGCTTGGGGCCGGGCCGCCGCTGATCCTCCTGCATGGCGCGAGCTCGTCGGGCCGAATCGATTTCGCCGCACAGATCCCGTCGCTGGCTTCGGCATTCCGTCTCCTCCTGCCGGATGCGCGGGGTCATGGAGCCACGCGCTGGGACCCGGCGCTCGGGTTTCGCGCTGAGTGGCTGGTGGGCGATCTTGAGACCTTCGTCGACGCTCTCAGTCTGGCGACGTTCCATCTCGTCGGGTTCTCCATGGGCGCGCTGACCGCGCTGGGTTTCGCGTCCCGCCAGCCCGAGCGATTGCGCACGCTCGTCGTGGCGGCCATCACCGTGGAGCGGGAGCCGCGCGCGAGCGTCGCCCGGCGACTGCTCGACCCGGAGCGGATCGAACGCGACGACCCGGGCTGGGCGGCCCAGGTGGCCCGGCGGCAGGGTCGGGTGCAGGGACGGGACTCTTGGCGCCGGCTGCTCCCCGCCATCGCCGCGGACGTGGCCGTCCAGCCACTCCTCGGGCCTCGGGAGCTGCGCACGATCACCGCGCCGACGCTCGTTGTCTGCGGTGACCGTGATCCCATGGCGCCGGTCGACCAGGTCTCGAGCCTCGCCAGACACGTCCGCGACGGCCGGCTCCTCGTCGTGCCCGATTGCGGTCACGAGGTCCTGTCAGAGCGCCCGGCGCTCGTCAACGAGGCCATGGGCAGCTTCTATCGTTCGACCGAAGCCGTCGCACGCGAGCGCGCAGCACGACAACCGGAGGTGTCCCGATGACCACGCTCCTTGCCCTGTACCGCCGACCGGAAGGCGGACCGACCGCCCAGGAGACGTTCGAGCGCCGCTACGTGACCGAACACCTCCCCCTGGTGGCGCTCACGCCCGGACTCCGAGCGAAACGCGTCCAACGCGTCGTCACCGCGCTCGGCGGCGAGACCGACCTGATCCTCGCGACCGCCATGGAGTTCGACGACCGCGCGAGCCTCGACGCGGGCCTCGCCTCGGATGCCATGCGGGCGGCGGGGCGCAACCTGCGCGAGATCGCCCCCGGTCTCGGGACGCTCCTCGTCCTCGAGGATGTCCCGGAAATCGGCGCCGGCACTTCCCTGCCCGTGGATACTGTCGGGGACACCTCCGAGGGATCAACGTGACGATGGCCGCACCGCCGCGCGAACCGCGACCCGGCAACCAGCCCGAGCGCCAGGCGACGTTCATCCGGGTTGCCTATCCCGCGCCCGCGCCCGCCTCGGCTGCACCGGCCATGACGCTACCCGGCGTGGCGCTGGTGACGATCGACAGGCCGCAGGCGCTCAATGCGCTGAGCTTCGACCTGCTCGATGAGCTGGCCGATGCCCTCGAGGCACTCGACGGCGATGCCACGTGCCGGGCGATCGTGATCAAGGGCTCGGGGACCCGCGCATTCGCGGCCGGTGCCGACATCCGCGAGCTGGCCCCGCAGACGTCCGCGTCGCTGCACGAGGGCGGCCGGTTCGAGACCTGGGACCGGCTGGCGGCCATTGGATTGCCGCTGATCGCGGCCGTTCGGGGCGTGGCGCTGGGCGGTGGCTGCGAGCTCGCGATGACCTGCGACATGATCGTCGCCGCGGAGGACGCCACATTTGGCCAGCCGGAGATCCGGCTGGGCGTGATGCCTGGCGCGGGTGGCACGCAACGACTCACCCGCGCGATCGGCAAGGCCAGGGCGATGGCGATGATCCTGACCGGCGACACGATCGGGGCCGCGCAGGCCGAGGCCCTCGGGCTGGTCACCCGGGTCGTCCCGGCCGAGGCCACGATCGATGCCGCCCTGGAGCTGGGGGCGCGGATCGCGACGATGCCGCCGCTCGCCGTCCGAGCGGCGAAGGCGGCCGTCCTCGCAGCGCACGAGCAGAGCCTGAGCGCCGGACTGGCCGGCGAGCGCGACGCGTTCTTCCGGTTGTTCGATACCGGGGACCAGGCCGAGGGTATGGCCGCATTCACCGAGAAGCGCCCGCCGACCTGGTCGGGTCGCTGAACGCACGGGACCGAAGAGGAGTTCGGGATGGAGATGGACCTGGGCGGCAGCGACGTCGGTCGCGACACCGAGCGCGACATGGGTGACGCCCCGCCGTCGGCGATCCGCGACAGCGCGCCCGACTACCTGGCGCCGATCGATGCGAGCGCGCCCGTCAGCGGCCATGTTCCGCCACCCGAATCGCGGGTCTCGATTGCCGAGTCGCCCGAACACGACTGGGAAGCGGCCCGGTCCCTCGTCTTTCCTGCCTTCCGACCGGTCGGGACCCAGGGCCTCGCCGTCGAGTCGTTCGATCGCGAGTCGTTGACGGGTCACGGAACGTTGAGTCACGCCCAGCCCCTGCTCGACCAGGGACCGGCGGGTCTCCCGGTCGTCTACACCATGGATGCCGGCGGCTTCGACGTCGTGGTCAACGGCGACCACCTGATCTCGTGGGGTGTCGAGCCGGCGGACGTCCAGGATGCGGCGCTCCGAAACCTGACCGCCTGGTCAGCCGGCGCGGCGTGGGTCGTGGAAACGTCCGGGGAGCGGCGGCTGGTCAGCTCGCAGACCGGCGAAGGTTGGGATGCCGTGCGGATCATCCTGCCGGAGACGCTCGAGCGGCTCGCGGCGGAGCTCGGTGGCGCGGGGCGGATCCTGGTCGGGCTCCCCGAACGTCACCTGCTCACCGCTGGCTCGCTCGGCTCCGGCGACGACGAGTTCGCGGCGCTCTTCGCCGACTTCGTGGTCGAGCAGTCCGGTGGGGCGGACGAGCCGATCGACCGCCGCGTCTTCGAGCTCGTCGACGGCCGCCTCGTCGAATTCGCCGGGACCGACACCGCGCTCTGATGGGCGGGGATCGGGCGACCCCCACGTTCACCACGATCCGTCTCGAGACCAGCGACGCGATCGCCACGATCACGCTCGATCGGCCCGATGCGCTCAACGCGTTGACCGTGGCGATGAAGGGGGAGTTGCTCGCGGCCTTTCGTTCGGTCGCGCGCGACCGCTCGGTGCGGGCGGTCGTGCTGACCGGGGCCGGTCGGGCCTTCTGCGCCGGCCAGGATCTGCGAGAACGGCTCGAACCCGATGCCGCGCCCCTCGCCGTTGAGCTCCGCGAGCGCTACAACCCGATCATCCGGGCCATGCGCTCGCTGGACCAGCCGATCGTCGGCGCGATCAACGGGGTGGCGGCCGGTGCGGGTGCGTCGCTCGCCTTCGCCTGCGACGTTCGCGTCGCGGCCGAGGGCGCAAGCTTCCTCCTGGCCTTCGGGCGGATCGGTCTCGTCCCGGACAGCGGCGCGACGTGGCTGCTGCCACGCCTCGTCGGGTCCGCGAAGGCCGCCGAGCTTGCCCTCCTCGGCGACCCACTCTCGGCAGCCGATGCCGAGCGGTTGGGCTTGGTCGCCCGGGTGGTGCCCGCGGACGTGCTCGGGGAGGCGGCCCGGGACGTGGCGACCCGGTTGGCATCGCTGGCCCCGAAGGCCCTCGCCCTGACCAAACGTGCCCTCGAGCGGAGCTGGAGCGTCGGCCTGGACGAGGCGCTCGACGACGAGGCCTATCGCCAGGGTATCGCGGGGGCAACGGCGGATCACGCCGAGGGTCTCGAGGCCTTCCTCGAGAAGCGGCCGCCTCGGTTCACCGGGGAGTAGCCGCCGCCGCGGTTCACCGGGGAGCAGGAGCCGGCGCCGAGCTCGTCCAGATACATCCCCCGTCCCCGTTCGCCCTCGCCGGCCATCCGCCCTCGGATCCTGCCATTTGTCGGGCTGGTGCACGTAAGGCGGACTTCTGAGCCCGGATCGTCGATCGAGCGGCCCGTTCGCCCCCGGTCCACGCTCGACACCGGCCCAGAAGGCGATTGGGAGCCGTGGAAAACCGGACGCCACCGCGCCGAATGTTCACCACAACGACATCTGGCAGGAAACCGCGCCGGTCGAAACCGCGCCGGCCGAAACCGCGCCGGCCGAAGCCGCGTACCGCACGAGTACAGGCGGTTGACGCACTTGGGGTCAGATCGTACCCTGCCCACCTAACGATCGTTAGTTAGGAAGGAGCCTCGGCGTGGTCGAGACGACCCGACGACAGGCGATCGAGGACGCCGCCAGCGCCCTCTTCCACGCGCATGGGTACTCGGGGACCAGCGTCCGGGACATCGCCCGCGCGGTCGACATCCAGGGCGCCAGCCTGTATGCGCACGTGACCTCCAAGCAGGACGTGCTCTGGTCGATCGTCGAGAGCACGGCGGCCCGCTTCGAGGCCGCTGCCGATGCGATCGAGACGGCCGATCCGGACGGCGCGACCTTTGGCCGTGGCGTCTACCTGATCGCGCTCGTCCGCGCCCATGTCGGGGTCGTGACCGACGACGTTGAGCGGGCCAGCGTATTCGTCCACGAGTGGCGCGCGCTGCAGGGGAGCCGGCGCCAGGAGATCGCGGAGCGGCGCGATGCCTATGAGCGCCGCTTCCGGACCGTCATCGCCGACGGGATCAGGGGCGGCGCGTTCCATGCGGTGGACCCGGTGGCCACGTCGGCCTTTCTGCTGACCGCGCTCAACGGTCTGGTCGGCTGGTACAAACCGGAGGGCCGTTTGTCCGCACGGGCGATCGCGGACACCTTCGCCGACCTGGCCCTGCGCGCCGTCCAGGCGCCGAGGACGTCGCCATGACCGACCCGCTCGCGCTCGAGCCGATCCTCGGGCCGCTCGAGCGCAACCGCCCGGCGTTCAACGACGACCTGCCGCACGACGAGCGGTTCGCCCTGTTCGAGGCGCACGTCACGGCCGGCGGCAAGGTCGAGGCCACGGACTGGATGCCCGACGAGTACCGGACGGCGGTGCTCCGCTTCGTCGAGATGCACGCCAACAGCGAGCTGATGGGCGTCCTCCCCGAGCGTGAATGGTTGATGCGCGCCCCGACGCTGCGCCGCAAGCTGGCCCTCACGGCCAAGGTCCAGGACGAGGTCGGGCACGCCCAGCTGCTCTATCGCGTGGCAGAGGACCTGGGCAAGCCGCGCGAGGCGATGTTCGACGACCTGCTCGCGGGCAGGACCAAGTTCCACAACGTGTTCCACTACCCGACCGTCGGCTGGGCGGACGTGGGCATGATCGCCTGGCTGGTGGATGCCGCGGCCATCGTCGCCCAGCAGGCGCTCCGCGACAGCAGCTATGCGCCGTACGCCCGGACGATGCGCAAGATCTGCTGGGAGGAATCGGTCCACATCATGCATGGCCGCGACGTCGTCGTGACCATGGTCACGGGGTCAAAGGCGCAGCGCGCCGCGATCCAGGATGCCCTCGAGCGCTGGTGGGGCCCGCTGATGCAGATGCACGGCCCGAGATCCCCGCGCGAGAAGGACCGCGACCTGTACTGGAAGATCAAGGCGAAGACCTCGGAGGATCTGCGGCAGGAGTTCCTGACGATCTACGTGCCGCGGATCCGCGAGCTCGGCCTGGTCATCCCGGACCCGGAGCTGGAGCTCGACGAGACGACCGGGGAGTGGCGTTACGCGGAGCCAGACTGGGACGAGCTCCGCCGGGTCGTCACCAACCACGGGCCGATGTCCGAGGCACGCCTGGAGTTCCGCCGTCTCGCCCGCGAGGAGACCAGCTGGGTGCGCGACACGATCCTCGCGTCACCGCGCGCGGCCTGAGGCGGGTATGACGGCCGCGTCCCTCGAGCCGTGGGAGGTCTTCCGCCAGGAGAAGGAAGGCGCCCCGATGCAGCACGGCGGCAGCGTCATGGCACCGGACGCCGAGCTGGCGACCCATTACGCCCGCGAGCTGTACGGCCGGCGCCAGGAGAGCGTGCGGCTGTGGATCGTGCGCCGGGCCGACATCGTCGACCTGGCCGATCCCGACCTGCTCCAGCCGCCGCTCGACCGGTCGTTCAAGAAGCCAGGCGGCTACGTCATGCGCGAGAAGCTCGCCACCGCGCGCCTTGCCTCCGGGCAGGCGAAGCCGAAGGCGCGCTCGCGATGACCGTCGCCACCCTCCAGACCATCGCCCTCGGCGAGCTGCTCCGATCGATGGCTGATGATGAATTCGTCATCGGATTCAGCGACTCGGAATGGACGGGGATCGCCCCAATTCTCGAAGAGGACGTCGCGATGAGCTCGCTCGCGCAGGACGAGCTCGGCCACGCCGCGGCGCTGTACGGCCTCCTCGGCGACCTCACGGGCACCGATCCCGACGCGCTCGCCTATGACCGTGAGCCCGACGCCTACCGGCACTGTCGGCTGCTGGACCACGGCCGGGGCGACTGGGCGATGACGATCGCTCGACGCTTTCTCTACGACACCGGCGACGGCGTGCGCCTCGATGCGCTCGCCGGGGGCAGCTGGGCACCACTCGCCGACCTCGTTGGAAAGCTGATCCGCGAGGAGCGCTACCACCGGATGCACGCGACCGTCTGGATCGATCGGCTGGCACGCGGCGGCGACGTGTCACGGTCCCGGCTGGTCGAGGCGCTGACGACCCTCGGCCCGGATGCGGCCACGGTGTTCGCGCCCCTCCCCGATGAGGCGGCCCTGCTGGACGCCGGGGTCCTGTCGGTGCCGATGGAGGACCTGGAGCAGCGCTGGCGGGCCACCATCGCGCCGACCCTCTCGGCGCTCGATCTACCGATGCCTCCGCCGGCCCGCGACCCGGCCCGCGGCCGTCTCGATCATGGCGAGGCATTCCGCTGGTTGTGGAGCGAGTTCAACACCGTCCGTCGCGCCGAGCCAGGGGTGACCTGGTGAGCGAGGGATCCGTGCCCACCGCGATCGCGAGGGAGCGATCCGGCGTCCCATCCATCGGGTTCGCGGTCGACGTCGCGACGGTGCTGGCCGCCCTGGCGGAGGTCCCGGACCCGGAGATCCCGGTGGTCTCGGTGGTGGAGCTGGGCATGGTCGAAGAGGTGGCTGTCGAACCGGACGCCATCCGCGTCGCGCTCCTGCCGACGTTCGTGGGCTGTCCGGCGCTCGAGGTGATCCGCACGAGCGTGGAGCGCCGCCTCGAGGCCTTCGGCCGGCCGGTCGACGTCCGGTTCGAGTTCCGTGTCCCCTGGACGTCCGACCGGATCTCATCCGACGGGAGGGCCAAGCTGTTGGCCTCGGGATTCGCCCCACCCGCCCCGGTTCGCGCGGACGAGCCGCTCCTGGTCCAGCTCGGAACCCCCGTTCCGTGCCCGAACTGCGGTTCGCGCATGACCGCCCTCGAGAACGTCTTCGGGCCCACGCAATGCCGGTCGATCCATCACTGCACGGCTTGCCGTCAGCCGTTCGAGAGCTTCAAGTCGGTCTGACCATGACGAGCGACCCCAGGCCCGTCGAAACCGTCGGGATCGTCGGGGTGGTCGGCGCCGGGACCATGGGCGCCGGGATCGCGCAGCTGGCGCTCGAGGCCGGGCACGAGGTCGTGCTCCATGACGTCGACGAGGCGGCCATCGCACGCGGTCGGTCGCGCGTCGGCGAGGGCCTGGCGCGTCGGGCTGCGCGGCTGGACCTCGACGAAGACAGCGTGGATGCCTGGGTATCCGGCCGCCTGGCGCGAATGCGAGATGCGCACAGTCTCGATGCGGTCGGCGCCGAGGCGGAGGTCGTCATCGAGGCGGCGCTCGAGGATCTCGACCTGAAGCGGACGATCTTCGCCACCCTCGATGCTGCGGCCGCGCCCGATGTCATCCTGGCGACGAACAGCAGCGCCCTGTCGGTCGCCGCCATCGCGCGGCGAACCCGGCACCCGGAGCGGATCCTGGGGCTCCACTTCTTCAATCCGGCCCCGGTGATGACGCTCGTCGAGGTCGTCGTTCCGATGGCGGCCTCGCCGGTGGTCGCCGAACGGGCCTTCCGGCTGTTGGAGGCCTGGGGCAAGACGCCGGTTCGCTGCGCGGACACGCCGGGGTTCATCGTCAACCGGGTCAACCGACCGTTCACGATCCAGGCGCTCCGGCTTCTCGAGGCGGGCCAGGCGACCGTGGTGGAGGTCGATGAGGCCCTCCACGCCGCGGGTTTCCCGATGGGTCCGTTCGAGCTCATGGACCTCGTCGGCCTCGACGTGAACCTGGCCACAGCACTCGGGGTCTGGGAGCCGCTTGGCCGACCCGAGCGGCTGCGGCCGTCGCCGATCCAGGAAGGGATGGTTGCCGAAGGCCGCCTTGGGCGCAAGACCGGGATCGGCTTCTATCGCTACCAGGACGGGCGGCGGCAGGGGGTCGCGGACACCCACGTCGCACTGGACGAGCATCGCCTCGGCCCTGATGAGATCCGCGAACGGATCCTGTCCGCCGTCGACGCCGAGGCGCGCGAGGCCGTCGCCCAGGGCGTCGCGACACCCGCCGACATCGACCTCGCGATGCGGGCCGGCGCGGGGCATCCGGTCGGCCCGTTCGAACGAGCCGCCCGGAGCGGGTCAACAGGCGCCTGACCTCCGGGGTCTGGTACGGCCGGCGCCCTACAATTCGGGTCATGACTCGAGACCACCTCCGCCCGCTTCGCGAAGCCTGGATCATCGAGGCCGTCCGGACCCCGATCGGCCGCTATGGCGGCGCCCTGGCGTCAGTCCGCCCCGACGACCTCGCCGCGGCGGCGATCCGCGCCGTCGTCGATCGGTCCGGGATCGAGGCCGGCCTGATCGAGGACGTCATGTTCGGCTGCGCGAACCAGGCCGGCGAGGACAACCGGAACGTGGCCCGGATGGCCGCGCTCCTGGCCGGGCTGCCCGTCGAGGTCGCCGGGCTGACCCTCAACCGGCTGTGCGGCAGCGGCCTGCAGGCGATCAACTCCGCGGCGCACGCGATCGCCGTCGACGACGGCGACGTGTTCATCGGTGGCGGCGTCGAGTCCATGACCCGGGCGCCCTACGTGATGGCCAAGCCCGAGGCGGCCTGGGATCGCGGACCGCGCGAGCTCCAGGACACGACCCTTGGCTGGCGCTTCCTCAACCCGAAGCTCGCCGAGCGGCATTACCCGTACTCGATGGGTGAAACCGCCGAGAACGTGGCCGAGCGCTGGGAAGTCGGCCGCGATCTCCAGGACGCCTTTGCCCTTGCTTCGCAGCAGAAGGCGATCGCCGCAATCGAGGCCGGCCGCTTCGACGACCAGATCGTCCCGATCGCCGTGCCGCAACGGAAGGGTGAACCGATCGTCGTCAGCCGCGACGAACATCCGCGGGCGGACACGTCGGCGGAGGCGCTTGGCCGACTGCGTCCGGCGTTCCGGGATGATGGGACGGTCACCGCGGGGAACTCATCAGGGATCAACGACGGGGCAGCGGCGGTGCTCCTTGTCGAAGCGGAGCGGGCGCGAGCGCTGGGTCTCCGGCCGATGGCCCGCGTCGTCTCGACCGCGGTCGCCGGCGTGGACCCGGCCGTCATGGGGATCGGGCCCATCCCGGCCACGCGCAAGGCGCTCGCGCGCGCCGGGATCACCGCCGACGACCTCGACCTGATCGAGCTCAACGAAGCGTTCGCGTCGCAGTCGATCGTGTGCATCAACGAACTCGGGTTGGACCCGGACCGGGTGAACGTGAACGGCGGGGCGATCGCCCTGGGCCATCCGCTGGGCATGAGCGGCGGGCGACTGATCACCATGCTGACCCACGAGCTGCGCCGGACCGGCGGTCGCTACGGCCTGGCGACGATGTGCATCGGGGTCGGGCAGGGGATTGCGACGGTCATCGAGCGCATCGACTGACCGGCTGGGCGGCGCATCCACCGAGCGGGCCAGGGTTGAGGGGCGGGTTTTCGACGCGGGTGCTTGTCGAAACCCGTTGCCTTGCGTACGATGGGGCGAAACCGGCGGGACGGTCCCGACCAAGCAGCCATCGCCCCGGAGGTTCCAGCCTGATGATCGACCAGCAGCCGACGGTCGTCTCCCTCACCGACGCCGCGGTCGTCAAGCTCCAGGAGCTGACGAAAGAGGAGACGAACCCTCAGATCGGCCTGCGCGTCTACGTCTACTCGGGCGGCTGCTCGGGGTTCCGCTACGGGATGATGCTCGAGGACGCTCCCACGCCCGACGATCGCGTGCTCGAGGCGAGCGGGATCAAGGTGTACGTCGACGGCCAGAGCGTGGACCTGCTCAAGGGCGCCCAGATCGACTACGTGGACACGCTGATGGGTGCCGGCTTCACGGTCAATAACCCGAACGCGGTCGCCGCGTGCGGCTGTGGCTCGAGCTTCCGCACCGCCGACGATGGAGGCGCGCCGAAGGGTTGCGCTCACTGACCCACGGGCCGGCCGTTGCCGGAGCACCACTGCAACTCGACGAGCCGCCGGTCGCCGGCGGCTCTGTCGCGTGGGCGGGCCCCGCGCTCAACGAGCCGTTCCTGATCGCGGACGTCGCGGTCGATTCTGGCGCGAGCATCGGGATCGCCATGGACTCGCCGACGATGGAAACTGTTGACGACCTGCTCGGTGACGCCGACATCGCAATGTACCGGGCGAAGGCGCAAGGGAAGGGTCGATATCACGTCTTCCGCGAAGCCGACCCGGACGCGCGCGCGGCGCGCGATCAGACCTGGGTCGAGCGTAGTCCGACCGTGCGCCGCCGCGATCCGCTCCGCCTTGTCGAACCGCGTCTGCAACCGCGCGCCGGCTAATGGGTCCCGATCAGCCTGACCTGAGTCAGACTGGTCGACGAGCCGGACCGCCGGGTGAGCACTGTCGCAGGCAGGGCGTTGAGCCCTACGTCTAGAGCGTGCCCCCGGCGGTCGGCGAGGATGGTCGAGATGGCTGCTGGGGTGGCGTGCCGATTGAGCACTGGTCCATTAGCTCGCCGCGACCTCCTCGAGCGGCTCCGGATCTGGAAGCCCGATGAGGAGGCGCTCGAGGGCCGCCTGACCGAGCGCTTCGAACAACACCCGGACGCCGCCATCCTGCGCAGTCAGCCTGGACTCGGCAGCACCCTCGGCGCCCGGGTGCTCGCGGAGTTCGGGGACGCCCCGAACCGCTACGCCGATGCTAAGGCCCGGCGCAACTACGCCGGCACCGCCCCGATCACCCGGGCGTCGGGCACGAGCCGCGCGGTCGTCGCCCGCCTCGCCCGCAACAAGCGCCTCTTCGACGCCTGCTACCAGTGGGCGCTCTGCGCCCTCACCGCCTCGCCCGGCGCTCGGGCCCACTTCGACGCCCACAACCCAGGTCCGCACACGGCCAAGGTCGCTCGCCGGAAGCTGGCCAACAAGCTCGTCGGCATCCTCCACGGCTGCCTGACACACCAAGCCCCCTATGACGAGCTTCGGGCCTGGCCCCAGGCCGCCGACGAGATCGCGGCTTGACACGTTACGGCCCTGGGGTGTCTAGACTCGTCGGAACGGCACGCAGTCCCAGCCATCCCAACAGCGCGAAGAAGAGTCGATGGAGATCCCGCTCTTCCCCTTGCACACGGTGTTGTGCCCCGGCATCGTCGTCCCGCTCCACATCTTCGAGGAGCGCTATCGGGCGTTGACCCGCCACTGCCTGCAGACCGGTGCGCCGTTCGGGATCGTCCTGATCCGGGATGGCCGTGAGGTTGGGGCGGTCAAGGGCACGCTCGCCCTGGCGCAGGTCGGGGCCCTGGTGGAGATCCGCGAGGCCGATCGGTTCCCCGACGGGCGATATCAGCTGCTGGCGGCCGCCACGGGTCGGTTCGCGATCGATTCGGTGGATCTCTCGCGCGCTCCCTACCTGGTCGCCGATGTCACCCCGCTCGAGGACGAAGTCGGCGACGAGCGCCGCGCGGAGCGACTGGCCGCCTCGGCGATCCGACGGTTTGTCCGCTACCTCGAGCTCATGCGCATCCGCGAGGGCGAGAGCGGCGAGGCACTCGACATCCGGGTCGAGCTCGACAGCGTCGACGCCTCCGATTCCGCCAACTCGGACGACGTCTCGACCGTTGATCCGCCGGCGCCGCTCGGGCAGGCCAACGACGCGACCTCCTCGACCGAGCCCGAGTCGACGAGCCTCGCCATCCCGGACGACCCGACCGTTCTGTCCTACCTGTTGTCGGGCATCATCCAGGTGGAGCTGCCGCGCCGTCAGCGACTGCTCGAGGCGGCCACGACCGTCGAACGGCTCGAGGAGCTGATCGCGCTGCTCGACCGCGAGGTGCTGCTTCTCGCGCGCCGGATGCGGCTGTTCGCGCCGGAGGCGCGGGCGATGGACATCCTGCGGCGCAGCTAGCCCTCGTGGCGATCGCTGACGCGGGGGCCGGTCGGCGGCCGCCGGCCCCGGGCGGCCGGGTCAGCACGTTCGCCTACTCGCTGAACCGCTCTTCCTTCCACGGATCGGCGTCGTTGTTGTAGCCGTATCGCTCCCAGAAGCCAGGCTGGTCGTGGTCGAGGAACTCGAGCCCGCGGATCCACTTGCTGCTCTTCCAGAAATAGCGCTTGGGCACCAGGAGACGGAGGGGATAGCCGTGCTCGAGCTCGAGCGGTTCGCCGCCAAAGGTGTCGGCCAGGAGCACGTCGTCATCGTCGAGAATGCCGAGCGGCAGGTTGGCCGTATAGCCCTGCTCGGCGTGCGACACGACGTGTGTGGCGCTCGGTCGAACCTGGGCCGTCTCCAGGATGGCCTGGATCGGCACGCCCTCCCAGGTGGTGTCGAGCTTGGTCCAGCGGGTCACGCAGTGGATGTCCGTGTTCACAGTCTTGCGCGGGAGGGCCTTGAACTGGTCCCAGGTCAGCGTGAATGGCGCGTCGACCTCACCCCAGACCCGGAAGTCCCACGTCGAGAGGTCCGTACGCGGGACCGAGCCGTAGTGCAGGACCGGGAACTTGTCCGTCTTGTACTGGCCCGGCGGGATTCGCGCCGCGACCGACGGATCCTGCGTGGCATTACCAAAGAGACGCTCGAACATTCGTGACCCTCGAGACTGACGTGGACGGTATCGTCCCACACGTACGCTGGGACGGCGGGACCAAAAGTCCAGTCGTCGCGGTCGTGCCCTGCGTTACGCTTCGCGGCGTGGATTCGTCAGCCCAACCCGCCCAGGTGAACGGCGTCCCCGGGGAGGGCACGCCCAGCCAGCTGGTCGTCATCGTGATGCCCGCCTATAACGCCGCGATGACGCTCGAGCGGACGTACGCGGACATTCCGCACGGCCGTGTCCACAAGATCATCCTGGTCGACGATGTCTCCAGGGATGAGACGGTTGAGATCGCCGGTCAGCTCGGGCTGGACGTGATCATCCACAGCCAGAACCGTGGGTACGGCGGCAACCAGAAGACCTGTTACGACGCCGCGCTCGTCGCAGGCGCCGACATCGTCGTGATGCTTCACCCGGACTACCAGTACGACGCGACCCGGATCCCCGCCCTCATCGCGCCGATCGCCGACGGATCGCGCGACCTGATGCTCGGCAGTCGGTTCCTGGGCGATCCGCTGGCCGGCGGCATGCCCCGCTGGAAATACGTGAGCAACCGGTTCCTGACCGAGCTCGAGAACCTCGCCTTCGGGCTCCGCCTGTCCGAGTACCACACCGGGTTGCGCGCCTACAGCCGCCGCCTGCTCGAAACCGTGCCGTATCAGCTCAACAGCGACGACTTCGTGTTCGACCAGGAGCTGATCGCTCAGGTCGTGGCCGCGGGCATGGCGAAGCGCATCGGAGAGATCGCGGTGCCCACGCGGTACTTCGAGGAGGCATCGTCGGTCGGGTTCCAGCGCAGCGTGGTCTACGGACTCTCGACGCTGCGGGTCGTCGCCCGATTCCTGCTTCACCGAGTGGGCGTGCGGCGGTCGGCGAAGCTGCCCGCGCGGCGGGGCCCGGACTGACCCTCGCCGCTCGGCGCCTTCTCACGCAGGCTCAATCACGACGGCCGGGCACAATCCCGTGGGGTCGCCGCTCCGCGGATCGCTCCCCTGGGCGGCTGCCGCTCGGCGCATTCTCGCGGGCGGACTCCAGTCGGCGCGTTCCTCACGCGGGCGCGGCCCGGCGCGTTCCTCACGCGGGCGCAACGCTCACATTCCAGCGTGGCCGGATGCCAGAATCGACGTTTCCCGCAGGGTTTCGCATCCGACCACGCTCGAACGTGGCGGACGCGTTACTGAGGACTGCATCCGGTACGGCGCAAGGACGCGCGGCACCCTGCGGGTCAGGGCCACGGCCACGGGCACAACCGCGGCCATGCCGCTGGCCGTGCCACGGCCCATGGCGGCCGCCACGCCACGGCGACAGCCACGGCCTCGGGCACGGCGCGTGCTTCTGGCGGACGCGGCCCGGCGCGTTTCCCACGCAGGCATCACGCTCACATTCCAGCGTGGTCCGATACCAGAATCGACATTCACTGCAGCATTTCGCTCCTGACCACGCTCGAATGTGACGGGCCCGTTACTGAGGACCGCATCCGATACGGCGCTTGACTCGTGGCCACGGCGCAGCCGTCCTCGACCTAACTGGGAATAGACGAACCCCCGGCGAGAGCCGGGGGTTCGAATGGATCCACGGGGTCCGTGACTAGGAAATTGGCTTGGTCAGATCGCTGACGGTCACGAGACCGTATTGGTCGGCCGTCGCCTGGGTGACGACGAAACCATTCTGGTCCGTGGCCTCCGCGTAGTCGAGGGCGACGAGGGCCTTGGCTTCGAGGGCCGTCGCCAGCGCAGCGGATGTCGCGGCCGGGTCGGTGCTGGCCTCACCCGCTCCGCCATTGACGAATTCGAGGGCGGTGGCGGCGTATTCGGCAAGGATGTCGATCTGACCCGACTCGAGCGCGGGGAAGACGATCTCGCGGTTGCCGAGCTGGAACTTGCGTTCGACCGTGAAGCCGTTCGCCTCGAGTGCCTGGGCGAAGATCTCGCCGAGGATCTCCTGCTCGTAGAAGTTGGTCGAGCCCACTGTCACGCTGCCGCTGCCGCCACCCGGAGCCGGGATGGCCACCTTGGTGAGCCAGGCGCTCGCCGCGTCGTTGGTTGCCGTCAGATCGACGGTGACCGCCTTGTTGAGTTCGGTCAGCTCTGCCTGGCTCAACCTGGCCATCACCGCGTTGAGCGTGTCACCAATCAGTGGGTTGGCGTCGAGGGCCTCCTTGCGGACGACGGGGATCAGGTTGTCGGCAAGCTGGAGCTGCTTGTCGTCTTCGAGCAGCACGAAGCCATTGACCGCGATCGCCGGATCCGACGTGAATAGCAGTCCGACCTGGATCTGGCCGCCGGTCAACGCCTGGACGGTCAGGGGGCCGCCGGCATCGAGTGGGGTGAACTCCTTGAACTCGAGGCCGTACTTCTCCTCGAGCCCGAGCAGGCAGAACGGTCGCTCCGGGCACTCGGGCGGGCCGCCGAGCACGAGGGTCGAGGCGATCGAGGGACCGCTGGCTTCAGGCGACGCGGCGTCGCTCGCGGCCGCGGATGTGCTTGCGCCACTCCCTCCCGACGAGCAGGCGCTTAGCAGCAGCGCCAGCATCGTCGCCCCGAGAGTCGCAGTGCGGATGCTCCGCATGGGTCCTCCTTGGCTGTTGCCTTCGGCACCGTTTGGACAAACGGCAACCCCGGGCAGGCCGGGACTATACCAGCGGGTTCATGAACAGGCCGTGACATGAATTACGGGGTTCAGCCACCCATTTCGAGCACGGGCCGTGGTGTCGCTGCCGGTTGGGTGTCCAACTCGCCCCGCAACCCGGGCGAGACGATCCGCCGTTCCAGAAGCGTGAAGGACCGCTCGGTCAGGAGCGCCAGGAGCGCAACGAGGATGGCGCCACCAACGAGCTGGTCGTGCTGCTGGAGTCCGAACCCGTCGACGATGAAGCGACCGAGCGCCCCGCCGCCGACCAAGGCGGCGAGGGTGGCCGTGGCGACCACCTGGACGGCGGCAATCCTGACGCCCGCGATGATTACCGGCAGGGCCATCGGCAGCTCCACCCGGCGCAACAGCTGGAGCTCGGTCATGCCCATGCCGCGGCCGGCCTCGACCATGTCCCGGTCGACCTCCTTCACGCCCACGTAGGTGCTGGTCAGGACCGGCGGGATTGTCAGGACCAGGAGGGCAGGGAATGCGGTTGCGAAGCCCACGCCGAAGAACGTGAAGAAGATCAGCAGCAGCGAGTAGGACGGCAGGGCTCGGCCGATGTTGGCGACGCTCACCGCGAGGAACGCGCCGCGACCTGTGTGGCCGATGGCGAATCCGATCGGGAAGGCGATCGCCGAGCCGACGGCAACGGTCAGCGCGGAGAGCCAGACATGCTCGAACGTCCGGTTCGGGATCCCGGGCACGCCGGTCCAGGTGGCCGGATCCGCGAACCAGGTGAGGACCTCGCCAAGGAGCTCCATCTCAGCGTGGTCGCGTCCAGGGCGTCGCCAGGCGGCCGATCGTGAGCAGCGCGAGGTCAGCGACCACGGCGAGACCAACCGTGACGATCGCGCCGACGTAGACCGCCGTGTAGTTCCGGAAGTTGAACCCGCGCAGCATCAGCTGCCCCAATCCGCCCTCACCGATCAGGGCGGTCACCATGACCAGCCCGATGGTCGTCACGGTGGCGACCCGCAGCCCGGCCACGATCAGTGGGATCGCCAGCGGAAGATCGACCCGCAGGAGCCGCCCGTAGACGCCGTAGCCCATCCCGACCGCGGCCTCGTCGATATCGCGCGGGACCCCGTCGAGCCCGGCGACGATGTGGCGGGTCAGAATCAACAGGGTGTAGCTGACCAGCCCGATCTCGGCGGTCAGCAGGCTCAGGCCGGTGACCGGGACGAGCAAGGCAAAGAGGG
>JBBEBJ010000143.1:13684-19566 GCA_040882425.1 Chloroflexota bacterium | reverse complement strand
TGACCGGCCGGTACGCGCCGCCATTTGGCCGGATGGGTGTCCTGATCGACCGGGCGCTGCTGCACTTCATCGCAACGCGGAGCGCCAGCGCGCTGCTCGCGACCGTGGCCCGGCGCTGCCGGACGCATCCGGTCGGTGTCGACGACCGCTGACGGACGCGAGCCGGCCGCCTACAGCGGCTTTGTCACCATCAAGATCACGATCAACGTGACGACGGCGAGCGTGATCGCCGTCAGGAGATTGTTCCGGCGAGCGAGGTCGCCGTAGGCGGCGCTCGTCGGATCCCGCCTCGCCTCCGCGAGCTGGCGCCTGATCGTGGGCGCGAACGCCACGATGCCGATCACCACCGCGAGCAGGTACAGGGCGATCGCGGCCGCGATCCAGCCGGTCGTGAACGAGTAGACGCCGCCGGCGACCATGAGCACGCCCGTGACGAGCACCACGACGTAGGCGGGCAGCGCCAGCCGGCGATCGAGGAAGCGGATCGTCTCTATGACGAAGACGAGGTGGTCCCGATCGCGATGCGCCCGTGACATCCAGACCGCGTACGTGACGTTCGCGCCGACGGCGACGATGGCCGCCGCGACGTGCACGAGTTTCAACAACAGAAAATCCACGCGATCCTCCGACGCAACTCGTGGGACACCCGCGGGATCATAGTCGAGTCCTTGGGGCCCGGACCCTCACCTTCACGTGAACGTGAAGGTGAGGGTATCATCGGAGGCGTGACCCATACGACCGAGACCCGACTGCTGCGCATCAACGAGGTGGCTGCCGAGGCCGGTCTGACCACGCGCGCAATCCGCTACTACGAGGAGATCGGCCTGCTCGAGCCGGCGGCGCGGTCGGGCGGCGACTACCGGCTCTACGACCAGTCGGATCTCGAGCGCCTGCTGTTCATCCGGAGCCTGCGCGACGACGCCGGCTTCTCCCTCGCCCAGATCCGCCAGCTGCTCGAGGACGAAGTGGCACGCGAACGCAACCGCGAGCGCTTCCGCGAGACGAGAGATCCGGCCGAGCGCCGCGCCATCCTCGTCGACGCGTGCACCCGAGTCGATCGGCAGATCGAGATCCTCGAAGCGAAGGCCGCGCGTCTCGCGACGATGATCGACGAGGCGCAAGCGCGCCGCCGGCACCTCGACGACCACCTCGCGGAGGTCGACGGCGGGCCGTCGCCCCATCCCGAACGCCAGGCGGCACAGGGCCAGCCCGCGGCGGATGGATCCGAACCGCGGGTCGCCCAGCCCTCCAAGCCCGCCCGATGATCGGCTCGGCCTACGCACGCGACCGCCTCACCGGGTTGCGGCAGATCGAGGCGTTCCGGCATCGAAACTACCGGCTCTTCTTCGCCGGGCAGCTCGTCTCCCTGATCGGCACCTGGATGCAGCAGGTCGCCCAGGCCTGGCTGGTGCTGCAGCTGACCGGCGACCCGATCTGGCTGGGCATCGTCGCGACAGCCCAGTTCCTGCCGGTCATGGTCCTGGGGCTTTTCGCGGGGGTCGTGGCCGATGCCCTGCCAAAGCGCCAGCTCCTGCTCGCCGCGCAGGTCGCGATGATGGCCCTCGCTTTCGTGCTCGCGGCCCTCGTCATCACCGGGATCGTCGAGGTCTGGATGATCGTGCTGCTGGCCTTGCTGCTCGGGATCGCCAACGCCGTCGACATGCCGGTGCGGCAATCGTTCGCGGTCGAGCTGGTTGGCCGCGAACACGTCGGCAACGCGGTGGCCCTCAATTCGGCCATGTTCAACGGCGCCCGGATCGTCGGCCCTGCCGCGGCCGGCCTGGCGATCGGAGCATTCGGCGTGGCCGCGGCCTTCCTGGTCAACGGGCTGAGCTTTCTGGCGGTGATCGTCGGCCTCTGGCTGATCAACGACGCGGAGCTCGAGCTTCCCGCACGCATCGACCGGCCGACGACGGCGCGCGCGGTCGTGCGCAACCTTGGCGAGGGGCTCGGCTACGTTCGGCAGACACCCGTGGTGCTGCTGGCGGTGGTGGTCGTCGGGACGGTTGCCACGGCCGGCATGAACTGGAACGTGCTCATCCCGGCGTTCGCCCAGGGTGAGCTCAAGAGCGACGCCGCCGGCTTCGGCTTCCTCATGGCCGCCTCCGGCATCGGCTCGCTCCTGGCCGCCCTCCGGCTCGTGTTTGGCGGCCGGCCGCAACCGGTTCGCCTCGCGACCGGTGCGCTGATCCTCGGGGTGGCCTCGGTGGCGTTGGCGGTGTCGCGGGTCTTCCCGGTGTCGCTCGGACTGATGGTGATCGTCGGCTTCGGTGCGATCCTGATGGCGGCCACCGGTAACACGACCATCCAGCTGGCCGTGCCCGACCACCTCCGCGGCCGGGTCATGAGCGTGTACACGACCGTATTCTCCGCCTCGGTGCCGATCGGAGGCCTGGCCATGGGCGCGATCGCGTCGGGTTTCGGAACCGCGCTGGCGATCGGGATCGGTGGGGTGTTGACCGTGGCTGCGGGTGTCGCGGCGCTCGCCTGGGGACGGCGGGGCGCCTTCACGATCCCCGCGATAGCGCCAGCGCCCGGACCGTCTGCCGGGCTTGTGCCACGCGCAGGCGTTGCGCGCCCACGCTGACCCGGGCCGGGCCGCCCGTGCGTCAGCCCGCGATAGCTCCCAGGACCACCGCCGCGTTCAGCCCGCCGAAACCGAACGACGTCGAGAGCGTCCGCGCATAGGTCCCGTCGCGGCCGGCGCGCAGCAGACCCGGCAGCAGCGAGGCGATCTCGGGATCCGGTTCGACCAGGTTGACCGAGGCCGGCGCCCAGCCGTCGCGGATCGCGAGGGCACAGATCGCCGCCTCGATCGCCCCCGATGCCCCAAGCGGATGGCCGTAGAGCGCCTTCGTTCCGCTCACCGGAACCGTCGCGGCCCGCGCACCGAGCGCCGTGGCGATCGCCCGCGCCTCGGCGATGTCGCCGAGCGGCGTCGAGGACGCGTGGGCATTGACGTAGTCGATTTCGGATGGATCAACGCCGGCGTCTTGGAGCGCGATCGTCGCCGCCCGCGCCGCCTCGCGCCCGTCCGCCCGCGGCTGGACCATGTGATGAGCATCCGATGTGGCGCCGTAGCCCTGCAGTTCGGCGTAGGCCGTGGCGCCGCGCCGCTCGGCGGCCTCCGCATCCTCGAGCACGAGGAGCGCCGCGCCCTCACCCATGACGAAACCGTCCCGCTCACGATCGAACGGTCGCGCGGCTTGCGTCGGATCGTCGTTGCGACCGCCCGAGAGCGCGCGAATGATGTCGAAGGCGCCGAACGCGAGCGGGCTCAACGGGATCTCGCAGCCACCCGCGATGGCGGCATCGACGCGGCCCTCGCGCAGGTCGCCGAGCGCCTCGCCGAGGGCGACCGCCCCCGAGGCGCAGGAGTTGGCCGTCGACAGGATCGGACCGCGGACGTCGAGCGCGATCCCGAGGTTGGCCGGGGCCGCCCCGCCAAAGACGGCAAGCGCGAGATTGGGGGCCACCTGGCGGATCCCGCGTTCCAGGTACCGCGTGTGCTGGTCCTCCGCGTAGGCGATCCCGCCGAGCGCCGACCCGAGGTAGATCCCGATCCGTTCCGCGGCGGCCGCGCCGTCCAGGCCCGGGGTCAGGCCGGCGTCCTCGAGCGCGAGGCGCCCGGCCACCAGGCCGAACTGGCTGAACCGGTCGAGCTGACGGGCGGTCTTTGGCGGCATCCAGGCCAGCGGATCGAAGTCGTCCACCTGGGCCGCCACCTGGCTTCGGAAGGGGCTGGCGTCGAACCGGTCGATCCGTTTGACCGGGGAGCGCCCGTCCCGCAGCCCGGCTCGAAACGCGTCCACGCCCGTCCCGATCGGCGTGATCAGGCCGATGCCCGTGATCCAGACGCGTCGACGATCGCTCACATCCGTAGTTTCGTCGTGGACGGCGGATCGGACTCCGCGGGCGCCGAGGCAGGCGCGGGGTCGCCCTCGGCGAGCGCCTCCGCGAGCGTCTTGAACGTCGCCAGCGTCCGACCGGCGATGGCCCGGGTGAACCAGCGATCGACGAACACGGCAAACCCCGGTAACCGCGGCCGGAAGTCGTGATCGATCGACACGCGGCAGCCGGTCGGCGTCGCCTCGATGCGCCAGGTCACGTCCATCCCGCGGGTCGCGCCGCCGACGTGGACGAACCGCAGTCGCAGGGAATCGGGCTCATTCCAGGTCCGGGCGCGCCAGGCGACCGGCAGCCCGATGCCCAGGAAGGCGATCAGCGGCCTGCGCGCCACGAACGAGACGACGAGGTCGCCGTCGGCGCGGCGGTCCATGACCCGCGATCGCGCGTAGTGCGGAAGCAGTCGCTCCCAGGCTTCGACCCGACGGGCAAGCCGGAACACCAGGTCGGGTGGCGCGGCGACGTCGATGGCGATCGTGCTGTGCACGGGATCAGGACGGTTCGGCGGCGAGGAGCTCGATCGCCCGCCGCGCCAGGTCGTTCAGGTTGACCCGGCCTGCCTCCTCGAACGTGAACCAGGAGCAGGCGTCGGTCGTGCCTGCGGCCTCTTCCCGCAGCTGGCCGCCGGTGACCCGGACTTCGTAGACGATCCGGATGGCGTGGACCGTCCCGGGCCGCGACTCCAGCTTGAGCAGTCGATCGTTGACCTCGACGAGTCGGACGATCTCGCCTCCCTGGCCGGTCTCCTCGTCGAGCTCGCGGATCACGGCCGTCTCCGGCGACTCGCCGAAGTGGATCCCGCCTCCAGGCAGGGTCCAGACATCGCCCGGGATGATCGAGGGCGCCATCCGACAGAGCAGGATCTTCCTGGCCTCGTCGACGCACAACGCGTAGGCGGCGACCCGGGTTCGCTCGGCCTCGCTCACGGCGCGAGCAGCGCCGCGAGGTACCGCGGGTCCAACGCACGCCCGGCCGGCACGAGATCGCCCATCACGAGGCCCATCGTCGCACGGACCGCCGGCCGATCGGCGACCCGCCGCGCGGCATACTCGAACAGCGACGGATGTGCCAGGAACGCCTGGACCAGCCACGAGACGGCGTCCTTGGCCAGGAACCGCCGGCGCATCGCGCGGTCGTAGGCAGCGAACGCCTGATGACGCCGGGCCCCGCCAGACAGGATGGCCCGGGACGCGAGCTCCGCCGACACCAGCGCCCGATGCAGGCCCTCCCCGGTGAACGGGTCGAGGAACCCGGCCGCATCACCGACCAGCAGCCAACCGGCATCGGCGTGTCGGCGCGTCCGACCGCCGCCGTTTGCCGTGACGCCGCCTCGCCCCGAGCCGCCCCCGCCGGCCCGGCTTGTGACGCGATGACCAAGCGGCCAGGCCCCCTCGATCGAGTCGCAGCGACGCCCGAACCGCCACGCTGCCGGATCGTCGTCCGTCGGCGCGATCCGCTCGACGACGGACCGGGCGACCGACTCCGCACCGTCGCGTGCGAGCGCCGCGCGCCACGACGCGCCGAGCACGATGCCCACGTTGACGCGTCCGCCGGGCACCGGGGCGATCCCGACGTACCCGTCGTGGAGCACCCGCATCCGTGCGTCGCGGGCCGTCGCGCCGTCGCGGTCCTCGAGGTGGTACGTCAATCCAACCCGCGGTCCGAGCCGGACCGAACGCGCGACGCCGGCGGCACGGACGACGGTTGACCGCAGGCCGTCGGCACCCACGACTATGTCCGCCTGCAGGCGGTTGGTCGTCCCGTCGTCCGCGCGCACGGTCAGCGTGCCGGTTCGAACGTCAGCGTCGACGACCGTCACGCCGCGCCGTACGTCGGCACCGTTCGCGCCGGCAAGGTCGAGCAGCGCGGGATCGAGCGCGGAACGGTCGAACCCGACGGCGGGCTCTCCGCCCGCATCCGCGCCGTAGGTGAGCCGGAAGGAGATGCCCGCCGGCGTCTCGACGCGCATCGCCGGG
>JBBEBJ010000143.1:12292-13584 GCA_040882425.1 Chloroflexota bacterium | reverse complement strand
GCCCGCCGGCGTCTCGACGCGCATCGCCGGGACCGGCCGCGCAACCGTTCGCAGGACCTCGTCGTCCAGCCCGGTACGTCGCAACGCCGCCAGCGCGGCCGGCGAGGCGAACACCCCACCCGCTCGCCAGCGCCACCGCGGCGCCCGCTCGAGGACGACCACGTCGCGGCCCGCAGCGGCCAGCCGGGCGGCGAGGGCCGAGCCGGCCGGGCCGCCACCGACGATCGCCACCTCGACACGCTCCCGGGCCGTCACGGATCGCCGGCCCCGTGCGGATCCGGCGGCTCGTGCGTATTCGCCGCACCCGGATCGTGTCCAATCGCCGAGCCGACCAGCGCCGCGATCGCGTACCGCTGCCCGAAGGCTGCCGTGATCGTCCTGACGGGGATCAGCCCGGCCGCCCGGAGCATGGTCGCCATCTCGGTCGCCCGGTAGGCCCGCCGCACCGACAGCGGGGCGTCGTGCCGCGTCAACGGATTGCCGGTCAGGAGGTGACCGATCAACCATGCGCCGATCCAGCCCAGCTGACCACGCTCCAGGTCGTTGACCACCACGCCGAGCCTGGCGACCCGGCCCATCTCGCGCAGCATGGCGATCGCATCGCCCGGATCGAGATGGTGCAGGACGAGCGAGGCGTGGGCGAGATCGAACGATCGCTCCGCGTACCCGAGCCTCCGGCCGTCGCCGACATGGAGCTCCAGCCCGTCCGTGGTCGCGATCTCGGGGTGCCCGCGAACCGCGGCCGTCAGGATCTCGGGCCGCGAGTCGATGCCGACCACGCGGAGGTCGCGACCGCGCAGGCGTGCCCGATCGATCAGGGCGAGCGGGATGTCCGCGCCACCGGTCCCGACGTCGAGCAACGTCAACTCGTCGCGATGCGCTGCGAGCGCCTCGATCGCCGCCGCGCTGAGGCTCACGCCACCGAGCCGGCGATTGATCCGGCGCAGGTCGCGCAGGTTCCCGGCCAGGGCGACCGGATCGTCGAGCGGTCCGTCAAGCAGCTCAACGGCGTCGGTGCGGCGCTCCATCGGGGCGAGATCCTCGAGGTGCCGTCGGCACGGGCTCGCCGTCGGCGACGCTGGCAGGCTACACGACGCCGAGCCTGATCGCGTCCGGTGATCGACACCCAAACGGCGCGGTGCCGCGCGGCGCACGAAGACGCGGATGGTCAGGGGCGGACCGGCCCCGCTGGTCGGAGCTGAACGGGCCACGTCCTGATCGTCGGCGCTCGACCCGTTCGGCGGCTCCTTCGGCCACCGGGTGACCGAACCGACCACGGACGACCCGTTCGG
>JBBEBJ010000143.1:0-12192 GCA_040882425.1 Chloroflexota bacterium | reverse complement strand
TCGGCGGCTCCTTCGGCCACCGGGTGACCGAACCGACCACGGACGACCCGTTCGGCGGCTCCTTCGGCCACCGGGTGACCGAACCGACCACGGACGACCCGTTCGGGCCGCGCACGACGCGGCCCGCCCCTCCGCGGGCGCCCCGAGGCGCGGTGACATAATGGCTGCCATGGCCACCGAAACCGACAGGCGCGTCGTCCCGGCCCCGGACCGGGCACCCTCCAGCTGGGGGTTGGGCGACGGTCAGGCGATCCCCTGGGAATACGCACCGGCGCCCGAATCGAGCGACATCGTCACGCTCAAGGAGCGCTACGGACTGTTCATCGACGGGCGCGAGGTCGCGGCTTCGGACGGCGGCACCTTCGCCTCGGTCAATCCGGCGACCGAGCTGACGCTCGCGCACGTCGCGAAAGCCACCGCCGCTGACGCGGACAGGGCCGTCAGGGCCGCGCGCCGCGCCCAGACGCGACGGTGGGGCAAGCTATCGGGCAAGGAACGCGCCAAGTACCTGTTCCGGATCGCCCGGATCCTCCAGGAGCGCTCGCGCGAGTTCGCCGTGCTCGAGTCGATGGACTCGGGCAAGCCGATCAAGGAGAGCCGCGACGTCGACGTCCCGCTCGCGGCGGCCCATTTCTGGTACTACGCCGGTTGGGCGGACAAGCTCGACTACGCGTTCCCGGGTCGCGTCGCTCGGCCGCTCGGGGTCGCCGCGCAGATCATCCCGTGGAACTTCCCGCTGCTCATGCTGTCGTGGAAGATCGCCCCGGCCCTGGCGGCCGGCAACACGGTCGTCCTGAAGCCCGCCTCCACGACCCCGCTCTCGGCGCTGCTCTTCGCCGACGTCTGCCGCCAGGCGGAGCTGCCGCCCGGCGTGGTCAACATCGTCACCGGCCCGGGCGAGATCGGGATGTCGCTGGTCACCCACCCGGGTGTGGACAAGGTCGCCTTCACCGGCTCCACCGAGATCGGCAAGCGGATCGCCCGCGGCGTGGCCGGGACGGACAAGGCGCTGACGCTCGAGCTCGGCGGCAAGGCCGCCAACATCGTGTTCGACGACGCGCCGCTCGACCAGGCCGTCGAGGGGATCGTCAACGGGATCTACTTCAACCAGGGCGAGGTCTGCTGTGCCGGCTCCCGACTGCTGGCCCAGGAATCGATCGCGGAGCCCCTGATCGCCAAGCTCAAGGACCGGCTGTCCACGATCCGCGTCGGCGATCCGCTCGACAAGAACACGGACGTCGGCGCGATCAACTCGAAGAACCAGCTCGAGAAGATCACCGAGCTCGTCGCTTCCGGCGTCGCCGAAGGCGCGGAGCTCTACCAGCCGGCCTGCGAGCTCCCGGATCGCGGGTACTTCTTCCGTCCGACCTTGTTCACCAACGTCGCGCAGAGCCACCGCATCGCCCGCGAGGAGATCTTCGGGCCGGTGCTGTCCGTGTTGACCTTCCGGACCCCGGACGAGGCGGTCGAGAAGGCCAACAACACCGTCTACGGGTTGTCCGCGGGCGTCTGGACGGACAAGGGCTCGCGGATCCTCGAGATGGTCGGGAAGATGCGGGCCGGCGTCGTGTGGGCGAACACCTTCAACCGGTTCGACCCGACGTCGCCGTTTGGCGGCTACAAGGAGTCGGGCTTCGGGCGCGAGGGCGGCCTCCACGGTCTCCTGGCGTACGTCCGACTCGAGGATCGCTGATGGCCACGCCCGCCCGTCGTCGACCGTCGCCCGCCCGTGACGGCGCCTCGCGGGCGGTGGCCGCGCGGGCCGGTGCCGCGGCCGCCGCCTCCGCGCCGGCGCGGCTCGAGGTCCGCAAGACCTACAAGCTGTACATCGGCGGTGCCTTCCCGCGGACCGAGAGTGGCCGCTCGTACCTTGTGTCCGGTGCCAACGGGACGCCGCTCGCCAACGCCTGTCGCGCCTCGCGCAAGGACCTGCGTGACGCCGTTCGGGCGGCGCGCAAGGCATTCGATGACTGGTCCGCCAGGACCGCCATGAACCGCGGACAGGTCCTCTACCGCGTGGCGGAGCTGATGGAAGGTCGCCGCGAGCAGTTCGTCGCCGAGGTGACGGCGGCCGAAGGGCTCACCCCGGCTGCTGCGCGGCTGGTCGTCGATCGCTCGATCGACCGCTGGGTCTGGTATGCCGGCTGGGCCGACAAGATCGGACAGGTGCTCGGTTCGTCCAACCCGGTCGCCGCGCCGTACTTCAACTTCACGATCCCCGAGCCGACCGGTGTCGTCGGGATCGTCGCCCCGGAGACGTCGTCGCTCCTTGGGCTCGTGAGCCGGCTCGCGCCGCCGCTCGTGACCGGCAACACGGTCGTCCTCCTCGCCAGCGAGCTGCGGCCGCTGCCCGCGGTGACCCTGACGGAGGTCCTGGCGACCTCGGATGTCCCCGGTGGCGTGGTCAACCTGTTGACCGGGCGAAAGAAAGAGCTCATTCCGGTGCTGGCGGCGCACTCGGACGTCGATGCGCTCGACACCTGGGGTGTCCCCGACGAGATGCGCCTGGAGGTCGAGCAGAGCGCGGCCGAGGACATCAAGCGCCTGTTGCGCCGCCCGACCACGGTCAACGAGGCCCGCTTCGACTGGCTCGATGACGGGGCCGCCGAACGACCGGAATGGATCGCCGCCTTCCTCGAGATGAAGACGGTCTGGCACCCGATCGGGGGCTGACGATGGCGGTCGGGACCGGGGGCGAGCACCCCCGCGGGCGTCCACCCAAGCTGTCCGATTCGGGTTCGGTCGAGCGTCGCGTCTTCGTCCTCGCGTCACCGCGCACGGTCTGGGCGACCCTGCATGACCCGGCGGCGACGAGCGCGCTCTTTCCCGAGCTGCGTCTCGGCCCGGCCGCACCGACCTGGCCGGCCGCCGCAACGACGCGATCCGCGCGGGCGCGACTCGGCCTCCTCCGCGACCTGGCCCGGGTCGAGAGCCTGGAGGCGCGACCCGACGCCCGGTTCCGATTGCGCGTGACGGCGTCGGGCTTCGATAGCGAGTGGAGCTGGCGCCTCGAACCGGTGGCCGGCGGAACCCGGGTGATCCACGCGGCCATGTTTGCGCCCTTCGATCGCTGGACGGGGATCCTGGTCCGCTTTGGACGGGCGTCGCTGGCCAGTCGGGTGGAGGCGCACCTTCGGGCCCTCAAGGAGCGGGCCGAGGCAGCCGAACGCGACAACCACCCGGCAGCGTGAGGGACGAGGACCCGGTCGACCCGTCCGAGCCGCCCTCGGCGGCCGCGCCCGGCGGACGGCTGGGATCGGCCGCGCGGAGCGCCCCGGCGGGACCCATGGACGTTCCGGCGGGTCTCGCAGGCACCGTCGCAGAGGCTCGGATTGGGATCTGGACCGACCCGCCGTATGTCCCGTTCGCGGGGTTGCGACGGAATGCAGTGGCCCTTGGTGGCGGGCTCCTGCTGCTGGTCCTGATCGGGTTTCTCGTCCCTGACCTGAGCCCGCCGCCGAGCCAGCCACCAGCCGTGGAGCTGCTCCGCGGGCGGATCGTCGAGTTCCTGCCCCCTGGCGACGATGTGACGGCACCCGACGTCCGGATCCAGATCCTGGTCGGGCCACAACGAGGCGAGCTGATCGACGGGTATCTCCAGGGACCGTCGGGGCAGCAGGATCTGCCGCGCTACGACGTCGGCGATGAGGTCATCGTCAACGCCTCGCTGGAGCCCGACAGCGTGTTCATCTCGGTCGCGGACTTCTACCGTGTTCCGGTCCTGGGGCTGCTGCTCGGCCTCTTCGCCGTGGCTGTGACGGTGGTCGGCGGCTGGCGCGGCGTCCGCTCGTTGATCGCCCTGGCGCTGACGCTGGCCGTTGTCGTCAAGGTCGTGGTGCCACTCATCCTCGCCGGCTGGGATCCGGCCCTGGTGGCGATCATCGCGGCCACGGCGGTGACGGTCGCGACGTTCCTCCTGACCGAGGGGGCCAGGGCGCAGACCGTCGCGGCCACCCTCGGCACGTTCGGGGCACTGGCGCTGACCGCGTTGCTCGCCGTCGGCTTCGACACGCTGGCCCGGTTCACCGAGCTGCGCGGGTCCGAGGATGCGACCTACCTGCAGGCGATCGGGATCACGCAGATCGACCTCGGCGGACTGATCCTGGCCGCGATCATCCTCGGGGCGCTCGGCATCCTCGACGACGTGACCGTCACGCAGGCGGCGATCGTGTCCGAGCTTCACGACGCCAACCCCTCCCTGCGCGGCCTGGCATTGGCGCGTCGGGCGATGAACGTTGGCCGGTCGCATATCGCGGCGACGGTGAACACGCTGGTCCTGGCCTACGTCGGGGCATCGCTGCCGTTGCTCGTCCTGTTCGCCGCCGGCCGCCAGGATCCGCTCCTGACGGCTTCGACGGAGGTGGTCGCGGTCGAGGTCGTCCGGGCCATCGTCGGCAGCATCGGGATCGTTGCGGCGGTGCCGCTGACGACGGCGATCGGGGTCGCCCTCGTCGATCGGCGGCTGCCGTTCCTGCCGGGCGATCGGGGACTGGCAAGGGGCTGGGACTGACGATCCTGACAGCCAGTCCCTCCGTGCAGCAGGGCGATCCGGGCGGGTAACGTCCGGGGGTGAGTCCCCTGATCATCGGCCTGGTCGCGTTGAGCGCCGTGCTTCACGTTGCCTGGAACGTGCGTCTCAAGACTGCGGGCGACCCGTTGCGGGCGGCCACGATCGGGATGCTCGCGGCGTCGATCGTGATCATCCCGGCGGGAATGCTCGGGTGGTGGGCGTCGGGTGCGCCGTCGCTGCCGCTCGAAGGTGTGGCCCTTGGCGTCGCTTCAGGTATCGTCGAGGCGGTCTACTTCGTCTTCCTGGCCGCGGCCTATCGCCGCGGCGACCTGTCGGTGGTCTATCCGCTCGCGCGCGGCACGGCGCCGTTGCTCGCGGTCGTCGTCGGGGTCGGACTGCTGGGGGAACGCCTCGGGGTGGGTGGCTCGCTCGGGGTCGTGGCACTGCTGGCCGGGTTCCTCTGGCTCCAGCGCCCGTGGCGGGTCCTGGCGCTGGCTCGACGTCGCTCGATGGCGGCGCCAACCGTCGGTCAGTCCACCGGAGGGGCCGAGCGCCGATCCCGAGGGGCCATCGATACCTCGATCCTGTTCGCCCTCGCGACCGGCGTGACCATCGCGACCTACACTGCCATCGACCGGGTCGGCGTCCGTCTGATCGAGCCATTGCCGTACGCGGCGATCCTGTGGATCACCACCTGCGTCGTCCTGGTCCTGTGGATCGCGTTCGTGGCCGGTGGCGACCTCCTGCGTCACGGACCGGCGGCCACCCGGCACGCGGCCATCGGTGGCTGGCTGACGCTCGGCGCCTACCTGTGCGTGCTGGTGGCGCTCAGCGTCGCGCCGCTGTCGGGCGTAGCGCCGCTCCGCGAATCGGCCACCGTGTTCGCGGCCGCCTGGGGCTCGGTCAAGCTGGGCGAGGCCACGGACCGCGCGGAGATCGGCAGACGCGTCGGGGCGTCCGTGCTCATCGTCGGGGGTGCGATTCTGCTCGCCCTGAATGGCTGACGGGCGCTGACGGGCGCTGACGGGCGCTCGGTGGGCAACGGGAGCCGGGCGGGTGATCGGACTTCGGCGCCCGATGGAGACTCGTCGTCCGATCCCTTGCCGCCACCGCAAGATTCCAGTTGCACGTTGCCGGTGGTGCAAACAAACGTGATCGAGCCCCAGTGATGGGCGGAAGCGTCGCCGGATCTTGCCGCCCGGGCAAGCCGAGCGCGTCCGAGCGCTCTGCGGAGGCTGATTCTTGCCGTGAACGCAAGATTCTGGCCAATCAGGTGAGTCGATCGACGGCGTCGCGACGCTTTGTTGCCCCCGGGGCAAGGCGCCGCTGCACATGGTCGCGGTGAGAGGCGCAGACCGCTGCGCCCCGCCGCCCCGTCAGGTCGCCTCGACCGGCGGAACCCGCCCGTACAGTCGGCGCCGCCCGTACCGGCTGTTGACGAGCGCCACGCCGCCGATCACCAGCGCGGTCCCGATCAGGACCCGCCCATCGATCGGCTCGCTGAGGACCAGGAAACCCAGGACGATCCCGACCACCGGGATCACGTAGGCGACCAGCGTCGTCCGGGTCGCGCCCCACGTGGAGAGCAGGCGAAACACCGCGAGATAGGCGAACCCGGAGCCGAGGATGCCCAACCAGAGGATCGAGAAGACCGCCTCGCCGTCCGGGCGCGCGTTCCACGGACTCTCGAGGACGATGGCGATCGCGCCGGAGATCAGCATCGCAAAGGTGACCTGGAAGACGGCCGGGATCATCGGTGGCACGCCGCGCATGTTGCGTCGCGAGTAGACGGCTCCAACCGCATAGGCGAGCGCGGCGCCCAGGAGCGCCAGCTCGCCGGTGAGGTCGGCGTCGGCAACGGCCAGGTCGTTGCTTGTCAGGACGACCACACCGACGAACCCGACACCCAGCCCGGCCACGCCGTTGACCCGGATCGGCTCGTCGTGGAGGAAGAGGGGAGCGATCACGATCACGAACAACGGCACGGCCGAGGTGAGGATGGCGGCCAGCGACGAATCGACGGACTGTTCGGCCCAGGTGATGAGGACGAACGGGATCACGATGTTCACGACGGCCATGACGACCAGGTGCCCATAGAGCCGCGGCTCGCGTGGCAGTGGCTGGTGGGCGAGGCGGATGACGATCCAGAGCACTGCCGCCCCGATCGCCAACCGCAGCGCGACCAGGGTGAACGTCCCGAAGTCGTCGACCGCGAGCTTGATGAAGAGGTAGCTCGACCCCCACATCAGGCCGAGCGCGAGGAAAACCAGCCATTCCGCCCGGGACGCTCGTGGACTCACCCGCGGATGATATCGCGGGTTGGCCTATGCGGATGGGCCAACGGGAACACCGACCGGGGACGATCGCCAGGCCCGAACCGCCTGCCCAGACCCGTTGCGCGGATCATCGCGGGGTCGAGCGTTTGCACGCCCGCAAGTCTGCCCGATGCGCGCGCCCGAAGCGCGACTGCGACAATGAGGGCATGACGGCCGCATGGACGACGCCCGAGCTCACCGGCCTGGGCAGGCTCCCTATGCACAGCGTCCCCCACGGTGAGCGGCTCCCCCTCGATGGCCGGTGGCGCTTTCAGCTGTTGCCGGATCCGGCGCACGAACCAGTGGCCGACTGGGGCGAGGCGGACGTCCCGGGCCTCTGGACGATGTCCGGCACCTGGGACCTGCCCCACTACACCAACGTCCAGATGCCGTTCGAGGGGTTGCCGCCCGTCATCCCGGAGCGCAACCCGACCGGCATCTACGAGCGCGATTTCGAGGCGCCGGCGGCCTGGGCCGGCCGCCGCGTCGTCCTGCACGTCGGGGCCGCGGAGAGCGTCCTCCTCGTCGACCTGAACGGCCGGCGCATCGGAATTGGCAAGGATTCGCATCTCGCTTCCGAGTTCGACCTTACGGACCACCTGCGCCCCGGCGCGAACACGCTCCGCCTGACCGTCGTCAAGTGGTCCGACGCCACGTACATCGAGGACCAGGACCAGTGGTGGCACGGCGGGATCAGCCGACCGGTCTTCCTCTATGCGACGGGCCGCGTCTTTCTGACCGAGGTCAAGGCCATCGCCGGGCTGGGGGATGACCTCACGACCGGTACGCTCGAGCTGACCGCGGTCGCCGGGTTCGCCGGCGTCGCGCCCGAGGCGGGCTGGACGATCGAGACGAGCCTGCCGGCGTTCGACCTCGTCGCCAGCGGTGATGCGCCGCTCGCGGCAGGCCCGGACTGGCCGACTGACGCCGCCGAGAAGGACCTGCTCCGTCGTCGCACGGCGGGCGGCCCGTTGTCGGAGCGAGAGGCCGCGGAGACCTGGCCGGCCCTCGATCGCCGGTTGGAGCCGCCGCTCGCCGGCGAGGTCAAGCTGCGGTTCGAGATCCCGGACATTGAGGCGTGGTCGGCCGAGCGCCCCGCACTCCACGACCTGGTGGTGCGACTCCGATCGCCGGGCGGCGAGATCGTCGAGGAAGCCGCGTTGCGCATCGGCTTCCGTCGGGTCGAGGTCGTCGGGCTGGACCTGCTGCTCAACGGCGCGCGAGTGTTCCTGCGCGGCGTCAACCGCCATGACTTCGACCAACACACCGGCCGTGTCGTGTCCGTCGAGTCGATGCGTGCCGACCTGGTCCAGATGAAGCGGTTCGGCTTCAACGCCGTGCGGACGTCGCACTACCCCAACGATCCGGCGTTCCTCGACCTTGCCGACGAGTTGGGCGTCTACGTGATCGACGAGGCCGACATCGAGTCACACCAGTTCCAGAGCACCCTGTGCGACGACTCGCGCTACCTGAACCAATGGGTCAGCCGAGTCTCGCGGATGGCAGAACGAGACAAGAACCATCCGTCGGTCATTGTCTGGTCGCTCGGCAACGAATCGGGGCACGGTGCCAACCACGAGGCCGCCGCGGCCTGGCTGCGCCGCTACGACCCGTCGCGGCCGGTCCATTACGAGGGCGCGATCCGCTTCGACTGGACGAGCGACCAGGCGATCAGCGACCTCACCTGCCCGATGTACCCCGAGATCGCCGCGATCGTCGAACACGCACGATCCGGCGACCAGCGCCACCCGCTGATCCTGTGCGAGTACTCGCACGCCATGGGCAACAGCAACGGAACGCTGGCCGAGTACTGGGACGCGATCGAATCGACGCCCGGGCTGCAGGGCGGGTTCATCTGGGAGTGGTGGGACCACGGCCTGGTCCAGGTCCTGCCCGACGGCACGCGCCGCTGGGCGTACGGTGGGGACTTCGGCGACACGCCCCACGACGGCAACTTCGTCGCCGACGGCCTCAACTGGCCCGACCGGCGTCCAAAGCCGGCGATGTGGGAAGCCCGGGCGCTCAATGCGCCGGTCGCGATCGAGCTCGACGGCGACGCCTTCCGGGTGACCAATCGCCAGCATTTCGTCGGCCTCGACTGGCTCGCCGCGACCTGGGAGCTGGCCGTCGACGGTCAACCGGTGGCTACGGGGACGCTCGACCTGCCCGCGATCGGACCGGGGCAATCGGAGACGGTGCGGCTCGCGGGTTGGCCCGCAGATTGCCCGGCCGGTGAAGCGTTCCTGACCACGCGCTGGTCCACCGTGCGTGACGAAGCCTGGGCGCCCGCCCGGTTCGAGGTCGCAGCGCTGCAGGTCGCGATGGGGCCGGCCGGCGAGGCCGACCGAGAACGCGGCGAGCCGGACGCCGCCGCGGAAGCCCCGATCGACAACGACGGGAACCTCGTCCATCCGCTCTTCGCGGCGCCGCCGGCACTCGCGCTCTGGCGCGCCCCGACCGACAACGATCGGATCGGCGGCATGGCCGCGGCCTGGGAGCACGCGGGTCTCGACCGGCTGGCGCGCCGCCCTGTCTCGATCGAGCGGAACGGGCCGCGGGCGACGATCGTCGACGAGGTCACGACCGCCATCGGGATCCTGATCCGCCACGAGCGGACCGTGACCGTCCTCGCGGGCGGGACGATCCGCGTCGACGAAGCCGTCGAGGTCCCGGCGGAGCTGACCGATGTTCCGCGCGTGGGCACGGTCCTCGAGCTGATCCCCGGACTCGAGCACCTGGCCTGGTTCGGGTCCGGTCCGCACGAGACCTACCCGGATCGCAAGCGCGGCGGCCTCGTCGGCCGCTGGCGGACGACCGTCACCGAGGCCGCGACCCAGTACATCCGTCCCCAGGAGAACGGCGGCCGCGCCGACGTTCGCTGGCTCACCCTGACCGGTGACGGCGGGGCCGGGGTCCGCATCGAGCTGGACCGACCCGCCCAGGTGTCGGCCACCCACTACCGGGCCGCCGATCTCGCGACGGCCACGCACGATGTGGAGCTGACCGTCCGTCCCGGGACGATCGTCCACCTTGACGCGGCGCATCGTGGCCTCGGTACGGCGAGCTGCGGACCGGACACGCTCCCCCGGTACCTGGTCGGCCCCGGCACATACCGCTGGACGTGGACGCTCCAGTCGCTCGGAGCCTGACCGTGCCGATCGAGTGGCGCCCGGATGACGCGCAACTCCATCTGCACAACGACCGGATCAGCCTGGTCCTCCGCGTCTACGAGGACGGGAGTCTCGGACACCTCCACCTCGGCGCCCCGTTGCCCGCCGGCCGCTCCTACCGGCACCTGGGACCCGATCCGTTCGAGGGTTTTTCGAACCACGTGGGTGATCCCGTGCCACTCGCCTATCCGACCCGCGGCACGGGCGACTTCCGTGTGCCGGCACTCAGCGTGACCGCCGCCGACGGCTCGAGTGCCCTCACCCTGCGCTACCGTTCCCACCGGATCCTGGCCGGCAAGCCGCCCCTCGACGGCCTGCCATCGACCTACACGGAGGACGACACCGAGGCCGAAACCATCGAGGTCACGCTCGGCGACGAGCCGAGCGGTCTCGAGATCGATCTGCGTTTCACGATCTTTCGCGATCGACCGGTCATCGCTCGAAGCGCGACGATCCGTAATGCAGGAGCCGCTTCGGTGGAGCTCAGTTGCGCCATGAGCCTGGCGCTGGATCTCCCGGATTCGGACTGGATCATGCTCGGGCTCGCCGGCGGGTGGGCGCGCGAGCGGCACGTCGTCGAGCGCCGGCTGGTGCCGGGTCGCCAGTCGGCATCGAGCACTCGCGGGGCGTCGGGCCACCAGCAAAACCCGTTCGTCGCCCTCCGTCGAGCAAGCACCGACGAAACCCATGGCGAGGCCTACGGCTTCAGCCTCGTCTACTCGGGCAACTTCCTCGTGGAGGTGGAGGTCGAGCCGTACGGTACGACCCGGATCCGGCTCGGGATCGAGCCGGACACGTTTGGGTGGCGCCTGGAGCCAGGCGCGTCATTCACGACACCCGAAGCGATCGTGGCGTACTCGGGCAGCGGGCTCGGAGACCTCTCCCACGCCTTCCACGAGCTGTTCCACGATCGCCTGGCGCGTGGCGTGTGGCGCGACCGATCGCGACCGGTCCTGATCAACAACTGGGAAGCGACCTACTTCGACTTTGATGCCGATCGGCTCGTCGGGATCGCCGCGACCGCACGCGACCTGGGGGTAGAGTTGTTCGTGCTCGACGACGGCTGGTTCGGCGCCCGCGACGACGACACGACCTCGCTCGGTGACTGGTTCGTCGATCGCCGCAAGCTGCCCGACGGCATCGACGGCGTCGCGCGCCGGATCACCGGGCTCGGCATGGGGTTCGGCCTGTGGATCGAGCCCGAGATGGTCAGCCAGCGCAGCCGCCTGTTCGAGGCGCACCCGGACTGGGCGATCGGCATCCCCGGCCGGCCTCGAACCGAGAGCCGCCAGCAGCTCGTGCTGGACATGTCACGGCCCGAGGTGGTCGACCACCTCGAAGGAGTCCTGGCCGAAGTGCTCGGCAGCGCTCCCATCACCTACGTCAAGTGGGACATGAACCGCAACATCACCGAGCCGTGGACCCCGTCGCTGCCGGCCGACCGCCAGGGGGAGTTCTTCCACCGCTACATCCTGGGCGTCTACGAGCTCTATCGACGCCTGACGGCCCGGTTCCCGGAGATCCTCTTCGAGTCCTGCGCCGGTGGCGGCGGCCGGTTCGACCCGGGGCTGCTCGCGTTTGCACCGCAGGGCTGGACGAGCGACGGAACCGATGCCGTGGAACGCCTGCGGATCCAGTGGGGGACCTCGCTGGCCTATCCGCTGAGCTCGATGGCGGCCCATGTGTCGGCGGTCCCGAACCACCAGGTTGGGCGAGTGACGCCGCTCTCGACGCGGGCGGCCGTCGCGTTCTTCGGCGTCTTCGGCTACGAGCTCGATCCAACGGTCCTGGACGACGAGGAACGGGCCGAGATCGCCGACCAGATCGCCTTCTATCGCCGCCATCGCGAGCTGCTCCAGCACGGTCGATTCATCCGGCTGGTGGGGCCCTTCGATGGCGATCCGAACCACGTCGCCTGGATGGTGGTCGCGGATGATCGACGCCGGGCGATCGTCGGCACATACCGGGTCCTTGGCGATCCCGACCCGGGGCCCGAACGGCTTCGACTCCGGGATCTCGACCCGGCGATCGACTACACCGTCGCCGGCTGGCCGGTCGCCGACGACCGCCTGGCGCGCCCGAATGCCGGGATGCGCAGCGGAGCCGAGCTGATGGGAGCCGGCCTGGTCCTCGACCTGGAGCGCTGGGAGACCGTCGCGCGCGGCGACTTCTGGGCGCGGCTATTCGTGCTCGAGGC
>JBBEBJ010000142.1:0-3027 GCA_040882425.1 Chloroflexota bacterium | reverse complement strand
CCGCCGGGGAACTCGAGCAGCTCGGACGACAGGGCGCCGGCCAGCCCGTAGATCTGGGCGATGCCGTCGCCGACCTCGACCACGGTCCCGACGCTGCGGGTCTCCACGCCGGAGTCGAACGCATCGATCGCGGACTTGATGATGCTGGTGATCTCGTCGGAACGAATGGCCATCGGTCTGTGATCTCCTAGAGGGCGCCCGAAACGAGCTGGTTCCGCAGGCGCTCGAGGCGACTTCGGACGCTGCCGTCCATCAGGCGGTCGCCGACCCGCACGACCACGCCGCCCAGCAGGCTGGGATCGACCTGGACGTCGAGCTCGACTCGACCACCGGTGAACTGTTCGAGGCGTTTGGTCAGGGCACGGACCTCGTCCGCGGTGAGCGGTGAGGTGCTGGTCGCGGTGGCGTGGCTGATGCCCTGCCGCTCGTCGTCGAGGCGGCGAAACTCCGCGGCGAGCCGGGGCAGCTCCTCGATCCGGCCTCGCCTGAGCAGCAGGCCGATCAGGTTGAGCACCTGGCGGCTCACCAGCGCCCCGAAGGTCGCCTCGGCGGTCGCGGTCCGCGTCTCGAGCGGGATGGACGGGTTGGCGAGCGCGCGACCGATCCGCTCCTCCGCGACGATCTCGGCGGCCGAGGCAAGCTCGGATCGCCAGGTGTCGACGGTGTTGTCACGCATGGCCACCTCGAAGGCGGCCTCGGCGTAGCGGCGGGCGGCGGATTCGCGGCGGGCCATCAGTCGGACGACCCACCGACGGCCTGTTCGCGGATGAACTCCTCCACGAGACGTCGTTCGCGCTCGTTGGACATGGTCTCACCAACCACTCGGCCGGCGGCCTGGAGGGCGAGGTCCGCGACCTCGGCCCGGACGTCGCCGATCGCGCGGACCTTTTCCGACTCGATCTCGGCGGTCGCGCGGACACGCATCCGATCGAGCTCCTCCCTCGTGGCGGCAATGTCGGCGTCGCGCGTGTCCTGGGCGACCTTCTGGGCGCGCGCCAGGATCTCGTTCGCCTCCCGCCGGGCTTCGGAGAGCGTGGCGACACGCTCTTCCTCGGCGTTCTCGCGATCGCGCCTGGCCTGCTCGGCATCCTTGAGCCCCTGCTCGATCCGGGCCTTGCGGTCGGCCAGCATCTTCGATACCGGCCGGAAGGCGAAGGTCCAGATGATCGCGAGGAAGAGCAGGAAGTTGGCCGCGGCGATGATCACCTGGAAGAGGTTGACCTGGAAGAGCGCCTCGGCCTCGCCCTCGGTTGTCAGGCGGACGACCTCACGCCCGAAACCGGACGCGACGGCCAGCAGATCCACGATGCCTTCTCCGTGCCCGACAGCTACGCCGGCTGGATGAAGATCGCGAGCAGGCCGACGACGATCGCCAGGACCCCGAGGCCTTCAGCGAACGCCGCGAGGATGATCGCGATGCCGCGGATCTGTCCGGCAGCGTCGGGGTTGCGCCCGATCGCGGTGGCGGACAGGCCGCCGAGGATGCCGATGCCGATACCGGGGCCGACGACCCCGAGAGCGGCGAGACCGGCGCCGATGTACTCCATGTCGTGACTTCCTCCTGTTCCCCGGGCGGGCCGCCCGGGATCAATGGGACCGTGGTTGGGGGCCGCCTCGCGCGACCCGTCAGTGGGCGGGCTGGAGCCCAGGTGCCTCGCGCCCTGGGGCCTCGAGCCCGTGGGCCTCCTCGGGGGCGTGGTCCTCCTCCTGGTGGCTGTCGATGGCAATGACGATGAACATCAGCGTCAACACGCTGAAGATGAGCGCCTGGATCGCATTGAGCATGAGCTCCAGTCCGATGAGCGCCACCGGGATGATCGCGATCGTGAGGGCGGTGATCACGCCGAGGGCGACCTCGCCACCGTAGATATTGCCGAACAACCGCATCGACAGCGTGACCGGCTTGACGAACTCGAGCATCAGCTCGATCAGGCCCACGAACATGGCGATGACGCCGGCCCCGATCCCGTGGCGGAACTGGCCGATCGGGAAGAACTTGCCGAGATAGCCGCGCACGCCCAGGTGGCGGAACCCCTCGACGTGGAAGATGGTGAAGCTGACGAGTGCCATCCCGATCGTGATGTTGACGTCGCTCGACGGCGCCCGGAGCTGCGGGATCTTGCCGACGGGCGGCACCAGGCCGATCCAGTTGTTGAACAGGATCAGGATGAAGAAGGCGGCAAAGATCGGGATGTACGGGCGGGCCTTGGGTCCGGCCAGGCCGATCCCGAAGTCGCTCAGGAACTCGTAGAAGAACTCGAACAGGTTCTGGCCCCGACCGGGGATCAGCTTGCTGCCGCGCGTCATCAGGATCGCCCCGCTGAGCACGATCGCCATCACGATCCACATGGTCAGGATCGTGTTGCTGATGGTCGGATCGAAGGTGACGAGCGCCCCGGCCGCCGGACCGGAATCGGGCGCCAGGTCGATGACCGTGTGCGGGGCCGGGAACTCGAGGCTGCTCTCGATGATGCAAACCGGGAAGGCGCAGGGATCGCCGGGCGCCCCGCCACGCGGGAACGGCGGGAAGACGATGAACGCGGCGATGTCGAGGACGATCACCGCGGCGATCAGGAACAGGAAACGGTTGCGCAGCCCCCCGCCCGACGTCGGTTCGGGCGTCGGGGACGGTCCGGACGGCTCCGCGACCACGTCGGTCGCGACCTGCTCGCTCGACACGCTGCCTCCACACACAGGAGCGCGGCCATGACGCCGCGCTCGGTTCTTGCCTGCCCGGTTTCGACCGGCTATTCGATCGTCTTGAGGAAGTTGGTGACCAGCCGGTAGATCATTACCGTCCCGGCTCCGGCCCCGGCGAAGAAGCCGATGAGCAGGAAGATCGGGAGGGTCCCGAACTGCCCGTCAGCCCAGTAGCCGACGAGCACGCCGATCAGCGTCGTTACCAGAAGTGAGATGCCGATCTCCGAGAAGAGGGCGGCGTAGGCCCACCCCCGGCCGGGCTCGATCATGGCTGACCTGACAAGGCCCCGGGAGTATAGCAGGACACCACGACGCAACCTCCGGGTG
>JBBEBJ010000141.1:12111-19978 GCA_040882425.1 Chloroflexota bacterium | reverse complement strand
GGACCCCCATCGTCATCGGCGTCTACCCGATGCGGCCCATCCCGCGCACCTAGACGGGCTGTCCGGTGCGTGACCGCACCACGGTCAGGTTGTTGACTTGACACCGATCAGGACCTGCCGCACTCTCCGCGAACAGGACTTTCGTACTGCGTCAAGGGCCAAGTGGCCCGATCCAAAGGGCGGAACGGGCGAGGGAGAATCGATGCACGCAACCCATGAACTCCGCCGTGTGCGGGCGCGGCGGACGCTCATCACCGTCGTTGCGGCCTCGCTGCTCGCGGTCTCCGCGTTCGCGGGAAATGCGACCGCCGCAACACCGAACTGGTCCGTCGGCTACGGCACCGACTGGGACGGCCCAGTGCTCAACTCGGGAGCGTCCTCGGCTGGGGTCTCCGCTGGCAGCGAAGTTGGCTTCTTCGAGTGGCTGCACAACGGTGGCACCAGCAACATCTCTCAGCTGTTCGTAACCGCGACCACGACGCCGACAGCAACGGTGGCCGGGGCGTTCTGGACCATTCAGGACGCTTCGGACGTCGTAGTGCGAACGGGTGCGTGTCCTGTCGCCACTCCGCTGGTCTGCAGCTTCGGCGCCCTCAACGCCGGCCACACGGTCTATGTCGTAGCGGCGTTCACCACGGGTTCCAATCTTGCTGACGACACCGTCCAGCGTGTGACCTTCAATTTCACTACCACAGGAACGCCTCCCGGCAAGAACAAGAGTCATGGCGATGCGAAGGCGCTGAGCGACTCGGTGCTTATCACCAAGAATCGCGATGCCGCGGGAGACTTCAACATCGATGCGCAGAGCATCACCGTTGCCGACGATCAGAAAATCACGGGCCAGAACCGGCAGGCCACGTCCGCGACAGTGAGTGGCTCGTTCACCGGTGTTTCGGTCGGCGACAGTCCCAATCTGACCACTCCGTGCGATGGAAGCCTGACCGTCGGCTTCCCGGATTGGTTCTCCTGCTCACTGCTCACGTCGCTGACGTCGGTGATCGAGGTCGGCAATGGCAAGGTATTCACGAACGACAGCGGCGGCCCCGGCATCAAGGTACTCATTTCCTTCAGCCAGTCGCCTAACCAACTCAGCGGCGACAACCCCTTCGTCTACCACTACTGGACCACGTTGGAGCTCGTCGGCAACAGCACGGTTACAGTCCCCCATGCCGAACTGATCACCGACCTTTGCGAATATGACTCGGGCAGCCTTCCGACCAATGCGACGCCGTGCCTAACGGTCGGCAACAAGAACGTGACGGTGTGGGTCTTCCACAACGGCCCGATGCGGATGTAGCTCCTAGAGCGGGTCGCCTTGGTCCAGGCGGGTTCGGACTGCACGGGCGAGAACGAGATCCCCCTTCCTTTCATAGAGGGCGAGGGCCGCGAGCAAGGGTCGCGCCCCTTCGGGGGCGCGCCCCACGAGCCCGAGGACCTCATCCAGGTCGACCAGCGCATCGGCCTGTTGCTCGATGTTGGAGGTTCCCGCTGCAAGATCTACTGCTTGCCGGGCCAGCGTAACTGCCGCGTTTACCTCTCCGTTCCGCGCAAGGACCTTCGCGCGAACCGTTCGCCAAGCCACCTGGCTCCAGACATCGTCGGGATCGGAGAGTTCCTCAGCGATCTCGGCAAAACGCTCCGCTTCGCCATGTCGGTTCAGCTTCCATAGCGCCTGAGCCAGGAAACCGGCGAGGCTGGAGCGGAAGTACCGTTCGCCCAGGGCCTCGAGTTGGACATAGTCGCGCCGAAGTACCTGTTCGGCGGCATGGGCGTCGCCGGCGAGCATCTCCACTCGCGCCGACTCGAGTGCGATCGACGATCCCGTCAGGCTGGGCCCGAGGTCGACCAGAAGCTGCTCCGCCTGGGTGTACAGGTCGCGGGCTTGGTCGAACCGACCTTCCATCGCGTGGAGCTGCGCGACGGCGCTGAGGATGACGGCCTCCGCCTTACGATCGCCCCGAACCTCTTCCACGAGCTTCTCGGATCTCGGCAGCGCTTCTGCGACCGGCGTTACGCCAAGCAGAACGGACGTTGAGTACCCCACCGCGCCGCTCGCGGCCAGGCGAGTGTCGCCGATCTCCGACGCAAGCTCGACGACCTGCTGTGCCGCCACAGCCGCTTGATCAAACTGCCCGGATGTGCCGTGGACCAACATCAGGAGCCGACAGGCGAGGGCGGACCCGCCGATATCAGCCTCTCTCGCAAAGACGGCGAGAAGGCGCTCAACCTCCCCTGCGGCATCATTCATATTCTCGGCAGACCCTGGTGCGTAGATACCCATGCTGAGCCAGGCGACCTTCGCGCGCGCCACGAGTCGAAGGTCGCCAATCGCCGCAGCCGCATCGCTCGCATCAGTGAGCACGGTCGTTGCCTCATCGAACTGCCCCAGTTCGACCAAGGCATAGGCGAGGTCGGAGAGCAATTCGATGCGCTTGGGATGATCGGTCGGCAAGACAGACACGGCTCGCCGAAGAAGACTGGCAGTCGCGGCTGCGTCTCCGCGACCGAACGCACGTTTGCCGGCCGATGCGAGTTTGGCCGCCGCCCGCTCGCCGACGATCCGACCGTCGTCGTCGAGCGGACCGAGGTCGCCCCGGTAGCGATACGCCTGTTCGAGGTGGTAGCCGAGGATTTCCTCGAATTCGATGTCGCGGCCGCGCTCCCGGTTGATCGGTTCCGCCCAGTCGACGAACCGCTCGTGCAGCTCGGCACGAGTTCGCTTGAGCAGGCTCCGGTAGGCGGCGTCCTTGATCACCGCGTGGCCGAACCGGTAGAAATCCGAGTCCGACGCGGCCGGTCGGACCAGCTGCTTCGCGGTCAGGGTCGCGAGTCGCCCCGGGACCTCGGGAGCGGCCTCCGCGGGAACCAGGTTGGTCACCGCCTCGACGGCGAAGCCCAGGCCGATGACGGAGGCCGGGTCGACCACCAGGCGCTCCTCCGAGTGGAGGGCATCGAGACGAGCCGCCACGAGGGCCTGGATCGTCGGCGGGATGTCGATCTCGCTCGACGCGCTCGCGGCGACCCAGACATCGCCTTCCTGGCGGATAGCGTCAGTCTCGATCAGCATCGCACTGATCTGCTCGACGTAGAGTGGGTTGCCCTCGGCCGCCGTGGTGATCCGCTCCCGGACCGACGCCTCGAGCCCGCCGAGCAGCCGGGTGACGATGCTGTCCGAGTCGTCGGCCGACAACGGGTCCAGGACCATCTGGTCGTACTCGTGCGCCTCCGCCCACTCGGTTCGCGTTTCGAGCAGCTCGCGGCGGGCGGTGGCGAGCAGGAGGATCGGCGAGCCGTGGACACTGTCGAGCAGGTGATCGAATAACTCGAGGAACGTGGGCGCGGCCACGTGGATGTCGTCGACGATGGCGACCAGCGGCCGGCGGCTCGCTATCGCCTCGAGCAGCTTGCGGATGCCCCAGAAGAGCTCGGGCACCGGGTAGGCGGTGGTAGATAAGCCGATTGCCGCCGCGACCCGCTCCACGACCATTGCCGAATCGTCCCCGGCGCTGATCGACCGCCGGGCGATGTCCGCGATCTTGGCCAGGGCAGCCTCGCGCGAGTCCTCGTCGGTGATCCCGGCTGCACCGCGCACGATCTCGTAGATCGGCCAGAACGTGACGCCGTCGCCGTACGGCAGGCAGCGGCCACGCAATACCTGGGACCGCTCGCGTCGCTCGGCGCGCCCGGCGAACTCGCGGACGAGCCGCGACTTCCCGACGCCCGCGTCGCCGATCACCGTGAGGAGCTGGCACGACCGGGTGGCGGACACTTCCACGAGCGTCGTCTCCAGCCGGGTGAGCTCCTCCTCGCGGCCCACGAACGGGGTGGTCGGGGCGGCCCGCTCGGCCGGCCGCTGGGCGACGCGCAGCAGGCGGTATGCCGGGACCGGCTCGGTCTTGCCCTTGAGCGTCAGCGGCGGGATCGGCTCCACCTCGATCTGGTCGCGTGCCAGGCGGTAGGTCAGGTCGCCGAGGATCACCTCCTGGGGGCCGGCTGCCTGCTCGAGGCGCGCCGCGGTGTTGACCGCATCACCCGTGACCAGCCGCTGGCCCAGGCTCGCGTCACCGGCGATCACCTCGCCGCTGTTGACCCCGATGTGATTTCGCAGCTCAAGGCCCCACTGCCTTCGGAAGTCGTCGTTGAGCGCGGGTAGGGCCTCCTGCATCGCTGCGGCGCCGCGGACCGCCCGGACGGCGTCGTCCTCGTGGCGGACGGGCAACCCGTACACGGCCATCACGGCGTCGCCGATGAACTTCTCGACCGTGCCGCCGTGTTGTTCGAGCGCGGTCTTCATTACCTCGAAGTACCGTGACATCACGTCACGGAGGGCTTCCGCGCTCGGTCGCTCACCGTCCAGTGTCGTGGGCTTTGGATCCGCAAAGACGATCGTTACCGTCTTGCGGCTCTCGTGGAAGACACTCGCGAAGGCGAGGCTGGATCCGCACATCCCGCAGATCTGGAACGTCTCCGGGTTCTCCTGGCCACAGGCCGAGCACATTCGCATGCCCGCGGCAATGGCGTCGGTGTGGGCCTGGCCCGCCTCGGGCCGCTCGGCCACGGAGATGAGCCGGTACGACGGGACGACCGTGGTCGTCCCCTTGAGCGTGACCGGCTCGACGGGCTCGACGACCACGGATTCCTGGACGAGGTCGTACGTGGACTGCGCGATCAGAACCTCCAGCGGCGGCGCGTTCTGCTCCATCGCCGACGAAGTCTGCATCGTGTCGCCCGTAAGGACGTGTTGCCCCAGGGTCGCTTCTCCGAAGGCCACGGTGCCTGTCGCCACGCCGGTCCGTACGACCAGCCGCACCCCCCACCGCTCCTCGAGACGGTCGTTGAGGCTCGCCAGGACGCGCTGCGTCTCGCCCGCTGCCTCGACCGCCCGAAGGGCATCGTCATCGTGGCGCACGGGCAGGCCGAAGACCGCGATGATGGCGTCCCCGATGATCTTCTCGATGATCCCCCCGTGCGACCGGAAGACGGCCTGCATCTCGTCGAAGTAGAGCGTCAGCACCTCCCGGAGCGTTTCGGGGTCGAGGCGCTCGCCGAGCGCGGTGGATCCCTTCAGGTCGGAGGTAACCACGGTGGCAAACCGCTGGATGTCCTGCACCGCGGGAGCGCCCTCGAGCTCGGTTCCGCAACTCCCGCACAGCCGAAAACCCGGCAGCGTCGGGATGCCGCAGTTCGGACAGACCGTCGGCTCCATGGACGCGAGTCTAACCACCTGCGGGCGAGCCACCGGCTGGTGAGCGGGCGCCGGGCTTCGCGGGCCGCGTCCGCCCAAGTACGATGGTCGCGATGGTCCGCACGCAAAGCCCCGGTCCCCTGGCGCACGACGCGCTTGCCGACTGCCGCCTCTTCGCGGGCCTCGACGAACGGACGCTGGACCTGCTGACGGCCGCGTTGCGCTCCCGGAGATACCGGCGCGACGAGGTCATCTTCCACGCGGACGACCCGGGCGATTCGTTGTATGTCGTCGCCACCGGGTCGGTCAAGATCACCCTGAGCTCGGATGACGGAACCGAACCGGCGATCCTCACCACCATCGGTCCGGGTGGGTTCTTCGGCGAGCTGGCGCTGCTCGATGGCGCGCCGCGCTCGGCGACGGCGGTGGCCCTGGACGCGGTCGAGACGCTGGTGCTCCGGCGCGAGGCGTTCGATCGGCTCGTCGATTCGGAGCCCGGCCTCAGACGGACGCTGCTGGCCACGCTGGCGGCCGAGATCCGGCGACTCACCGCCCACGTGGAAGACCTCCACTTCCTGGACCTGCCGGGCCGGCTGGCTCGACACCTGCTGCGCGAGATCAACATCACGGACGAACGTGCCGCGGCAGGCGAAGTCCGGTTGCCGTGGCCATACACGCAGGGCGAGCTGGCGGGGATGATCGGCGGATCGCGGCAATCGGTGAACCGACTCCTCGCCGACTTCGTCGCCCAGGGCCTGCTCCGGTTCGAGGGCGACGACCTGGTCATCCCTGATCCTCGCCGGCTGGCCGCCGCCGCCCGTCGATGACCGATCCGACACGCGCGGCCGCCCTCGAGGCACTCGTCGGCGTCGCGGTCCGCCTGTCTGCCGCCGAACGGCTCGCGCCGCCGACCGCCGAGCCCGCGCTGCGAGCCATCGCCGACGCAGCAGCCGCGGCGCTGCACGTCGCCGCGGCATCGATCGCACTGCATGATTCGACCGATGACCGGCTCGTGTTTCGCGCCGCGGCGGGACCGCAGGGCGAGGGCGTGATCGGGCTGGCGATTGCCCCGCACGAGGGCATCGCCGGCTACGTCTTCTCGACCGGGCAGCCGCTGGCCATCGCCGACGTGGCCGCGGACCCGCGGTTCGAGCGCCAGACCGCCGAACGGACCGGGTACGTGCCCCGCTCTCTGCTCGCCGTCCCGCTCGTCGACGGCGAAGGCATCGTCGGGGTGATGGAATGGCTCGATCGTACCGACGGCGCGCCGTTCGACCTCGTCGATCTCGAGGTCGCCACGCGCGTCGCCGCGGCCGCCACGGCGACCGCCCGAGCGACGCGCCTGGAGCATGACGCCGGCCGGCTGCTCGTGCGGGTCCTGGGCGCGCTCGGGCGCGAGACCGACCCGCCGCAATCGGACGCCGTGGGTGCGCTCGTCGCCGAAGTCGCCGGGCAGCTGGCAGACGAGGATCCGCTCTGGCGCCTCGCCGATCGGATCGGCCAACTGCGCGACGCCGATCCGGATGATGTCGACCTGGCCGTCGACTGGCTCGATGCCCTGCTCGAGCGCACCCGCCGGCGCGGACGCCCGGGCCGTCACGCGCGAACCTGAGCCCGCCTCGTACCCGCGATGACGGAACGCATGCTCCCGGCCTGGAGCGAGGCCTTCGCCGGTCCGTCGCGAGTCCGGCTCCGGCGCGATCGCCCGTTCGGCGCGTTGGACCGAGCGGCCGTCTTTGGTGACAGCGACGGTCGAGGCGTGACCGTCGCGATCATCGATTCCGGGGTCGAAGCCGCCCATCCGGCGATCGGCGGGCGACTTGTCCGGAACCTCCGCGTCGAGCCCAAGGCGGACGGTCCGCGAGTCGTCGAGGATTCAGGCTCGACCGATCTCGTTGGCCATGGCACGGCCTGCGCCGGGATCATCCACGGCATCGCGCCCGCGGCCGACCTGGTATCGATCCGGGTCCTTGGTCCCGACAACCGTGGCGGTGGCTCGGCGTTTGTCGCCGCGCTCGAATGGGCGATCGAGCAGCGGTTCGGCGTCGTCAACCTGAGCCTGTCGTCTCGCAACGAGGCCATGGCCGAGCGGTTCCACGAGCTCGCGGACGAGGCGTACTTCGCCAATACGCTGCTGGTTGCCGCCGCCAACAACGTGGTCGGTGCGTCGTATCCGTCGTTGTTCGCGGCGGTCGTGTCGGTGGCCGCCCACGATGCCGGCGACCCCGACGTCTGGTACTACAACCCGTCGCCGCCGGTCGAATTCGGGGCGCACGGACTCGACGTCGACGTGGCGTGGCGTGGGGGAACGCGGATCCGGGCGACCGGCAACTCGTTCGCGGCGCCGCATCTCGCCGGTCGCGCGGCGCTGATCCGCTCACGCCACCCGGACGCGAGCCCGTTCGAGGTCAAGGCGATGCTCGCGGCGACCGCGTCAGACCCGCGGGAGCCGGACTCCCCGCCGCCGGTTCCTGGGACGGCGCCGCGGACTTGAAGACACCGCCCGGGAAGTCGCGGGCGGTGTCCCTTGCTCGTCTGGGAGCTCGTTCAGCGAGCCTGATCAGGCCCCGGTTCGTCGTCAGTGTCGGTCGGGAACAGCTCGCCGCCGTGGGTCGGCGTCCGCGGGTTGAAGTCGATCGGTGGCGCGGGATTGGTCCAGCCGTGCCCCTCGACATCGGTCTC
>JBBEBJ010000141.1:8788-12011 GCA_040882425.1 Chloroflexota bacterium | reverse complement strand
TCTCGTCGATGAACTGCTCGCCCGGCCCCGGCGCGTGGGGCTGGAGCCCTTCCCTGGGGAACCGGATTCGCTTGTTCGTCATTGCCTTCACCCTTCCCGGTTTCAGGGCCTTGATCCCTGATGGCCGTACCATAGCCCGTGGCGAGCCTCCTGCCGAGCCCATGTGTGACCTCCCTCGTGTCGCCTAGCTGACACGCTCCCCTTCGTGATAGGTGCGCTGCAACACGTCCACCGACGGCCGCGGCGTCCGCAGGTCGCGCAACGACTCCTGGTCGACGCCAGCGAGCCGCGGCAGATCGGCGGATTCGGTTCGCAGGAGCCGGGTGGTGAGCACGGTGTGGATGAGCTTCTGGATCTCCGGGACGACCATCGTCGCCCGCAGCGCCTCGGCTGGCACCTCGAGCAGGGTGCTGTCTGAATCCGCGATCACGTCCGCCGTGCGCGCACTGCCGGTCAGCGCCGCGATCTCGCCGAAGAAATCGCCCGCGGCCATGGTCGAGAGCCCGCGATAGCTGTCGCCGTCGGGGATCCCCGCGGCGGCCGTGCCATCGAGGATGAAGTAGGCCGACGAGGCGATGTCGCCGTGCTCCACGATCTGCGTGCCGCTCGGGACCTCGCGGACCGTTGCGCTCCGAATGAACGCGGAGCGCTGCTCGGGCGACAGCTGCCCGAGCGGACCGATCCGGGCCGCGAGCCGGTCGAAGTCGGCGACCGTCGCCGGGCGCGCCGGCAGCGTCGCCATGCCCGGCGCCGCGCCGGCCGCCTGGAGCCGTGCGGCGGCGGCCCGCCAGGTGGCGACGCTGAGACCCGGGGCAAACAGCGTGAACACGGCCGACACGAACAGAAGCGTCGACGCCACGATGATCATCAGACGGATGTCGAGGAGGTCCGCGAGACCCGCGCCCGCCATGCCAAACAGGAAGATCACGTCGCGCATCACGTAGAACGCCGAGAACACCCGACCGCGCATCTCTCGTGGCGTGTTGCGCTGGAGAAGGGTCGATCGCGCCACGGACGATGGCGAGTTGAAGAAGCCGCTGATCATCACGAGCACGATCGCGAATGGCACGGACGTGGCGAGGCCGTAGAGGATGCCCGCAATGCCCATGCCGACGAGGGCGACGACGATCCAGACGGGTTCCGGCAGGTGCCGCCCAAACCGGGCCATGAAGAACGAGCCAACAACGAACCCAACCGACGTCAGCCCTTCCTGCAACCCGTATTCGAACTCCGTCGCCCCCAGGACCTTGATCGAGAACGGCAGGAGGAGGACGTTCCACAGGCCGAACGCGAAGAACATGAACGCGCCGACCACGAACAGCGAGCGGATGATCGGCGTCCCAAACAGCGTGGCGAAGCCGGCCCGAAGATTCGCGACCACAACCGCGACGCTCGCGTCCTCCTCGGCCGCCGGCATCGGATAGCGACCCATGAAGAAGATGCATCCCGCCGAGAAGAGGAACGTGCCCGCGTCGATGATGAAGGCCCAGTAGAGATCGACGGTGCTGGCCAGGAGGCCTGCCGCGGCGAAGCCGATGGCCGTCGAACCGAACGACGCGATCGACAGGAACGAGTTTGCCGACAGCAGCTCCTCGTCCGTGGCCAGCTCCGGTATCAGGCTGTCATGCGCGGGATCGAAGAACTGCTTGACGCCGGCGTTGATCAGGATCAGGGCATACAGCCCGACGACGGCGATCGATTCGATCCCGATCACGAACGCGATGAGCGTGACCAGGACCGCCTGGACGAGGCAGGTGTAGATCATGATCCGCTTGCGGTCGTGGCGGTCGACGTAGACGCCCGCGAGCAGGCCGACGACCAGGCTCGGCAGGGCGGTCGCCATCAGGGTCAGCCCGACCGCCAACGCCGACCCGGTCTCGCGGTACACGAAGATCCCGGCGGCAAGGTCCGTCAGCGCCGAGCCGGCGGTCGACACCAGCTGCGCCAGCCAGAGCAGGTTGAAGTCGCGCTTGCGAAAGACCGCGAACATGGACGGGGCGGGCGCTGCCGCAGCGGTCACTCGTGTCTCCAGGCGGTCGTTGGGGGCGACGGTCGCCGTGACGGTCGCGCGAGTCTAGCCGGCTCGGGACACGACCGTGACCCCTTCGCGCAGGAGCAGGTCCTGCTTGTTGCGCAACCGGTGCGCCTGGTCGCCCCACCGATCGCCGCCCCAGCCCCCGAGCGTTCCATCCGAGGCGATGATCCGGTGGCACGGGACCATGAACACGATCGGGTTGCGACCCAGCGCGCCGCCCACGGCCCGGGATGCCCGGGGTGCACCAATCCGGCGCGCGATCTCACCGTAGCTCGCGGTTCGACCCCAGGGAATACCGGCCACCGCTTCGAGGACGTCCCGGTCCCAGGACGGCCGGTCGGCAAGGTCGATGGGTGGATGATCCCTGGCGGGCCTCCCCGACAGGAATGACTCGACCCACTTGACCGCGTTCTTCAGGTGCTTCTCCCGGTTGCCCCTGGATCGGACCGTTCCGGCCCTGGCCACCGGCCCTCCCAGGCGACGCGCCACCGACGCCTCGAAGGCCTCCTCGCTGGTCAGCCACTCGATGGCGGCGACGCCGCGGTCCGTGGCCGCGATGTAGACGGGGCCCCATCGTCCTGCGACGGTGGTCCGGATGGCGACGGGTTCGTCCATGGGACGCGAGTGTGACGCAAGCCCGACTGCACGACCAGTCTCGTGTCAGGGTGGACCCGTACACTCCCGACCATGCACGATCACGCCGCGCACGAGGCTGCCCCCACGTCCGCAGCCCCTGACCCACGCGACTTCAGCGGGTCGTTCCGCCACCGGGTGGAGATCGTGGTGCGCTTCGCCGATACCGATGCGATGGGTCACGTCAACAATGCCGTCTACCTGACCTACTGCGAGATCGCCCGGATCCGCTACTGGACGGACATGACGGGCGACCCGATCCACCTCGGCACCCAGGGCGCCGAGAGCCTGATCCTGGCCGAGGCTCGGATCACCTACCGGGCACCGGCGTTCCACGGCGAAACGGTCACGGTCGAGACGCGCGCCACCCGGACCGGGCGCTCGTCGTTTACTCTCGAGCACCGCCTCCTTGCCTGCGTGGAGGGGGACGAGCCGCGCCTGGTCGCGGTCAGCGAGTCGATCCTCGTCCGCTACGACTACGCGACCGCAAGACCGGTCGCGCTCTCCGAGGCGCACGTGGCGGCCATGGAGGCCTTCGAGGGTCGATCGCTGCGC
>JBBEBJ010000141.1:7084-8688 GCA_040882425.1 Chloroflexota bacterium | reverse complement strand
ACCCGCCGGAACACGGCGACCGCGTTCTGGCCGCCGAAGCCGAAGCCGTTGATGGCGGCGGTCTCGACCCTCGCCTTGCGAGCAGTCAACGGGACGTAGTCCAGGTCGCACTCGGGATCGGGTGTCGTGAGGTTCGCGGTCGGCGGGATGACCCCGTCGCGGATGGCGCCGATGGCGGCCAGTGCGGAGGCGATCCCGGCCGCACCCACCAGGTGCCCGACCATCGACTTCGGCGAGCTGATCGCCACCTTGCGAGCATGGGCGCCGTATGCCGCCTTGATCGCGCGCGTCTCGGTCGCGTCGTTGAGCTGGGTCGCGGTCCCGTGGGCGACGATGTAGTCGATCTCGTCAGGCGCCACGCCGGCGTTCCGGAGCGCCATCGTCATCGCCCGCGTCTGGCCGCGGCCGGTGGGCTCGGGCGCGCTGATGTGGAAGGCGTCGGCCGTGAGCGCCCCACCGAGGACCTCGACGATGGGCGTCGCGCCGCGAGCTCGCGCGTGCGCCAGGGATTCGACGACGACCACGCCGGCGCCCTCGCCGAGGACGAACCCATCGCGGTTGGCGTCGAACGGTCGGGACGCCGTCTCGGGCGAGTCGTTTCGCTTCGAGAGCGCGGTCATGTTGGCCAGGGCGGCAACGCCCATCGGCCAGATCGGCGCCTCCGATCCGCCCGCCACGACCACGTCGCACTCGCCGGTCGCGATCAGGCGCAACGCATCGTGAAAGGCAATGACCGAGGTCGCGCAGGCGGCGACCTGGGTGATGACCGGTCCGCACAGCCCGAATTCCATCGACAACATGCACGCGGCCATCGACCCGGACAGCGCGGGGACCGCGAACGGGCTCACGAAGCGCGGCCCCTTGGCGTCGTGGACGTGGGTTCCGTCGATGATCTGTTCGATCCCCCCGCCGCCGGTGTTGACCACGACGCCGACCCGGTCGCGCTGCTCGGGCGTCATCGCCTCGAAGTCGATTCCTGAATCGCGGATCGCTTCCTTGCCCGCACCCATCGCGAGATGGATGAACCGGCTCATCCGTCGCGCCATCTTGGCGTCCATGACCGCCGCCGGGTCGAAGCCGATCACCTCGGCGGCGATCCGCACCTCGTGAGCGGAGGCGTCGAAGCTCTGGATCGTGCGGGTTCCGGTCACCGCGGCCTGGAGGTTGCTCCAGTACGTCGGGAAGTCGTTACCGATCGGCATGATCGCCCCGAGGCCGGTCACCACCGCGCGACGTGCGGGATCCTGTTCAGGCAATTGGTCCTCCTGGCCGGGTGGCGAATGTGGGCTGGGCTGTGTCCCGGCTAGTCAGGCGGCGATTGTACCGGGTGATTAGGCGGCTTCCGGCCCTCGCGGGTGTCGGTTGCCACCGCGCGCGTTCCCCGGAGCAGGGGCGCCGGAGATCACCTCCTCCGACGATCTCCCTTGGGCGATATTCATACCCCGGCGGAGATCTTCGCGCGGGACGCCTTCGGCCCGGCTCGAGGCCGCCAGCTTCGATTCCGCCCCGAGATCGCTCGCCGGATGAGCCGCGGGTGAGGGCCTGCTGCTTGAATGCGGCATGCCATACGACCTCCGCGACCAACCCACCCCGATCGAGGACGT
>JBBEBJ010000141.1:0-6984 GCA_040882425.1 Chloroflexota bacterium | reverse complement strand
CCGTCGTAGCGCTTGAAGATGACCGCACCGTTGTGGCCGCCGAGACCGATGTTGTTGGACAGCGCGTTGCGGATCGGCATGGACATCGTCTCCGAGACCACCCAGACATCGCAGTCGGGGTCCGGATCGCGGTAGTTGATGGTGGCGGGCGCGCACTGTTCGTGGACGGCCATGACCGTGGCAAAGGCTTCGAAGGCACCGGCCGCGCCCATCATGTGCCCGGTCATGGACTTGGTCGCGCTGATCGCGACCGCCCGGGCCGACGCGCTGGCCCGTGACCCGAACACGGTTCGGATGGCCTCCGCTTCGCGCTTGTCCCCGAGCGGGGTCGACGTGCCATGTGGGTTGATCAGGTCGACCTCATCCGCCGGCACACCGCGACGCTCAAGGGCCATCTTCATCGCCCGCGCCGCCCCAACACCCGCTTCGATCGGCTGGATCATGTCCCAGCCATCCGCGGCCGAGCCGTAGCCGACCACCTCGGCGTAGATCCGCGCACCACGGGCCTTGGCGATCTCGAGATCCTCGAGGAACAGCGAGCCGGCGCCTTCGCCGAGGACGAACCCGTCGCGCGTCAGGTCGAATGGTCGCGAGACGGTCTCGGGGCCTTCGCCCGGTCGCGGCATGCCCATGCCGCGCATGTTCGAGAAGCCGGCATGACCAACCTCGAGCAATGGCGCCTCGGTGGAACCGCTGATGATGGCGATGCAGTCCCCGCGGCGGATCGCTTCGGCCGCCTCGCCCACGTTGTGCGTGCCCGTCGCACAGGCCGACACCATGCACACGTTGTGGCCGATCGCGCCGGTCTCGATGGCGATCATCCCCGAACAGCTGTCGGTCAGCGCGTTGGCGATGAAGGTCGGGCTGACGCCGCGGGGGCCGCGCTCGTGGAGCGTCGCGTAGTTGTCGATCATCAGGGTCTGGCCGCCGGCACCCGAGCCGAAGACGACGCCGACCTCGGTCCGGTTCTCGTCGGTCAACTCGAAGCCCGAGTCGGCGAGCGCCTGCTTGGCGGCCGCGACTCCGAAGTGAAGGCTCGACTCGCTGCGGCGGGCCGCCTTGGCATCCATCCAGTCGGGTGCCGAGAAGTCACGGACCTCGCCCGCGAGCTTGGCCTCATACGGCGTCGTGTCGAACCTGGTGATCTGCCCCAGACCCGAGACGCCGTTGACGAGGTTCGCCCAGGCGGTCGCCGCATCGTTGCCGACGGGACTGATGACGCCGAGGCCGGTGACGACGACACGTCGGTCGTAGTCGGGTTTGCGCACTAGGTTCTCCTTCTCGGATCGATGCGTCAGGTGGGCCGGGCGGGAGCGGAGGCGAGAGCCAGGAGTCGATCGGACGACGCCGGGTCGTCGGCCGCGATGACCTCCGCGTCGGGCGAGATCCGCTTGATCAGCCCGGTCAGGACCCGTCCGGGCCCGACCTCGACGAAGGTGGTGACGCCGCTTGCTGCCATCCCCTCGACGACGCGGATCCAGTCGACGCCGGTCGTCAGGTGGTCCACGAGCTCGGCGCGGCAGGCCGCGGCGGTCTCGATCGGGCGGGCATCGGCGTTGGCCAGCAGTGGCGGTTCTGGATCGAGGAACTCGACGCCCTCGAGGGCCGCCCGCATCCCCTCGGCCGCCTCGGCCATCAACGGTGAGTGGGCCGCCACCGAGACCGGGAGCACGATCGCCCGCCTGGCCCCGAGCGATCGCGCCAGCTCGGCACCAGCCTCGACCGCGGAGCGCACTCCGGACACGACCACCTGGCCGGGAGCGTTTCGGTTCGCGACCACGAAGATGCCGTGGCCCGAGGCTTCGGCGACCAGCTCGGGCAGTCGGTCGTCATCGAGCCCGATCAGCGCGGCCATGGCGCCGTCGCGACCCTGGCCGGACGCCTGCATCAGCCGGCCTCGCTCGCGGACCAGTCGGACGCCGTCCTCGATCGTGAGCGCCCCGGCCGCGACAAGCGCCGAGTACTGGCCCATCGAATGGCCGGCCGCGAACGCGGGGACCGGCGCGTCGAGACCGGCTGCCTCCCATCGCTCGCGCAGCGCGGCCAGGATCGCGATCGAGGTCGCCAGGAGCGCGGGCTGGGCGTTCTCGGTCAGGTCGAGGCGTTCGGCCGGACCCCCCCAGGCCAGGGCGCTGATCGAGGTCCCGAGCGCACGGTCCGCGGCGGCGAAAACGCTCGCGGCGGCAGGCGAGGCGTCGGCAAGCGCGCGCCCCATCCCGACCGACTGCGAGCCCTGGCCGGGAAAGACGAAGGCAAGCTGCGACATCGTCAAGAGGGTAGGGCCTGAGAGGCCTCGCGCGCGGAACTCGCATGCACGGTTGCACACGTTCACGCTCGTCCCTACGCTTGTGCGGTGTCCACTGAGCGCGCCATGTCACGTCCATCCAGCCGGCCCGCCCCGGTGCGCTCGATCGCGCGCCGTTTCGAGGCGGACCTCTCAGCGCCTGTTCTCGCCGCGGGGAACCGGCTGCCCAACGTCCGCCAGATCAGCGAGCGCGTGGCGATGGGCCGTGCGCTCTGGCGGGAGCTGGTCATCGGCTTTGCCGGCCAGCTCGGGGAGCTGCGCCTCGGGTTCACGCAGCTTGCCGGGCTGTACGTGCTGGCCGACGGGAGCACGTTGACCGTGGGCGAACTCGCCGAGGCCATCGGGCGCTCACCGTCGGCGACCAGCCGGCTCGTCGACGGTCTCGTCCGCCGGCGGCTCGTCGAGCGGCACGAGGAGCCGGAGGATCGGCGGCAGCGGACGCTCCGATTGACGCCCCGGGGCCACGCCATCCTGCGGGTCGTGGACCGGGCGCGGGCCGACCAGTTCCTCCGCGCGGTCCGGCCACTGCCCACGGCCGAGCGAGCGATCGTGGCGATGGGCGTTGCTGCGCTGGCCACCCACGCCATCTCGCGGCGGGGCAGGTTGATCACGGCGCCGCGAGAGTAGGCTCCCAGTGGGCGGCGCACAATCCGTTCGCCACCACCGATGCACAGGAGGACTGAGCTTGTACGGTCGAATCACGGAAGAGTCCCTTCGCCTGGAGCACCGCCACGGCGACGGATCCTGGGAAGGTTCGAGCGATCCCATCACGACGCCGCCGACCACGATCCGGAACGTGACTGGGCGAAGGGCAAGGTCGTCTATGCGTGCACCAGCTGCGACGAGGTCATCCGGGTGGACGTGCCGCGTGACGAGCCTGGCGCGGGCTCGCATCGGGGCTGACCCCCGGTCAAATCCGCCCGGAACGGCGAGCCAGCACGAGCCCGCCCGCAACCAGGCCGGCGAGGACGATCGCCGCGGCGACGAGCGGTACCGGATCGACGGCCGCCGCCGCGGACCCGGGGTCGGGGGCAACGGGTGGCTCGGCCGACGGTGGGACGCCGTCGGCCGCTTCTGTTGGCGATGGTGAGGCGGAGGACGGCGCGGTCGTGGGTGTGGACGATGGCGCGGCGCTCTCGGAGGCGAGCGGTGTGGGCACCGGTGTGGGCACCGGTGACGGGCTCGGCGACGAGGTCGGCGCGGCCGTCGGCGCTGTTGTTGGCGCCGGTGTCGGCCGGGGCGTCGGCCTTGCGGTTGGGCTAGCCGTGGGTCGGGCGGTCGGGCTCGGTGTCGGCTTCGCAGTTGGCGTCGGCGTGGCCACGGATCCGCCGCTGACGACGAGCGTGCCGAACATCTGCTCGGGATGGATCTCGCAGAAGTAGTCGAACGTGCCCGCAGTTGTCGCGGTGATCTGGTAGGACTCGCCCGCGTTCTTTATCCCGGAGTTGAACCTGCCATCGGCCGCGCCCGGTGAACCGGAGGTCACCGTGTGGGGATCGCCCGCGAACGTCCAGCGGACGATGTCACCGACCGCGACCGTACGCGTCGCGGGCTCGAACCGGAAGTTGACGGAGGCGATCGTCACGGTCTCCGCGCTGACCGATCCAATCGAAAGCAGGATGAGCGCGACGACTGCCGCGAGGGCGAGCACGGATCGACGTGCGACGGCGCGGAGGTAGGTATCAGGAGCCATCGACAGGTCCTACGTCGCTGGAGCGAGCGGCGGATCTCCGCCTTTCGATTCACTCGGGCACCAGCCGTGAAACCGGACGCCCCGGGCTGTCGTACCGCTCTGTACCGGCCTCACGTCCCCAACAGCGCTGAGCCCGGACCTAGAGAGGGAGAACACATGCGCAGGAAGCGCCTCGCCCTGATCGCCGCCGCCGTGGCGCTCATGGCGGTCCCGGGAGTCGTCTCGGCGGTCGATCCGACCCAGCCGGCGTACGGCGGTCCGCTGAGCGGAGCCCAGGAGAACCCACCGGTCGCCACCGCCGCGACGGGCCAGGGCACCGCCGTGATCAGCGCCGACGGCAGCACGATCACGTACATCGTGACGTACAGCGGGCTGTCAGGCACCCTCAATGCCGCGCACATCCACACGGGTGCAGCGGGCTCCAACGGTGGCGTGATCCTGCCGCTTACGGCAAGCCCGAGCCCGATGACCGGGACGTTGACGGCCGCTGACTTTTCGGCGTCCGGTCCGGTCACCACCTTTGCCGAGGCCGTGGCCGCGATCCGCGCCGGGACGACCTATTTCAACCTCCACACCGCGGCCAACCCGGGCGGTGAGATCCGCGGTCAGATCGTCGCCGCCGGCGACGCCTACTTCGCCGATATCAACGGCGCCCAGGAGAATCCACCGGTGGCGACGGCCGCGACCGGCAAGGGCCTCGCGGTGATCAGCGCGGACGCGAGCACGATCACCTACCTCGTCACCTACAGCGGTCTCTCCGGGACGGTCAACGCCGCGCACTTCCATACCGGCGCCGTCGGTGCGAACGGTGGGGTGATCCTGCCGCTGGCCGCCAGTCCGAGCCCGATGGTCGGGACGCTGACGTCGGCCGACTTCTCGGCGTCCGGTCCGGTCACCACCTTCGCCGAAGCCGTCGCCGCAATCCGCGCCGGGACGACCTACTTCAACCTCCACACGTCCGCCAACCCGGGCGGTGAGGTCCGTGGCCAGATCGGCGTCACGGTCGCCGCCCCCGCACCGACACCGGCTCCCACCGCCGAGCCGGCGGCACCGACCCTCCCGCCGACCACGGTTATCTCGCCGGTCACGCCGGCTGGTGACCGTGGTGCGACGGGGATCATCACGCTCGCAGGACTCCTGGCCGCTGCCGGGACGCTCGCCTGGATCGGACGCCGACGGACGTCGCAGCAGGGCTAGCCAGCGGGTCGGTTCGCCAACGCTTCTGCGGCTGTTCTCAGCCGCAGAAGCGGCGGACCACGTCGTACAACACCGGGAGACCCCATCGCAGGGCTTCCACCGAGACACGCTCATCGACCCCGTGGAAGCGCTCGAGAAAGCGCTCCTCGGGGTCGAGCATGAGCGGGAAGAACCCATACGTCGGCACGCCGAGGGGACCGGTGAACTTGGCATCGGTGCCAAACGGCGCCATCGCGGCGAGCGGGACCCCGTCCGGATCGTGGTCGACGATCGTCCGGACCAGCAGCTCGAACAGGGCACCCTCCGCGGGTGCCTCGACCGGGGCGCCGAAGATGATCAGCTCCAGCTCGCAGGCGGCCGCAAGATCCGGCCCGAGCCGTTGCTCGATCATGGCCCGCAGGTCCGCCTCGGTCGTCCCGGGCAGCACCCGGCAATCGATCTGCACCTCGGCGTCGCCGGGGATGACGTTGTACTTGACCCCGGCATGCACCACATCCGGGCTGATCGTGTTGCGAACGAGTGCCCGCAGCGTCCGGGCGTACATCGGATCGCAGGTCGCCGCGAGCGCGGCCTCGGCGTGCTCCGGAGCGTCCGACGCGAGCCTCCGCAGGATCGTGGCCGCCTCTCCGGGGAGTGCCGCGGCCGCTTCCTCGAGGAAGCGGCCCATGACCGGCGTGATCCTGGTCGGCCCGGGGACCGCCAGTCTCCGGATCACTTCCGCGGCCAGGACCACGGCGTTGTCGTCGCGCGGCATCGAGCCGTGGCCCCACGTGCCGCGCACGGCGATCCGATAGGCTGCGTAGCCCTTCTCTGCCACCTGGATCGGGTAGAGCCGCCGCCCGGCGACGGTCGTCGCGACCCCGCCGCATTCGTTGAGCGCGCCGGCCGCAAGAAGCCAATCCGGGCGATGCTCGGCGATCCACTTCGCGCCCGCCGCCGCGCCGGCCTCCTCGTCGGCGGTACAGGTGAACAGCACACGGCGTCGGAGACCCGGGATCGGATCGCTTGCCGGGTCACGGCCGGCGGCCCGGGCGGCGTCGGCCAGCAACCGAACGACGCCGAGCTCCATGGCGACCATGCCTTTCATGTCGACCGCGCCGCGCCCGTAGACGTAGCCATCGGCGAGCTCACCCGCGAACGGGTCGTGTGTCCACCGATCCGCCGGTGCCGGGACGACGTCGAGATGCGAGAGCAGCAGGAGCGGGTCGCCACCCGTCCCGTCGCCGCGGAGACGGGCATGGACGGAACCCCGACCCGGCACGGCCTCGAGCACCTCGGGCACGAGACCCGCATCGCGAAGCAGGTCGGCGATGTGATTGGCCGCCGCGAGCTCGAGATCCGGTGCCTCGGGTGCGGGCGGGTTGATCGACGGGATCCGGATCAACTCGCGCGTCGTCTCCACGAGCCGATCGGTCGCGCGCTGCCAGGTTGGCGCGTCGAGCTCGAGCGATGGGGTGGTAGCGCCGGTGGTCACGAGCCGCCCGACTGGAGGAGCGCGAGGATGACCCCGACCACGAACCCGCCGAACACGACCACGAGCACCATGATCACCAGCAGGCGCCCATAGAACCGCTCTTCCCGGCGCCCCGCGTCGGGGTCGGGGTCGCGGCCACCGGCGATGTACGGGGCGGCGAGGCCGCGCGCCCGGGCGTGCTGGGCGCGGACCGAGTCGTAGGCCTCGGGGTCGGGCGGCAGCCTGGCCGGCGGCGGCTCCCTCGACTCCGGTGACTCCCGCGACTCGGTCATGACGGGTCCATTTTGGCGGGCGTGATCGGGCCGCGCATCGTCA
>JBBEBJ010000140.1:5639-20239 GCA_040882425.1 Chloroflexota bacterium | reverse complement strand
CTCAGGCGCTCTTGATAGGCGGCACCTTCGCGATGCCGTGGCGATCATACGGCATTCGCTCAGGCCGACGCAGCATCTTCAAGAGGCCCCTCCACCTCGGGACAGCCATTCCCTGGTTGATGCACCTCGGATGCATCGGAAATATGCATCCGAGTGGCATACCTCCGGCAGGGTACCGCGCGCCGGCCGGCGGGCCGTACGCTTCGTGGCCATGGCCGCACGGACGCTCGTTAGCCCCCGCGAGCGCCTGAGGCGTCGGCCCGTCAGGGCGCGTCAAGACAGGCGGACGATCCCCGGGATCCCGTCGAAAGCTGCGTCGAAGCTGAGGATCCGGTCGACGTCACGGCCCTGTATGACCGCGATGTGGATGGCGTCGCGCGCGCCCAACCTCGGCGTCGTCTTGAGTAGGCGTCGAGCCCGCTCGACGTCCGTCCGCTCGATCGGGTAGACGACGTCGACCACCCCCATCACGGATTCGAAGGCAGGATCAATCGCATCGGGCCGTCGGATTGCCATGTACCGATGCAGGATCTCTTGGAGAACTTCCGCGTCAGTACACAGCGATTCACCCGCGGCCACCAACTCTTCGAGCGCCCGTCGGGCAGCCTCCCGGTTTGGGTGCTCGCCGCCAACCAGGTACATCGGGATGTTGGCGTCGACGAAGATCATGTCTCCGGCAGACCGCTCTGGTAGCCAAGCTCGATCTCGGCCAACATCTGGTCGATGTCCACTTCCGGCACAGCGGGCGAGTAGCGATAGGCCTTGTGGATCGCCGCGAGCTTTGACGCGGTATCCCCGCGCGCGCCGGCGGCGCCTTCGCGGAGGCGACGGCGAACCCACTCGGCAGTCGTCAGCTTGTCGCGTCGAGCGAGTCGCTGGATCGTCCGAAGCTCAGCGTCGTCCAGGAGGACCTGTAATCGCTTAGTCACGGCGTGAGCGTAATTGACTCATCGCCATGAGTCAATCCGAGCGCCGCTGCTACCCCGCCAGCTTCTTGAACCGGATCCGGTGCGGCTGATCAGCCGCCACGCCGAGCTCCCGGTGGCGGTACTCCTCGTACTCGGTGAAGTTGCCCTCGAACCAGCTGACCACGCTGTCGCCCTCGAACGCCAGGACATGGGTGGCGATCCGGTCGAGGAACCAGCGGTCGTGGCTGATCACCACCGCGCAGCCCGGGAATGACTCCAGGCCGGCCTCGAGTGCCCGGAGCGTGTCGACGTCGAGGTCGTTGGTCGGCTCGTCGAGCAGCAGGACGTTGCCGCCCGAGCGCAACAGCTTGGCCAGGTGGACCCGGTTCCGTTCGCCGCCGGACAGCTTGCCAACGGGCTTCTGCTGGTCCGTGCCCCGGAAGTTGAAGCTGCTCACGTACGCCCGCGCCGGGAGCTCGCGGTTGCCGACCTTGATGAACTCGTCGCCGCCGCTGATCTCGTCGAACACCGACTTGCTCGCCTCGAGATCGTCGCGGCTCTGGTCGACGTAGCTGAGCTGGACGGTGTCGCCGATGCCAATGCTCCCGCCGTCGGGCGGCTCCAGCCCGATGATCATCCGGAACAGCGTCGTCTTGCCCGCCCCGTTGGGCCCGATGATGCCGACGATCCCGGCCTTCGGCAGCGAGAACGACAGGCCATCGATCAGGACCTTGTCGCCGTACGCCTTCGTCAGCCCCTTGACCTCGATGACCGAGTCGCCGAGACGGGGACCGGGCGGGATCGCGATCTCGAGCTCGCGGGTCGTGTCCTTCGTCGCCTGGGCCTCGGCCAGCAGCTTCTCGTAGGCGCCCAGGCGGGCCCTGCCCTTGGCCTGCCGGGCCCTCGGGGAGAGCCGCACCCATTCGAGCTCGCGCGCGAGCGTCCGCTGGCGGGCGTCGACGGTCTTCTGCTCGCGCCCCAGCCGATCGAGCTTCTGCTCGAGCCAGCTCGAATAGTTGCCCTCGAACGGAATCCCGCGCCCGCGGTCGAGCTCCAGGATCCACTGCGCGACGTTGTCGAGGAAGTACCGGTCGTGGGTGATCGCGACGACGGTGCCCGAATACTCCTGGAGGAAGCGTTCGAGCCACTCGACCGACTCGGCGTCGAGGTGGTTGGTCGGCTCGTCGAGCAGCAGCAGGTCTGGGTGGCGGAGGAGCAGCCGGGCCAGCGCAACGCGCCGCTTCTCGCCGCCGGAGATCTTCGTCACGTCGGCGTCGTCCGGCGGGCAGCGCAGGGCGTCCATCGCGATGTCGACGTTGCGCTCCAGGTTCCAGGCGTCGGCGGCGTTGATCCTGTCCTCGAGCGCGGACTGCTCCTTGCCGATGGCGTCGTAGTCGGCGTCGGGCTCGGACCACTTGGCCATCACGGCGTTGTACTGGTCGATCAGGCCCTGGACCTCGGCGACGCCGTCGAGCACGTTGCCCTTGACGTCCTTGGCCGGTTCGAGCTCGGGCTCCTGGCTCAGGAAGCCGACGGAGAAGCCGGGCGTGAGTCGCGCCTCGCCGACGAAATCGTCATCGAGCCCGGCCATGATCCGCAGCAGGCTGGACTTGCCGGCGCCGTTCGGTCCGATGACGCCGATCTTGGCGCCCGGGAAGAACGACAACGAGATGTTCTCGAGGACGGTCCGGTCGGGCGGGTAGTGCCGGCCGAGCCGGTACGTCGTGTAGATGAATTCGGCGGGCATGGCTCAAGGGTAGCGGCTGCCGGGCGGGCGCCATCTGACGTCGGTCAGGACTGCGCCTCTGGCATCGCCGGTTTGGGCGACACTCCGGCCTTGCCGGCGCCGCGCAAACCCAGCACGTTGACCGCCGCGATCGGGTTGCTCATGCCCTTGAGCTGGATCTCGCCGATCGGCTCCGCGACGACCTGATCCGCCACGGCGTCATGCGATCGCGGGGCAAGCAGGATCTGGCCGGCCTCGGCCGCCGAGCTCAGGCGCGACGCGACGATCACCGCCATGCCGACCATGCCGTAGTCGTAGCGCCCTTCGAACCCGATGCGTCCGAGCGTCGCGTGGCCGGTCGCGATGCCGACGCCGAAGCCCAGCTTGTGGCCGCGCTTCGCCCAACCGCTGGCGAGCTCGGCGAAGCGCTCGCGCATCGCGACCGCCATGTGAACGGATCGGAGGACGTGGTCTTCCTGCAGGACGGGGTCGTTGAAGAAGACCATCATCCCGTCGCCGGCGAAGTGTTCCAGCGTGCCGCCGTGCTCGACAATGAGCGATCCCATCATGGCGTGGTACCCGCGAAGGACACCCAGAACCTCCTCCGGGTCGGCCGCCTCGCTGAACGAGGTGAAGCCGCGCAGGTCGCAGAAGACCGTGGTCGCCTCACGGCGATGGCCGGCCAGGAGGCGTTCGCCCTCCGGGCTGGACACGAGAGCCGCGATCTGGGGCGACAGGAATCGGCTCAGCTCCTCTTTCTGTCTCGCGATCGTGCGCAAGAGCTCCGCCTGTTGCGCGGCCACTTCGACCTCGAGATCGCGCAACCGCTTGGCGGACAGTGCCGCGTTCAGCCGTGCCTGAAGGATCGTGGGCTCGACCGGCTTGGGCAGGTAGTCGAGGGCGCCAAGTTCGATGCAGCGCACGACGGAATCGAGCTCCTCGACGGCGCTGATGACGATGACTGGTAGGTGCGCAACACGGGAATCGGCCTTCATCCGCGCGAGGGTCGCGTACCCATCGAGACCGGGCATCACCAGGTCCAGCAACACAACGTCGAACGGCGGCTCGCCGTCGCCGCCGAGCGCTTCGAGCGCGGCCAGGCCGTCGCCGACCGCGGTGACCGCGTGCCCCTCCTGGCGGAGCAAGCGCTCGATCAGCTTGCGATTGACGATGGCGTCCTCGACGACCAGGATCCGGCCGCCGGTCATGCCGGGTACGACTCCTTCGTGTGCTCCAGTGCGCTCACGACTCGATCGAGTTCCGCGGCGATCGCCTCGATCGCCTCGTTCGCGCCCTCGAGCGAGCCCGCTTTCGCAGACGTCTCCAGCTGCCGGCATCGCTCGGCCAGCTCGAGGGCCGCGAGGCTGGCGCTCGATGACTTGAGCGTGTGTGCGGGTCGAACGAGCCCCGCGATGTCGCCGGCGGCCAGCGCCATGTGCAGCATCTCGAGCTGCCCTGGGGCATCCGCGGCGTAGGTGTCGATCAGCTCGGCCAGGAATTCGGCATCGCCACCGAGGCTGTCCATGAGCGCATCCAGCGTCGCCCGATCGAGGACGCCGTCGAGCTCGTCAGGCACGGGCGTTCCGCCGCCTGCGCTTCGACGCCGTCATCGTCGTGCGGTTTGAGCGAACCTCCGCCGCTCGAACCAGCGCGGCCGTTAGCTCAGTCACTCGGATCGGCTTGCTCACGTAGTCGTCCATGCCGGCGGCGAAACACGCCTCGCGATCCTCTGCCAGCGCGTTGGCGGTCATCGCCACGATCTGGACGGGGGCTCCACCGGCGGACCGGATCTGGCGCGTGGCTTCGAGTCCGTCCATCTCGGGCATCTGCACGTCCATCAGCACGAGGTCGTAGGCGCCGCCGTCGACCGCCGCGATGGCCTGCAGCCCGTTGTTCGCCACATCCGCCGAGTAGCCCATACGCGTCAGCAGGCGGAGTGCCAGCTTCTGGTTCACCGGGTTGTCCTCGGCCAGAAGGATCCGGAGTGGGTAGCGAGCGCCCAGCTCGGGGTCGATGTCGCCGCCGCTGGGTGGTCGCTCCCGGCGGGCGGGCGCCGCACCATCGCCGGCCAGCACGGTCGCAAGCGTGTCGTACAGGGCGGATGGCTTCACCGGCTTGGTCAGGTAGCCATCGATGCCTGGCTGGCGCATCTCGTGGCCGCCCAACGAGGACACCAACACGATCTTGGGGCCTCCGGCCGGGCGGGCGGAACCGATGGCATGGGCGAGCGCCACGCCATCCATCTCCGGCATCACGAGATCCAGCAGGACGAGATCGAAGGCTTCGCCGCCGGCGATCCAGCCGAGGGCCACCGCCGGGCTCGCGGTATCGCGAGCGCGCACGCCCCAGCGCAGGAGCTGCTTCGACAGGATCCGCCGGTTCGTGGCGTTGTCGTCGACCACCAGGACCGAGCGGCCCGCGAAGTCCGTTGCCGCCGGGGCTGCGACGCTCAGAGGTAGCGCGTCCGCGGGCGCCTCCTGGACCCGAATCACCAAGCGGAATGTGGCTCCCTCACCGGGAATGCCGGCGCTTTCGGCCGTGAGCGAGCCGTCCATCGCCTCGGCGAGCCGGCGGCTGATCGCGAGCCCCAGGCCCGTGCCCCCGAAGCGGCGCGAGATCGAGGCGTCCGCCTGGCTGAACGACTGGAACAGCCGATCAATCCGATCCGCAGGGATGCCAATTCCGGTATCGCGCACGTCCACGCGCACCTCCCAGGTAGCGGAGGTGGACGCCGGGGCGCCGTCGACACGATGGGCGGTCACGCCCACCACGACCTCGCCGGTCTCGGTGAACTTGACGGCGTTGGACAGCAGATTCAGGAGGATCTGCCGGAGCCGCCCGACGTCGCCGACGATCGCCGCAGGGAGCTCGCTTTCCACGGAATACGCGAGCTCGAGATGCTTCTTGGCGACCGTCGGCGCCATCAGGTCCAGCGCACTCTCGAGACAGGCCGCGAGCGCGAAGGGCTCGGCCAGCAGGTCGACCCGTCCGGCCTCGATCTTCGAGAAGTCGAGGATGTCGTTGATGATCGTGAGGAGCGCGTCGCCGGAGGTCCGGATCGTGTCCGCGAAGTCGCGCTGCTCTTCGTTGAGGGGCGTGTCCAGGAGCAGGCCGCTCATGCCGATGATGGCGTTCATCGGGGTGCGGATCTCGTGGCTCATCGCCGCCAGGAAGGCGCTCTTGGCCTGATTCGCGCTATCTGCCGCGGCGCGCGATTCGTCCGCCTCGGAAAAGAGCCGGGCGTTGTCGATGGCGATGGCGGCCTGTTGGGACAGCCCGACAAGGAAGTCGAGCTCCCCGGAGGTGAACGGCGGAAGCGTCCTGGAGCGCCAGACCGCCATCATCCCGCTCACTCCCTGCCGGCCGACGAGCGGCGCGATCATCAGGCGCTCTTCCGTGCTGTCATCGTCGACCCCGGGGATCGATACGCTACGCGGGTCGCTGGTGACGTCGTTGACGACCTCTGCCCGCCCTTCGACTGCCAGGCTGCCGATGATCCCCTCGCCGAGGGTGATCCGATCGGCGAGGATCGCGTCGGCGATTCCACCGATCGCGGCGGTCGCCCGGAAGGTCTTCCCGTCCGGCTCTGGCAGGAAGACGGCGCTCGTGCCCGCCTCGAGCAGGGCCTGAGCGCGCTCGGCGATCCGCTGGAGCAGTCCCTCGAGGTCGAGCGTGGCGGAGATCTCACGACCCATCTCTGCGAGGGCGGCCATCTCTCGCGCCCTTCCCTGCGCCTCGCGATAGAGCTGGGCGTTCCGGATGGCCGTGCCCACGTTCGCCGCAATCGTGGACAGCAGCCTGGTGTCCGATTCCCCGAAGCGGCCCGCCTCTTCGATGCTCTGGACGCTCACCGCGCCGATGGCCTCATCGCCGATGAGGATCGGGACGCCGAGGTACGACTTGACCGACGTGCCGACACCCTGGCGCTCCATCACCTCGAAGTGCTCGGCTCGGTTGAGCAGGAGGGGCTGACGGGAGCTGAGGATCCGGGACGTCAGCCCTTCGCCCAGGGGCATCGGTGGGCGTGGTGCGGGTTTCCCGCGCTCGACCCGGTACGGGAAATCGATCAATCCAGTCGCCGAGTCGAGCAGGGCGACGTACACGATGTCGGCGCGGAACGTCGTCCGCAGCTGCTCGCCGGTCAGCTCGATGAGCCGATCCAGATCGAGCTGCGCCGCCGCCGCCTGGCCCACCTCGTTGACGATTGCCAGCTCTGCGGCACGCTGACGGGTCTCGTCGACGAGCCGCGCGTTCTCGAGTGCCACGCTGAGACTGGAGGCGAGGGTCGACAGGAGGCGAACGTCGCCGTCGCCGAACGCGTCTTCGCGGTCCAGGTTCTGTAGGGAGATGACTCCCGTGACCGCTCGACCGGTCATCAGCGGCACGAAGACAGACGACTTCGATGGCTCGCCCTGGATGGCGCCGGGCTGGCCGGCCTCGACCGCGAGCCGGGTGGCGTCGCGGTTCACCACCAATGGCTCACGTGTCTCGAAGACCCGCTTGCGGAACCCGATCAGCTCGATTGGCTCATCGGGGAAGCGGACGCCACGCTCGATCGTGTACGGGAAGTGGATCAGTCCATCGCCACCAAGGATGCCGATGTCGACCACCTGGGCGTCGAAGATCCCCTGAATCTTGTCGCCGACGAGGTCGTACATCGCCTGCATGTCCAGGCGTGCCGCCAGCCCCTGTTGGACGCTGTTGATGATCCCGAGCTCGGCGGCGCGCTCGTTCGTTTCGGCCAATAGCGTGTTCGTCTGCTCGAACAGCCGGGCGTTGTCGAGTGCGACGCCCATGCTGGAGGCGATCGTGGAGACTAGGCGCTCGTCTGCCTCGCTGAACGCATGCTCCCGGTCGTCCGAGAACGAGACCGTGCCGATGGTTTCCTCGCCGGACATGATCGGGACCCCGAGCCAGGATTCGCCGTACCTTCCAATCGTGCCGTCCCTGTATGTTCCGACGAGGGCGCCGGCGGCTTCCTGTTCGGCGAGCGTCCCGATCCGCATCGGGCGACCGGCCTGCAGGATCTGGCTCGTCAGCCCCTGGCCGAGCTGGATCGGATCGCCGTACACGCGACGGCCGTGGTCGAGCTCGAAGGGGAAGGTGATGCGATTCGTGACACGGTCGTACATCGCGATGTACATGTCCGTGGAATGGAGCATGGTGGCCAATCGATTGCCGACGAGGTCGATGATCGCCTGAAAGTCGAGCTGCTGCGCGAGGGCAGCACCGATGTCGTTGATCACCGCCAGCTCGGAGCTCCGCTGCTCGGTCTCCGCGAGGAGGCGCTTGGTCTCGCCGAACAGCCGCGCATTGTCGAGCGCGACACCCGTGCTCGCAGCGAGCGTGGCGAGGAGTCGCTCGTCGGCGGCGCTGTACGCGTGTTGATCGCGCGTCCCGAGGGCGAAGACACCGATCGTCTGATCGGCGGAAGGAATAGGCACGCCGAGGTACGACTCGGTGCCCCCAATCGCAAACGGGGTGCCCCGAGCGGTGGCCTCCTCCGCGGTTCCGATCCGAACCGGGCGGCCCGACCTCACGATTTCCGCCGACAGCGGATCGCGGAGAACGACCCCTTCCTTCTCACGGTTCCGGACGCCTTCGTCCACCCAATAGAAGAACGTCAGTTCCGTGGTCCTGGGGTCCACGATGCAGATTGACAGGCCGAGCGCACCGAGCGCCTGGGCGGCGCGGTCGCCGACGACCTCGATGATCGCCTGGAAATCCAGCTGTTGCGCGAGGGCAATCCCGATCTCGTTGACCACCGCCAGCTCGGCACTCCGCTGCTCGGTCTCGGTGAGCAGGCGCCTCGTCTCGTCGAACAGGCGGGCGTTCTCGAGCGCTGCGCCGGTGCTCGCGGCGAGCGTGCTCAGGAGGCGCATGTCGTCCTCGCCGAAGGCGTACCGGTCCAGGCTTTCCAGCGCGATGACGCCGATCACTTCATCACTGGCGAGGATCGGGACGCCGAGCCAGGACTCGGAGACAGGACCAGTATCCACGGCGGCGTGCGCCGTTTGTTCTTCAAGGGTCCGGAGCAGGAGTGGCTGCTTCGTCCGTATCACTTCGGACGTTAGGCCAGTGCCGAACGTCATCGGTTCACTGGAGTAGCGCTCCTCGTTGGCGATCTCGTAGGGAAATGTGATCAAGGCGGAGGCCCGGTCATATAAGCAGACGAACAAGTCGAATCCCGGGAAGACCTCGTGGATACGCTCGCCCACGAGTTCGGTGATGCCATCGAGGTCCAGTTGCCGCCCCAGCGCCTGGCTGACCTCACTGACGATCGCCAGCTCGGCGTTTCGCTGGCGGATCTCGGCCGTCGCCCGCGTCCGCTCCAGGGCGGCCGCGATGTGCTCGCCGACGAACGCCAGCACTCGCTCGTCCTCGTCTGTGTAGACGACGTCCTCCCGGTAGCTTTGGAGCGCGACGACGCCGATCGCGCGGCCCTCGATCTTCAGCGGGATGCCTAGATAGTCGACTGCGTGTGCGCCCACGAACGCCATCTCACCGCGATCGATCATCTCCTCGAGCACGGCGTCGGTGGCGTGCAGCAACTCGCCCGTCCGGAGGACGTACGCGGTCACTCCCACGGCGGTCCCGGTCCCGACCTGCTCCCATTCGCGCGGATCGGGAGGATCGGTCTCGACCGTGTCGACGAAGAACGGCCAGTTGATGAGCTTGCGCTCCCTGTCATACAGGGCGATGTAGCAGTTCTCGGCGTAGACGAGCTCGCCCACGATCTGGTGGATGCCCGCGTAGAACTCCGGCATGTCGCGAGCAGCGCCGGCGAGGGCAGCGATCCGATAGAGGGCGGCAATCCGCTCCTGCAGGGCGCGGACGGCCGTCTCCGGGGCCTTCGGGTCGGCGGTGCGCGTCTTGCCAGGCATTCAACCTCCGCCCCGGTGCGCACAATCGCCCGACGCCCCTCTCGCACGAGGCCCTCGTGGGCCACGCGCCTCGCATTCTGGACCCGCGCCGCAATTGGCGCGAGTCCAGATCAGCCGTCCCGCGGCGTGAACTGGAAGCGGACGACGGCCTCGACCGGGCGGACCGCAGCCGGTCCTGCCTCGGCTCAGCCGGACAGCGTTGGCGTCGTGGCGAGGAGCCGGCGTGCGCGCTCGACGTCGGCCCGCCCGATGGGGTAGACGACGTCGGATGCGGCGAAGCTCCTGGACTGCAGTCGCGGCATGGGCCCCTTCCAATGCGCCTTCGTGGCAATCAGGGTACCCGCCTCGGTGGGTCGACCGGTGGTGAGCGCGGTCATGCGAACGAGGTAGCCAGAATACCGAATCAAGCACGCGTACAATCATGTCTGACGCAATCGAGCGCTGGGACGTCGTGGCAATTCACACGGCGCTCGATCGTCGGGAGGAGGTAGCGGTGGGCATCATCGCGTGGATCGTCCTGGGCGCGATCGCCGGGTTCCTCACCAACATGATCATGGGCGGCGGCGGAGGCGTCATCGCCACGGTCGTCCTGGGGATCGTCGGTGCCGTGGTGGGCGGCTACCTGGCCGGGACCGTCCTCGGGGTCGCCGATGTGACCGGGATCAACCCCGAGAGCATCGTGGTCGCCGTTGTCGGCGGTGTCGTAGTGGTCGCGGTGTACCGGCTGGTCATGGGTCGACGCGGCGCCGTCTGAGGTCACGCCGACGGGATCCTGACATCATCGATCTTGCACAGGTGCGGATCGGAGTCGGGAGGCCCCAACGATGCTCAAGATCTGGAGCGAGCTGCCGGGCGCACGGCTGAAGGAACAGGTCGCCGACCTCGCCACGCTCGCGTGGGTGGTCTTCTGGGGCGGCATCGTCTGGCAGCTGTTCCAGTTCCTTGCCGGCTTCGCCGAGGCCGGCCGGACCATCCGCGCCGGCGGCGACGGACTGGTCCAGGGTGGCCGTGATCTGGGCGAGTCGCTGGCTGGCCTGCCGTTCGTCGGGTCGCATGTTCGCGATATCGCCCGCGACGCCATCGGCGGCGCCGGTCAGCCGCTCGCCGACTTCGGCACCGAGCTGGAGCAGTTCATCTTCGTGGTCGCCGTCGTGCTCGCGCTGCTGCTCGCGCTCGTGACCCTGGTGCCGTGGCTCAACCGCTATCTGCCATGGCGCTGGGAACGCATTCGCCGCGTTCGGGCGGCGCACCGGGCCATCCGAACAGCCCCCGATGGCGGCAAGGCCGCCGTCGAACGCATCCTGGCGATGCGAGCCGTCTCCCGGCTCGACTACTCGAGCCTCCTCGAGTACACGCCGGATCCGCTGGGGGACTGGGCCAACGGCCGCCTCGACCGGCTCGCACGCGCGGAGCTTGCCAGCGTGGGCCTGCGGCCGTACTGAATCGGGCCGACGTTGACAGGGGCGCCCACGAGCGCATGCTTCCGCCATGCCGATCAACCCCAAGCTCGTCCACGTCCACCAGCTGACCGACCCGATCGAGGCGCGGCCCGGTGGCGCCTGGGTGTTCCAGTACCACGGCGAGAGCTTCCTGACCGATCCGGGCGGTGGCAACCCCGAGCCCTTCGCGTGGAGCGACCAGCCGCACCAGGCCCTGGACTTCGAGGTCAAGACGCGCGAGGAGATCGCCGGGCGGCTGCGGCTCAACCCGGCCAAGCTCGGGCTCGTCAAGGCGAGCGACGCCACCTTCCCGGCGCCGATCCTCGAGTTCCGAGACGGCCCGATCTGGTCCGCTGAAGCGATCGACGCCTGGGCGCCGACGCAGCCCGCCGTGCCGACGCGAGAACGGGGCGTGCCCTCGCGATAGGCCTTGACGCGGCCGGTTACGGGATCGCGATCCGCGAGCCGTAGTCCGTGACGATGTCGCCGCCGATCCGGGCGTACCGTATGACCAGCGAAATCGGATCCGACTCGAAGGAGGACGAACCATGGCTGTCGCACGTGTCACGGAGATCAGCTCAACCTCGTCGCAGAGCTTCGACGACGCCATCAAGCAGGGCATCGCGCGGGCCACGAAGACGCTGCGCAATGTCCGCAGCGCCTGGGTCAAGGAGCAGCGCGTCGACATCAGGGGCGACCAGATCACCGAGTACCAGGTCAACCTGATGGTGACGTTCGTCCTCGACGACTGACGCGCCGGAGCAGGCCTTATCGCCGCAGGACGTCCTCGAGCGAGCGGGCCGCGGCGCTGATCTCGTCCGGTAATCGAAGCACGGACGGAGGGAGCGTCGCCGCACCCGCCCCGGATCCGCCGACGGCCACGAGCTTGACCTTGTTGGTCTGGGTGATTGCGCGGGCGACTTCCTCGGCAGCCGCAAGGTCGGTCGTGGTTGGAATGCCGATCACGCTGGCTCGCGCCGTCGTCCGCCGCACGGCCTCGATCCAGCTCTCGACTGGAACGTCCGCGCCCAGGTAGACGACGCCAAGCCCGGACCGTCGTGCCGCCGTTGCAAACGCGAGCGCGCCGATCTCGTGGTGACTTCCGCGCGGCAGGCCGACAAGGATCGGCCGACTGGAAGAGGGACGGCCCGCCGCGTCGAAGGACGCGGAGAGCCGGCGGAGCACGGCGTGGCTCGCCGCGTGTTCGCCACCCACCGAGACGATCCCCGTCGCCCACGCTTCACCGAGCGCCCGGAGAGCGGGCATCAGGCGATCGTGGACCACCCGCTCGAACGACCCGCTCGCGAAGATATCGTCGAGGAGTCGCTCGATGCGAACTTCGTCGAGCGCCGCCGCCGCGCCGACGAACTCGTCCGCCAGGCGGGCCGCGCTCCGCGTCTCGGCCTCCTCGGTTCGCTCGGTCGAGGTCGACATGGAGCTGGTCTCTGGCGGGGTCCCGGCCGTCTCGATGTGCCGCGCGGCCTGGCTCGGCGACCAGCCGGCGTCGACCAGGTGGCGCATCTGTCGGACGCGCTCGATTGCGGGTTCGTCGTAGAGGCGATACCCGGACGCCGTCCGCGCCGGTTCGACGATCCCGTAGCGACGCTCCCAGGCGCGGAGGAGGGGAATGCTCACGCCTGCCCGTAGCGCGGCTTCCTTGATGGTGTACACGGTTTGCCTAGGATAACACTGCACAGACACTTGACAAGTACCAGCCGAAGCCGCTAGAGTCTCGACGAACCCTAGACAGAGGGTGAACAGCCCGGGTCATCGGGCACAAGCAGGAGAACCGATCCAATGCGCTACCTCCAGGCCCTCGCGCTCCTCCTCGTCATCGTCGGCGGCGTCAACTGGCTGCTCGTCGGAGTCGCCCAGTTCGACCTCGTGGCCGCGCTCACGGGTGCGGAGTTCGGCGAAACCAACGCGATCTCCGCCGTGATCTACGTGCTCGTCGGGGTCGGCGCCGTGGCGCTCGTGCCGACGCTGATTCGGTGGATCACCACGGACTCGTCCGCCGCGACCCACTGACAGCCGCACCATCGATCTGCGCGCGACGCCCCTTCCTTCGGAAGCCCGGGCGTCGCGCGCATACTTCCCCCGAGGTCAACCCGATGTCCGCCGCCAACCAGACCATGGCCCGCCCTATCCCGATCGCCGCCGACCGGTCCGCCAGCCTCTTCCGCTGGAACCTCGTCCTGGCTGGGCTCCATTTCGCCCAGTTCCTGGCGATGCTCTTCATCTCGTTCGCCCGGGATCCGCTCGTGAGTGCACCGGTCACGAGTAGCTATCTCGCGTGGGATCCCGCGACACGCACCCTGGTGGATGCCCAGCGACAGTTGTTCGACCTGCCGATCGGTCCGACCGTCGCGGCGTTCTTCCTGCTCAGCGCCATCGCGCACTTCGTCGTGGCGCTGCCGGCTCGACGTTGGTACGAGGCGCGGCTTGCCCGCGGCCAGAACCCGGCGCGCTGGATCGAGTACGCGTTCTCGTCGAGCCTGATGATCGTGGTCATCGCCAGCCTGAGCGGGATCCGCGAGATCGGCACGCTCCTCGCCGTCTTCGGGGCGAACGCCGGGATGATCCTGTTCGGTTGGAGCATGGAGGCAGCAAACGAGGGGCGCGAGCGGCCCCAGTGGCTCCACTACGTGTTCGGGTGCCTGATGGGCGCGGTGCCGTGGCTCGTCATCGGCGCGTCGCTCCTGACCGCCGCGACCGCTCCGGGCGGCTCGGCGATCCCGGCCTTCGTCATCGCGATCTACGTCTCGCTGTTCATCAGCTTCAACGTCTTCGCCTTCAACATGGTCCTCCAGTACGCGAAGGTCGGGCGCTGGCGCGACTACCTCTTCGGCGAGCGGGCCTACATGATCCTCAGCCTCGTGGCGAAATCACTCCTGGCCTGGCAGGTCTTCTCGGGCACGCTTCGGCCGTAACGCGTCGTCGCGACCGACGCCTCCTGTTACCGCTCGGCGACCCGTGCACCAACCCAGTAAGCTGGTATGCTTCCCGCATGAAGGTGACGATCGACCTGGACCCGGAGATTTACCGAGCGATCAAGGTGGAAGCCGCCCGAACCGTTCGGAGCGTGCGCGACATCGTCGACGAGGCGCTGGGCGCCTGGCTCGAGTCGGCCGAGGAACGCGAGGACCGCGAGTCGGCCGAGGCAGCCCTCGTCGAATATCGACGCGACGGAGGCGAAACCGCCGAGGCATTCTTCGGGACGTTGGCCGCTGAAACGAAAGCGACCTACGGCTCCGACGAGGCATGAGCGAGGGCCGCTACCGCGTCGAGCTCGCGCCGCCGGCCCAACGTCAGCTCCGCCGACTTCCACCCGGCGACGCCGCGCGACTCCGTGGACCGATCCTCGCCCTGGCGATGGATCCGCGGCCGCCGAGCGTCGCCACCATCACCGGGACCGGGTTCCTGCGCCTCCGCGTCGGCGATCTCCGGGTCATCTACCTTGTCGACGATGTGGCTCGCCAGGTGGTCATCCTGAAGGTGGCGCGCCGGTCGGAGAGCACCTACCGCCGGGTCTGACGCCGGGTTCGACGCCACCGACACGTCCGAGCCTACAGCTGCGAGCCCTTGAGTGACACCGTCAGGCGAGCGTTGTCGGGATCGTAGACCGCACACTGGACGGACCGAT